>JBNMIS010000026.1:0-24362 GCA_050873385.1 Bacteroidales bacterium | reverse complement strand
TTCAAGTCCAAGGCATCCTGCAAGCCGTTCACATCTGCAATCTCATGTTTGTGACCTGCATCGGACTTGTCCGCAATGCTGTCACTCACGTGCTTCTTCACACGCAACCAAAAGGCATCTACGCCACTTTGGTCTAAGTACTTCTTTACTTCTGACATAATTGTTTGATTGTTAATTAAGTTGTGATATATAATCTAATGAAATAGATGACATCTGACTATTTATCTCATCTGAAACTTTCTTCTGTATGGTATCGTCCAAACCATGCCATTCCCAATCCGAGATACTGCCATCTGTATTTATTGAACGCTCGTAATAACCATCTACTGACCATAAATACTCTTTTTTAAAACCGTAAATACCTCTGATTTTGATTTCACTGACATACAAATAAATCCGTTTGAGGTAAATTATACCATGGATATTCAAATCTACAATCTGTATATTACCGCTTTTTTCTCTCTCCAATACCGTGTTTATGCCTTCCCATAGTTCTTCATCGTTCTTTATGTTTAATCCGTTAAATGCTGCATCGTCGGTATCAATATAGATATAAAAAGGTTTTGTCTCGCCGCCTGCATCCGTATAGTGCAGGCTTTCCATATCCGACACTTTCTCCGCTTCCGATAACGCCTGTTCTATCTGTCCTTGCGCTTTCACAAGGTCATCATGCAGAGATTTAGCCTCCGAGAAATCTATCTCTTCCAAAAACTGACGGAAGACAGATTGAGGTAATTCTTGCTGATTGGTAATACCTTGCATAAACCTGTCAGCAAAACGACGTCCTTGCAGAGTGTCATGCTCTTCTTTTGTCATGGCACTCAGTAATTCCTGCAATCGGCTGTCAATATAGTCTCGAAAATACTGCGCTTCCTTAATCGTCATAACACCACAAAATTATAGGTTTCTACCATTGTTTATTGCGGTATCTGTAAAAACCTAACCTCCGCCTAACACTTGTCCTATCATCTCCATCGCCCGCGGGTCGGCTTGCCCTGCCTGTGCCTGCAAGGCGTTCTCGTTTGCCAGAGCCTGTGCTGCCATGTCCGCGCCCGCTTGCGCTATCTCGGCTTGGCTAGCACCTTGGTCTGCCATCTGCAATCCTGCCGCCTGCCCTTGCAGCATCATCGCCTGCTGCTGTGCCTGCTGTTGCTGCATCTCCTGTTCCTTGCGCTCCAGCAAACGCAGCACCTGGTCGCCGAACGGGAAACGTCCTACCTCCAATGCTGTCTTGAAATCTATCAGCCGCTGCTGCAACGCCGCCATCAGCAGTTGGTTCAACTGCGCCTGGTATAGTTCGCTGTTGTTCGTCTCGGCTATCAGTATGTAGTAGTCGAATTTCGATGCCAATTCCGCGTTCCATTCCTTTGCCGCGTCCGAATAGTCCTTGCCTGCCACGGGAATGTAGTCCACATAGTCGTAGCATTGCGGTATCACCTTGGCTATCTTGTAGTCCCTGCGTTTCCTGAACGCCGCGAAACTCTCTATCGTGTCAAGCAGGTTCGTCTGCGCATTGCTTGCCTCTTGTGCGTACAGGCTTGCCGCCGTACCGCTCTTGGCTTCCTTGCCGAGCATCGCCCCGTGTACGCCGCTGATGTCCCGCACCAACTGGAGTTGCAGTGCCAGCAATTCGTTTGTCCCGATGTTCGTCGCATTCGTGCTTATCTGCGTCGGCATCGGTACGCCCGCTTTCAGGTTCGCAAAGATAACGCCCCTGTAACTCGTCCATTGCTCCAGGATGTCCTCTTTGTTCATTCCTTTCGGAATGGCATTCTCGGGGAATACCAGCACACCCTTGGCACTCGCACTCATGATAAAATCGTTCAGCGTTATCAGACGGTTGATGTAGCGCTGCTGGTCGATTATCGCTTCCTCGAAACTGTATATCTCTCCGTCCACCAGTCGGCTCATATATACCGCAAACGGATGACTCCTGTGGGCAAACGGACTGCGTCCCTCCCACAGCACGTCTCCCCGCGGACTCATATACCGCACGTACCAATACACATCGTTGTGCAGTACGCAGGTTATCTCCGTCTTCTCGGGGTCAAGGTCGTTCTCCTCTATGTCCCGTTGCCGCTCCGCTATCATCGCATCTATCTGCGCCTTGTCTTTCTTCGGATAGATGGTCAGCGTCTGCTCGTATTTGTCGTGAACCAGCCACGTCTCCTCGCTCTCGCGCTCCCACGCCTGTATCACACGGCACATATCCGCCTGCTCTGGCACGAGAAAATCCAGGCTCTTGCTGCTGTCCATAAATGTTCTGTACAGCCCTTGCAGGTTTCCGCGGTCGGCGTGGCTGTATATCTCCCGTATCTTCTCCGAGTCCGCCGCGCTGTGCGAGAAACGCTGTATCACGTCGTTCAGCGGCATATCCGTCAGCAGACCGATACACGTGATATCCCCGCCGCGTGTATCGTGCACGCCGCCATTGATAAACACATGCGTCGGAGCGCAACTCATCACACGTATCTCTTTTGTACAGGTCTCGTTGTTCCACTGGTAGTCGATATACTGCACCGCAAAACCGCTGCGCAACCCCTCCATGAAGTCCGCTGCGTCCACCTCCTTTATCTCGTTTATCTGCTCCACGTATTGCAGCATCGCCGTCATCATCTCGCCGATATGCTGGTTGTCCCTGGTACGGGCTATCGCTTCCGGGTGCGTGTAGTTGTTGCGGAATACACCCACTACGCTGTTCTGCGTTTGCAGCATCACATTGTTCTTCAGCGGCACTTTCCCCTGCTTGCGGATATGCTCCGCCTCGCTTATTTTCTTGCCGCCTACCACTATCATATCCTCCCATTGCTGTCCGCGCTCGTACCGTTTCGTGCGCAGACGGCGCAGACGGAAACCCGCCATCGCGTCCCACATCGCACGGTAGCGCATCAGACGCTGCATGTTCAGACTCCGCTTCTCCGCCGGCTGCTCCTGCTGCAACAACACCGCTTCTTTCGGTGTATCCGTACGCTTCAGATACTTGTATCTGTTGTCCTTCTTGTCTATCATAGCCGTATGTTTTCAAGCACCGAGTTTATCTCGTTGGTGAATACCGTTATCTGTTCCGTCATACCGAATACCTCGCACACCTTCCGTGCGCAATGCAACGCGATAGCCTCCGCCACCTGCCCGTCATATACCTGCGTTTCGTCAAACTTCGGGATATACAGGAAACTCTCCACAGGATGCGTTGTATCTGCGTCCACGCTGTAGTAATAGAGCCGGTAGTTCATCTCCACTGCCACGGGTTTCTGTTTCGTCCCGCGTTTCCATGGGCTGAATTGCTGGATATACTCTGCATCGCCTTCACGCACCACCTTGTGTACAGGTCTCGTCCAGCCCTGCATACGCAGCGTGTGCAACCGCAGGTAGTCATCCGGCAAGGAGATACTCCCCACACGGTTGTCCCCGCTGTCGGGTGTCCCGTTTGTACTCTCCAGCTTGTAGTGTAGCCGGTGCAATGGCAGCGTCAACAGCATCTCGTTTGCTGCTTCCGCCAAGTGCTGATGGATATAATTGTATATCGGTTTCTGTTCATCAAGCACATCCCCGCCTGCCAGCAGCGTCTGCCCCACCTGCTCGCCGTACGGACTATACTCCTCCAACTTCACCAGCACCCTGTTCTCAATATCCTTACCAAGCATGTTAAATTCTAATTCTTAATTGAATACTTCAGCCCCAACTCATTGAGCAGTGTCAGGACCTGCACCTTTGTCTTGGTCTCCTCTGCGCTCTTGCCGTATTGCTCCTGCAACACCTTCCTCGCGTCCGCTATACTCTTGATAGGAGTGTCGCAAACGTTAATGGTTGCATCTTGCTCTGCTCTGTCAGCCTCTTCTGTCGCGGGGTCTTCACAAGCAACGCGTAGCGGGGTGCTCTCAAAGGGGAAGTTAGAGGGGGGCTCTTGGGTTAGAGGGGGTCTCTCGCACCACACCTTGTTCCCGAACAACCCGCTCTGCTCAATAGCCGCCTGTACTGCCTCATCTTCCGTGCTGTAACTGCAACCCATCGCGCCGCCTTGGCTCACAATATCCCAGCCAAACTCTATACCCATTCGCTCTCCGCGCACTTCCACCACTAACCGCAACTTCGCCGCATTCGATTTATATGTCTTTCTCATACTCTATGTATTGTTTTCATTGTCGGCGATACTATCGCTGTAATCAAAACAACAGGAGCGGGCGATACACTCACCCGCCCCTGTCTGTCAATTGTCAAATTACACTACTTTTACTACGCTGTGTACTTTCGGGTTGTAAACCGCTACACCTGCCGTCTCGGTGAAGACTACAATATCGCCGTTCACAATCAAGTGTTCCTTGCCGTTCACCTCCTGGCGCTCAAACGGCATGCATTGCCATTTCTTTACAAACTGCGGGTCTATCACAAGCATGTAACTGCCGTAGGGGGTCTCGTCGAATACGGGGTGCGAAGCGATATTCAGTGTACCGAAGTTCGTTACAATCTTGCTCCACGTTACGCCCATAATCACCTCGGTCTTCACAGCGTCTTGGTGCTTGTAAACCTTCTGCATCTTCGAGATTTTTGCTACTGCATCGCTGCCTGCCAACGCAAAACGCTCTTTCGCTCCGCTGTTACCTACAAAGATATGCTTCATCATATCCACGATTTCCGCATTCGGGTCTGTGGCTGCGCTGTTCAGTTGATACTCGCCGTTGGCTTTCAGAACCGTAGAGAATATACCGCCTGTACGGTAGATGAATTTCTTCTTCAGTGGGTCATATACCTTCGACTGACGACCAAACAGGTAACTCTTTTCCATTGCACGGCGGAAATCAAACAAAGCCTCCTCCTCAATCTCGTTCAAATCCCATTTTACCTCTTTGTCCGCCATCTTCGCATAGTTTGACATTGTAATCTCGCACTTGAAGATTTGGCAATAACCCATTTTCTCCTCGGGGAAGAACTCGATAGCGGGAGAGGTGGTGTCCAACTCGGCTGCACTGCGTCCCATCAGATACAACTCGGTACCTGCTGCAATAGCAGGGATAGTCCAATCGCTGCTACTTGCTACCACCTGGTCTTCGTCCACACTTACGTAAAGATACTGGTCATCTTTGTTATATACATAGAGTACCAAATCTTCTCCGTCTGCACCCTTTACGCCCTTTACAAGAATGTTGTCCGTTTTGTCCGCAAAGCCGATATTGGTCGGGTCAAGTTTGCCGGTACATTGTTTCTTGTTGCTGTTGGCGGTTGCGGTAAAAGTCTTTACCTTGTCTTTCTGCTCACGTGCCGAAATCTGCCAGTACTTGAACTCAAGGTTATTGGTCTGCTGTGTACCCACATAGCGCAGTATCGTATCAAACAGCGTCGCATAAGGACGTATCTGTACGATTTTCTGGTCAACAGGGTCTTTAATCAGATTGGGTGCCCACTCCCTGTAGTCCGTGGTCTCCAATGCACTGCGCTCCGCAGTGTTCACTTGGGTGCCGTTTTCCAATGCGGTCGCTGTTCCGTCCGCACTCATCACAGCACCCGACATGTCGCCCACTCCGAGCAACACGCACAAGCCCAGCATCAAGAAACCGAGCAAGTTAAAGTTTTTCAGAAACTGTTTCATCTCTTTTAATTGTTAAATGTTAATATGATTTTAGTTATTGTTTACCTTTTGCGCATACGTTCAAGGAAGGCTGCCGTATCATTGCCTTTTTTCTCCTCGGGTTCCTGTACGTTGCCTGCTTCTACCGCAGGAAGTCCGCTGCCTCCCATCTCTTTGCGTTTCGCTTCGATAGCCTCGTTCTTGCCTTCCGCTTTCCCTTGTTCGCGTGCACCTTCTACATCTTTCTGATAGTTCAACGCATCTTTGTAGCGTCCGAGTATCTCTTTGGTGAACTTGCCCTTGCTGATGTTGTCCAAATCGCCTTGCAGCAATTCCCATACTTTTGCTTTCTGCTCGTCGTCAAAACCGTTCTCCTCCGCCCACGCATCAAACTCCTTCAGGCTTGTACCCATATTTCCATTTATCTCCTCCATCAAGTCCATTTGGTGTTGGCGGTCGGCTTTGCGGTCAGATACCGCTTTCTGATAACTGTCCCAACCTTCGTCGCCCTCTTTCATCGTCAGAGCCTCTTCGCCTTTGTGCTTTACGATAGCGTCTATCAGCGGCATACCTTCCATATAGTCCATCAGTATAGCCACCTCCTCGGGGTCTTCCTGATACCTGCGCATCAGTTTCTCGTTCATACCCTTGTATTTCTTGTTCCCCTCCTCGGCGGCATCGAGCAACTCCATCGCTTTGCGGAAATACTCCTGCTCGTCATCGTCAAATTTCCCGTCGGGTACGTTGGTACGGATACGCTCAAAGAATACATCGCGCGGCATAGGCTCTGCTACCGGCGCACCGTTCCCGTCTTTCGCGGTAATCATATCCTCCTTTTCACCTTCTTCTTGTTGCGTTTCTGCCGCAGCACCTTCGTTATCCACAGGCGGTATTGTTTCTGCCTGTTCTTCTTGGTTTTTCTTTTCCTCTTCTTGCATAAGTGTAGTGCATTAAAATTTCAGTTCCCAAAATAACGGCTATTTCTGCAAACTGATTACGGCAAATATGAATAAAAGTTGCTGCAAATGTAAAAGATTACGCTGTCTATATGATTAGTTTTGTACTTGTTATGATATTTTCGTATCTTTGTATAACAAATCAATTAACCCACAAAACTTACGCCCTGTAAAAAAGTCTGAACGTCTCTACAATCGGCATCTACGACAATTACATTTCATTGATGCTGTTGATACATTATGGAAAGATAATGGTTCAGTTCATCCGAATTTGTCCAATCTCTGCAAAGTCGTAGCACAATCACCTGCTCCGCAATTCTATATTTCTCCAAAGCACGCATTGGAGAAATATAACCTATATCTTCAAACGGGTACTATTCACACTGATTGTCCCTATACCAGACAGATGTACCTTGATATTTTTACACGGTTTCAATCAATCTATTTGCAGAAAAATAACATTGATTTCAAGTATGCTATTATGCAAGATGTTCTTGATACACCTGCTCCATCTTTTTATATCAATCCTTCTTCTGCACTTGCATTCTATTATCGTTCCATGGCATATCGTCGTTCGTTATGTAATAAAGCATAATCCTTGCTCACTATAATGAGTTCTCTTTCTACATATTTTTCTGTTTCTTCTGACAACCTGTGGGGCTGTTTGACGTATCCGTTCTTCCATGTCTCGTGGTTGCATTTCTTTATCAACATCCTCGCTCTTGTCCTGATGTATGCGCCTGTGCGCAATGTCTATTGTTGCCGCTTCAATCGCTCGCACCTGCATTTCCTGTCGGTACTCTATGTCTGCGCTGTTCTTGCTGGTCTCTGTGCCGCATCGGATATACCTACCGTCGGGGCTTCGGGTATTGTTTTCGCTCTTCTCGGTATGCTTCTTATGCTCAATCCGACACTACGGCAACTGCGCAACTATATCTATGTTGCTCTTACCGTTATCCTGCAACTGTTTTTCGGACATTCCAACATTGCTCTGCACCTTCTCGCTTTCACATTTGGCGCATTGGCTGTCATACTCCGGTCTGCGGCACAGAAAATAAAAGTCTGACCTATGACTACCGACGAAATCCTGCATATCAACACCGAGCGCAACCGTGAGCGCACGCAGACTTACAACCCCATCACAGGTGAGGGCTGTACTTCGTGCCGCCGTCTTTCTTTCTCGGCTATCGAACTCGGATGGATAGACTACCAGGTTCCCTTCGATTGCTACAACGAGAAAATCTTTGCCGATTTGCGCGACTGTGGTTTCTCCATCCGCACCTATCTTCACCGGCTGCAGTTGAGATACACCAAGGTCAATCTCGAAATTGTACGCCGCGAACTTGTCAAAGCACGCTGCCGGCACGACTTCGAGTTCTGCGCAGCCTCTTTCTTCTATATCAAAGACAAGAACCCGCTCAACCCAAAAGATATACTCTTTACGCTCAACAGGGGGCAGCGTAAACTGCTGCGGATGATTTATGACAGCGACAAGTACGGCAAACCAGTCCGTATCATCATTGTCAAATCCCGCCAGATTGGTTTCTCCACGCTTATACAACTCTATATGGCGTGGAAACAACTCTTTGTGCTCGGTGCGGTAAACTCAATCATCGCTGCACACGTGGAAAATACCGCACGTATCATCCGCGGTATGTACTCCAAGATGCTTGCCAAACTCCCCACGTGGCTGCTCGGGAAAGAAAACGAGATAGAACGATTTGCCCTTACCCCCTTTGAGCGTGGCAACAAGACGCTTGTCGTCAAAGGTATCGGCTGCCGTATCACCATCGGCTCTGCCGAGAAACCCAACAACCTTGTCGGGGATGATATTCTGATGGCACACTTCTCCGAGGTCGGACTCTACAAAGCCACCCAGGGTATCAAGCCCGAAGACCTGGTGCAGTCCATTATGGGCGGTATATCCTATGCGCCCAATACAATGATTTTCTACGAGTCCACTGCCCGCGGTGTCGGCAATTTCTTCCATTCCGAGTGGCTGCGTGCTACTTCCGACGACCCGTCTGAAAGGTCTTCTTTCAGCCCGCTCTTTGTGGCGTGGTACGAAGCCGACAACGACCGCCTGCCCATAGATGACTATCCCGCTTTCATAGTCTCTATGACCGAGTACGAAAGATGGCTCTTTTCACAGGGGGCTACGCTCGAAGGCATAGCCTGGTACCGCAATGCTGTCCGGCAAATCAAAGATATGTGGCGGTGGAAATCCGAACGTCCCTCCTCCGCACTCGAAGCCTTCCAGACTACGGGGCACCGTCTCTATCCGCAGGAAGATGTGGAGCGTCTCCGCCGCGGTTGCCGTGCGCCTGCTTTTGTCGGAGAGGTCTTCGGCGACAGCGATTGCGGAGAAGATGCCCTTCGCAATATAGAGTTCCGCCCGCAGCAGGACGGCGAACTCAAAATATGGTTTATGCCCGACCACGACCCCGAGCATCAGTGCAACGACCGCTATGTCATCGTGGTCGATATAGGCGGAACGTCCGACCATTCCGACCGTTCCGTCATCTGCGTCTTCGACAGATACGATATGACACACGGCGGTGTGCCGGTCGTTGCCGCCGAGTGGTGCGGGCATTGTCCTCACTACCAGTTGGCGTGGAAAGCCGTACAGATTGCCACCGCTTATGAAAACGGACTGCTTGTTATTGAGTCCAATACCCTTGATACCGAGCAGACGGAGGGCGGTAACTCCGAGTTTGTCCTCGATGAGATAGCCTTGCATTATGACAACCTCTATTGCCGTACTCCCATGGATAAAATCAATATGGGATTTGAACCCAAGTGGGGGTTCCAAACCAACCGCTCCACCAAACCGATGGTCTGCAAGCACCAGCAGAAAGCGCTTGCCAAAGATATGTATATCGAGACCTGTCAGGAAGCCTGCGACGAACATGATTTTATGGAAATCAAAGCCAACGGACGAACCATCGGGGCTATCGACGGACAGCACGACGACCGACATATCACACGTGCCATCGGCGTTTGGATTTGTTATGACGAACTCAATACCCCGCGTCAGTACAAACCCATCTCCTCCCGCGCACGAGCCGAAATGCAAGTTGTCGGAGAGAGTACCATCTGACCCATTCGCCCTATCAGACTAATTAGACCAATTAAAAACAAAACGATTATGACAAAACAACAATTCAAAGCCTTCTTCATTGAGAAACGGCTGCTTGCCAAAGTGTTCTTCCAAGTCAAGTTGGACGGTCTCCGTCTCTCGCTCGCTATCTTTATGTGCGATGCATTGCAGAAAGCACGCAACAAACGCTTCTATGTCATCGAGAACGCACAGGGCAAACTCATCTGGGTCTGCAACGACGACATCGACCAGATGAAACGCCCACGCCGCGTGCGCCGTCTTGTCAATGGACGCTTGCGTACTTTCACCGTCCGTATGCTGCCCAAGTCCGTCTCCCACCTCGATGTGATGAAGCAATGTCTCTACTATACACCCTCCTCGCGCAACAACTCCGACGGACTCACACAGGCGCAACGCCTCGCCAAACGGCAGGGATGGCTCAAATATATGGAGCAGATACGTATGAACCGTATGTTCGGCAATCTGTCCGCTAAAAAATGACAGAACAACGCTACTGGGTCATTACCGATGCCGGCAAAGTCGTCCGCCGGGACAAGACAAAGCCCGCCGATGTCGTCTCCGAAACCTTGCATTACAGGATTTCGGACGACACCGGCGCGGACGATATCATTACCAATGCTTTCCCCACGAGGGAAGATGCATATCTTTGCCGCGATACGATTATCGACTACTATCCTGCGGCATTTCTCTCTGCTGCGCAACACGCAGATGCCGAGCCGCAGCCGCAACCCGACCACGACACGCCTATGAGCAAGGAACAGTATTCGCAAGAGGAGTTCAGCCGCCTTACCCGCCGCAAACTCATTGAGAATTATGATGTCTTCTGGGATAATTTCAGAAAACTCAAGCCTAAAGACGCTTGTGATGTCTATATGAAGATGGCACGCTATGGCTTTGCCGTTGCGCCCAATCTCAAACCTATAGACGATGAAGCCAAGCAGCGTCTCGAAGCATACAAGCGCGAGCAAACCGCTGCCGCAATAGCCGATGGTCTTCCCCCGTCTGCTGATGGTGCGTCAGTATCTCCCATGCCTGAAGACTTCGACTCCGATGCAGATTAAAATGCCGGAGTATAGATAAGAATATATCTGTATGGTTGCCTGAACATTTGCGTATAACTTGTATTTTTGTACCTTTGTACGCCATTTGACTATTTTATAACAATCATATAAGACTGATATAATGTTTATCTATAGTTTATTATGTATGTACTAATGTTGCAGTAATGAACTTGTTATCAACGTATTATGATATATGCTATTTTAACGGCTTATTAACGGTCATTAACGGAGCATATCCCCCTCTTTGAGGGGGTTGGGGGAGTTTTTTTAATGATTCTTTTATAGTCATTAATGGATTCCTTTTGATAATCAGATTGGCTGATATTAACGGAGAACCGTCGGGTACGGAAACGGCTTCAGTGGCTATTGACAGAGAAAATAATAACGAGGCAAGATAGTGCAAATAGTCCTCCTATACGCACATCAGGATTAGCACTTGCGCCGAAACGATTCGCAAGAAAGTAACCAGAGGATATACGGTCGAGTAAGCCACGGCGGGTTCGTCCGTATCACCTTGCGCATTGATATAGGCCAATGGAGGTGCATTGGTATGTGCACCGGCTATCAAACCGCAGATTGTAAAAAAGTTCAGATGCATAAACCGGGCAATCACGCCGCCTGTCAACGCAGGGACGATGGTGATAATGCAACCGCACAACAGCCAATGCAAACCGTTGGGAGAAACAACCGACTTTACAAAATCGCCTCCGGCTTGAAGTCCTATGCTTGCCAGAAAGATACAAAGTCCCAACTCTCTCAGCATCAGGTTGGCAGATTGGGTGGTATAGGTTATCAAACGCAGTTTATAGCCGAATCGTCCCAATAAGATGGCAACAACCATCGGTCCTCCCACCAGGCCCAAACGGGCAGGCATCGGCAAATGAGGGAGATAAATTGGAGTTGCACCCAGAACAATACCAAGAAGAATACCAAGGAATATGGTCACTAAATGAGGGTCGTTTAGACGTTTCAGTGTATTGCCTAATAGTACTTCCACCTTTTCTATGCCATCCAGCGGACCTACCACCATCACTCTGTCGCCCACCTGCAAAACCAAATCGGGACGTGCCAACAGGTTCACTCCTGCACGGTTGATTCGGGTCACATTCACGTTATAGGCACTCCGGAAATGCAGTTGTCCTATGTTTTTGCCGTTGATGTCATTCTTTGTAACCACTATTCGGCGCGAAACCAACTCACGATCATCGTCTTTCCATTCGTATTCCACCCGTTCGCCCAACAACCGTTCCAGGTCAATTGCGTCATGGTGGCGGGTCACTATCAGAACCAGATCACCCACATACAAAGGTGTGTCTGCGTGCGGAATAAAGATTCTGCCGTCTCTGTTCACACGGGTGGCAACGCACTGATGACCGAATTGTTGTTTCAGAGCCGACAGACTCATGCCGTTCACTGCCGCTTGTGTAATGCGGAATGTCAATATATCGGGAGTTTCTTCGGTTGTTTGCGAGAGCCCTAATTTCTGCTCTTCGTCCTTGCAGTTGATACGGAATATCAGACGTATCAACATCATCACGGCGATACTTCCCACTATGGAAATCGGGTACGCAACGGCACAACCTAAACTGATAGAGGGTATCTCGCTGATTACCCCGCCCGACTGCAGTTGCCCCAAGGCTTCTTCGGCCGCACCTAAGGCGGGAGTCGAAGCAATCGCACCGCACATAATGCCCACCAGCATCGGCATGCCTATTCGGTCTCCGTATATCACATTCAGTATCAAAACGGCTGCAATACCAAGTACCACGATAACACAAGCCAGCATATTCAAACGCAAGCCGCCTTTCTTGAATGATGAGAAGAATCCCGGACCCACCTGTAGCCCTATCGAAAAAACAAAGATGATCAGACCAAAATCCTCCATAAAGTCTGTTAAGACGGGGTCTAACTGAACGCCGAAGTGTCCCATTGCCAATCCGACAAACAAAACAAAGGTCGCGCCCAGCGAGATACCGTGCAACCGTATCTTGCCTAAGGCACAACCCGTCGCTATAATAGCGCTATACACAAGCATCGTATGCGCTGCCGAATTACCCGACAATAAATCTATCAACCAATCCACAACTCTTCTGTTTGCCAAAACGACAGCAGGAGTAGCAATGCCATTCCTGCTGTCGTACAAAATTCAACGTATGTTTTCTAATCTGCCATAAGCAGTTCCTGATTCCGGGGAATCGGTTGTACTGACGGTTTACTCTTCGTTCATCAAAAGTTTCATAACAACCTTTGCCGAATAAGCAACCGGTGTACCGGGACCGAAGATGGCTGCTACGCCTGCTTTGTACAGGAAGTCATAATCCTGAGCGGGAATAACGCCGCCTGCTGTTACCATGATGTCAGGACGTCCCAGTTTCTTCAGTTCGGCAATCACCTGGGGAATCAGGGTCTTATGACCTGCTGCAAGCGAAGAAACACCCAGCACGTGAACGTCATTCTCCACAGCCTGCTTGGCAGCTTCCGCTGGTGTTTGGAACAAAGGACCCATATCCACGTCAAAGCCGCAGTCGGCATAGCCTGTTGCAACAACTTTTGCGCCGCGGTCATGACCGTCCTGACCCATCTTCGCTATCATGATACGGGGCTGACGCCCTTCTTTCTTCGCAAACTCTGCGGTCAGACGAGTGGCTTCCTTGAAGTCCTCGTCGTCTTTCGTTCCTGCTTTGTACACTCCGGAAATAGTTCTGATTGTTGCTTTATATCTGCCAACCACAGCCTCGCATGCATCGCTGATTTCGCCCAGAGTAGCACGCACTGCGGCAGCCTTCACTGCCAGGTCAAGCAAGTTATCCTCGCTCTTCTTACCGTCTGCAAATTCTTGTACGCATGCGGTGATGCGCTTCAGTGCTTCTTTAACGGCTGCCTCGTCGCGGTGGGCGCGAAGATCTTTCAAGCGGGCAATCTGCTGCTCGCGCACTGCTGTATTGTCAATCTCCAGAATATCAATCGGAGCCTCATGAGCCAAGCGGTATTCATTGACACCGATAATCTTCTGTGCACCCGAGTCGATACGGGCCTGTGTACGGGCTGCAGCCTCCTCGATACGCATCTTTGGAATACCGGTCTCGATAGCCGCAGCCATTCCGCCCAACTTCTCAATTTCTTGTATATGCTCCCATGCCTTCTCTGCAATCTCCTTTGTCAGGCTCTCCACGTAGTATGAACCTGCCCATGGATCAATCTCCTTGCAGATCTTGGTCTCTTCTTGAATATAGATTTGCGTGTTTCGGGCAATACGTGCAGAGAAGTCTGTAGGCAGAGCGATGGCCTCGTCAAGAGCATTCGTGTGTAGCGACTGGGTGTGTCCCAATGCGGCACCCATAGCCTCTATGCATGTACGTCCCACGTTGTTGAACGGATCTTGCTCCGTCAGCGACCAACCCGATGTCTGGCAGTGGGTACGGAGTGCCAGCGATTTCGGATTCTTTGCGCCAAACGATTTCACGATCTTGGCCCAAAGCATACGGCCTGCACGCATCTTCGCAATCTCCATGAAATGATTCATACCTATAGCCCAGAAGAATGACAGACGGGGTGCAAAGTCATCCACGTTCATTCCGGCATTCACACCGGCACGCAGATACTCCAAACCGTCGGCAAGTGTGTAAGCCAACTCGATATCTGCTGTTGCACCCGCTTCCTGCATGTGGTAACCCGAAATGGATATCGAGTTGAACTTCGGCATGTTCTTCGATGTGTATTCAAAGATGTCGGCAATAATCTTCATGGAGAACTTGGGTGGATAGATATAAGTGTTACGCACCATAAACTCCTTCAGAATATCATTCTGGATTGTTCCCGCCATCTCGTCGAGTTTGGCTCCTTGCTCCAATCCCGCATTGATATAGAACGCCAAAATAGGAAGCACCGCACCATTCATGGTCATTGAAACAGACATTTTGTTCAATGGAATACCGTCAAACAGCACTTTCATGTCTTCCACCGAGCAGATGCTCACGCCGGCTTTACCCACATCACCTACTACACGGGGGTGGTCTGCATCATAGCCGCGGTGGGTGGCAAGGTCAAATGCAACCGACAGTCCTTTCTGACCACTGGCGAGGTTTCGGCGGTAGAAAGCATTACTCTCCTCTGCGGTTGAAAATCCTGCATACTGACGAATCGTCCATGGACGCAACGGATACATCGCGCTGTACGGACCACGCAGGAATGGCGGGATACCCGAAGCATAATCCAAATGCTCCATGCCCTCCAGATCTTCCTTTGTATATACAGGCTTCACCGGAATTTGTTCGGGAGTCAGCCAATCTGCTTCGTTGCTTCCTTTCATTGCAGATGGAGCAACCTTTGTTATATCAATATCCTTAAAATTAGGTTTCATATACTGTTCTATTTACGGTTAAGAAGTTTAGCATTATACTTTTTCAGTTCTTCAAGCACATTCTGGCGAACATAAATGAAGTTTTCAATGCCCTTGCCTTTCAGTTCCTCCATGCAGGCAGGAGCACCTGCCACTACGAACAACTCTTTTGCATCACGCAGTTGTTCCCATGCCTTCGGAGCCAATTCTGCATATTCATCATCGCTTGAGCAAAGAACTATCACGTCTGCTCCTGCCTTTCGAGCCGCAGCAATACCGTCTTCCACGGTATCGAAACCGATATTGTCCACAACTTTATAACCTGCACACGCGAAATAGTTGCACGAGTATTGCGAACGGGCCAAGCGCATTGCAAGGTTTCCGATGGTCAGCATAAATACGACAGGGCGATGTTCTGCTGCCTCTGTCTGCAGACGAAGTGCCTCGAATTCCTCTGCCTCGCGTACATTCGGCAGAGTTGAAAGGCCGTTTTCCTCACGGCCGCATGCACAATCACAGGATTTCTTCTCTATCTTCTCATGGGCTGTTTCGTTGAAATTCGGATATTGGTTCGTACCAAGCAGTATGTCTTTTCGGCTTGCCAGATCCTTTTCGCGTTTAGCCAGTGTTTCCTTCAAATCGTTTTGAACACTTTCGTCCTTGACCATTGCATACATACCACCCTTTTCCTGAATGTCCAGGAAGTGCTTCCATGCCTGCTCGGCTATATTCTTTGTGAGCGTTTCAAGATAATACGAACCTGCAGCAGGGTCCACCACCTTGTCAAAGTGAGACTCTTCTTTCAGGAGCAATTGTTGGTTGCGTGCAATGCGCTCTGAGAATTCGTCCGAACTTTTGTACGAAGCGTCAAATGGAGTTACAACGATCTCGTCCACACCCGCCAAAGCAGCCGACATAGTCTCTGTTTGGGAACGGAGCAAGTTCACGTATGCATCATACACCGTCATGTTGAAACGGCTCGTTTCTGCACACACATGCATCTTCATGGCACACGGGCAATACTTTCCGTCCACCTTCTCGCAATGGCAATCCTCGCCGCAGTTGCAGATAGGCTCATATTGTTTCACAATCATTGCCCATAGCATACGGGCGGCACGGAATTTGGCAATCTCCATGAAGTAATTACCGCCTATACCCATTGTGAAGTGAATGGATTTGCCTGCTGTCGCAGCATCTACACCTGCTTCCGTGAGCATCTCCATATATTCATTGCCCCATGCCAATGCGTAACCCAGTTCCTGTGCGCAGTAAGCACCGGCATTGTTCAGACTGATAGAGTTTACGCCAACCACACGGTACTTAGGAAGTGCCGATGCCGCACGAACGGCACCTGCCACTCTTTCGCTGACTTTCTCGCGGCTCAGAGCCTTGCCCTTCGTGAGCATCTTGTCTATCGGGTCCACGTCAACGCTTCCTCGTAACGCCGTCAGGTCATAATTCTGTTTCTTGAAATAATCAACCAATAAGCCGATCAACTCTTCTGCTTTGCAGGGACAAATGCTGAAGTTCAGTTCTGCAACATCTGCGCGAATGCCGTCAAGCAATGTGGCTACATATTCTTCCGACAATTGTTGCTTGTCCAACTTGAAGCCCAAAGAGGTTACGCCCTTCATCAATACGTCCAAAGCCTTTGCATTGGCGGCTTTTGCGTCTTTAGCACACAAGTTCTGACGGATTGTCCATTCGTTGTTTGTACGGGTTCCGCGGACAAACGGATACTGACCGGGGGCGGACACTGCCGTTCCTAAGCCCTCTATGTCCTCACGCCGGTAGAAAGGCTGTACATTGAAGCCCTCTGTCGTTCGCCACACGAGTTTCTTGTCGAAATCCGCTCCTTTGAGGTCGGTCACAATCTTCTCACGCCATGCCTCCGTGGACACTGCGGGGAAGTCTTGCAATAAATGCAATTTGTTTTCTGCCATGATATAGTTAATTATAGTTGTTAATTACATTCCATCGTACACAGCCGCATACGCTGCATACACATATACAACTTGCAAAGTTATAAAGAATTCCACAACAAAGCAACATCATTAACGAAAAAAGTATGGAATTGAGATGACATCGGCTACCCCGCGTCCTGTTTTCTGCCTCCCCGTAACTATTCTTTTGCGACTTCGTTGTAAATAGCCGACACTTTGCATCGTAATACCGGTTCTTCATCTATCAAATTCCTCAGTTCTTCCAATCGGCGTGCATTCGGACTTTCCGGCAGCCATAAGCGCAAATATCCGTTCCGCCCGTACTTGTTTCGCAGATGTTCCATCGCTCTCTCGATGTGCTCTTCCTCCGAAAGCGTCGGATAATGAGCAAAACCGTAACGGATCGTACGCTCTATTATCGTATCGGCGTCAATCTGACGGTCAGCCTCTGCAACGATTTTCCCATAGATGGTGCGTGGTTCTTCCTTGTTGCTGGCCCTGTGGTCTTCCACAGCGTCTGCCATTGTCTCTATTTCTTCCGTGGAAAACCATTGCCGGAGGTTTACGTCCTCCCTGACTATCCTTCCCGATACCAAGTGATGCGTAGCACGATCTTCACGCAATCCCGTATCATGATATGCAGCAATGGCATAGACCATGTCCGCCCTCACATCGTAGTACTGTGCCAACTCCTCGCTCTGCCTGATTACGCTATGAACGTGGTATCTTCCGTGTCCTTTGTCAAAACCGTCATACATAGGTATAATGTTTTCCTCTACATATGCTTTCAACGATGAGGTAACTTCCTTTTTGGGAGCAAAACGGGTTCTTTCCTCTTCCAGTTCTTGTCGTGTAAACATAATACACCGGTATAAAATCAGTTCATTGGCATATATTGCTTCATGCGTATGCCTGAAATCTATCTTTGAAACCAACCTGTGTTACAAAGGTTATGCCAATGGATTATACAAAACACAGGAAAAGGACTTGTAGTTTACGATTTCTGTTGTACCTTTGCAAAAGAATCCAAAAACAGCAATGAAAGTACTCTTCCTCAGTGCATGGTACCCCACCCCGCGGGATGCAATGGCGGGTCTTTTTGTGCAGAAGCACGCCGAAGCGGTTGCTCGACAAGGAGCGGACGTTCGTGTGCTTTTCTCTGAGGCTACAGGTGTACGCTGGATGTGGGAGATGTTCCGCGGCTGGATAAAACTCAAACGCGAATGGGGACTGCCCGACATTGTTCAGATGAATGTCTTGGATAAAAATGGCGTCATTGCTCTGTGGCTCCGTCTTCGTTATCATATCCCCTATATCGTGGTAGAGCATTGGAGTGGTTACTTGCCCGCCAACTTTTCTTTTCGAGGAGGTTGGCATGGCAGGGTGATGAAATATATTGCACGCCATGCATCTTGTATCTTACCTGTCAGTCAGATGCTCGAAAATGCTATGAAGCAATGCGGTATCACCTGTGCACATTGGGAGCGGCTGTACAATGTAGTGGATGATTTCTTCTACACAGAGCCTACTACCGTTATCCCGCGCGCAGACAAAAAACGGTTGTTGCATGTCAGTTGTTTCGACGAGCGCGCCAAGAATATACAAGGTATGCTCCGTGCTGTGCGCAAGGTGGCGGACATACGGCAAGACTTTGAATTCGTGATTGTCGGCACAGGCATAGACTTTGCCGAAGACAGAGTTTTTGCCGACGCACTGCAATTCCCTGCCGGCATGTTGCATTTCACGGGCGAGCAAACACCCTGCGAAGTCTGCTCTTGGATGCAATCCAGCGATGCTTTCATCATGTTCTCGCGCTATGAGAATGCTCCCGTTGTACTTTCCGAGTGTATGGCAGTGGGGTTACCCATTGTCAGTAGCCGCGCAGGGGGCATACCAGAAATGGTAAATACCGACTGCGGTATCCTTGTTCCTACCGAAGACGAACCCGCCCTCACGAATGCCATTCTCTATATGCTCGACCACCTGCAAGACTATCCCGAGAGTACTATCCGCCCCTACGGCGAAGCCTACAAGTATGATACCGTGGGAAAATTCCTTGTTAATATATACCATGAATACAGCAGACAATAGTAACCCATACGCCATGCAATACCGCCACATCATCCTCACACGCTTCAATCTGCAGTACGACCCAGATAGCACACTGCATATCCAGCCTTGTTGGTTGGATAACCGCCTTGCTCTCTTCGAGAAGTACTGTCTGCCTTCAATGCTACAGCAGACTTGTCGTGATTTTACTTGGTTATTGCTGGCAGACGAGCATACGCCTGATATACAGCGTAAAAGACTATTGTCTTACCCAAATATCTTGCCACAGATAGAGGTGCTATTCTGCCCATACTATGACGATTTCAATGTCCTCTATCGGCAGATTGGCGAACAATACGGCAAAGGTTACGAGTGGCTCCTCTCCACGCGATTAGACAACGATGATATGCTTGCGACCAATGCGGTGGAAAACCTGCATTGTTATATGGAGCAGCACGCACCAGCAAACCGGATTCTTACCTATCCCATTGGCGTACAATACTTTGCAGATGCAAATATCGCCTTCAAGATAGGCTTCACCAGCAACCATTTCCTCACTTTCCTTGAGGACAAACACCACATCCGCACCTGCTTGGGGATAGACCACACCAAGGTCTCCCCCTCGTCCCTGCGCTCAATTGGTAGCGCCGATATGTGGTGCGAAATCGTCCACAGCAGCAATATCTGCAACAACTACGTGCCTAAATACCACTACTATTGGCAGCACCCGCAGGGGCAATACCCCATCACGTTGCCGCGCACTGCATGGCAGCAGCGCATCCCTTTCCTCACACGGCACTGGTTCGCCTTCCGAGCCGCCCAAGCCCGACGCCTTATGCACCGCCTGCTTGCAAGGTTCGGTCATAACGCCTGACCAACGTCATCAGCCACACGTACTGCGCCAGCACGGCAACAGCACTGCCTATCGAGTACCCTGCCACCGCCACCGCAAAACTATCCGTCAGCAGACCTGCCACCACTCCCACCGTTCTCAGCACAGCCATCAGCACCTCAAACAGCAGCCCTGTCCGCTGCTTGAAGAATATGTCCGCCAGAAAACCGGTACTTGCCGTCAGCAGGCTAATGCACAGCCACGGCAACATCCAGCGGATATACTCGCCCGTCACGTCCCATTCTGCGCCCAAGAACCACTGCGCCAACTGCGGCAGAAACCAATACAGCACCGCAAACGCAGGCACCACCGCCGCTAACGTCATCATCGTAAACCGCCGGAATGTGCCACCTATCGCCACATTGCCGTTGACGCGCACCGTAATTGTCTGATATAGTGATTGGTACATTGCCCGTGTAAGCATACTGATTGGCGAGAATCCCAGCAGTATCGCCATACTCCAGAACCCCACCTCACGCGCTCCGAAAGCAGGAGTGAGCAGCAACACCGGCAACTGCCCCGCCAGCATATTCACGAAACTGCGCGGCAGCGAATACACAGGAAAGTTCTTGTACGTCCTTGCCACCTCCCTGCATATCGCCTTGTCCACACCGCCCAACAGCGGACGGATATGCTTCTTCCATGCCAATGACACGCTGATTATCAGCGAAATAAGCGGAGCCGCCACCATCGACACTATCAACCCTCCCCTCAAAAATCCGCATGCACCGAGCCCCATCTTGCTGCCTGCTCCCAACACGCTCTGCGACATCTGATAGCCGCTGATGCGAGTGTATGCATCGCGACGTATATACCAGTAGTTCAGCAAGTTCCACAATCCGAGAACCAGCACCATTATCGGCATCAGCCAATAGTATCGGGCAAGGTCGGGCGACTTGAACACGCGCGCTATCGGCACCGAAAACGCCACCGACACCGCCGTCAATGCCACCACTCCCGCCAGCACCATCAGCCCCACATGCACCACTGCCCGCGCCTTTTCGTCCTTTTTGGGCAGCACTATCGCGTACTGATATTCCGCCGTTGCCAGTATCACCAGCACGCCGCCGATGCTCAGAAACAGGTTCAGCAACCCGAAATCATCGGGCGCGTACATGCGCGTGAGAATAGGGTACACCACAAGCCCTATCACCTGCGCCAGCACATTGGCAGAGAGCAAACGGGCGATGTTTTTCAGTAATTGCGAGTGCCTTATGTAGTTTGCTATGCGCAACATCTTATCTGAATCCGTATGACCTTCCCGTCAAATTGTTACCTGTTTCGCAAAATCAAGCACGCAGCATGGCAGATTTTGTCATGTCTGCCCTCCCTGTACGAATTCTTGTGACGGTCGCTCTCAAATCTGCTTTTCGATAAGATAATTATTCCTTTCCTGCGAGTTGCGTAGAACCAATTCTGCAAGGAATCCTGCAAGAAATAGCATCATACCCAGTATCATAGCCAGTATCGACAGGTAGAAATAAGGGCTGTCCGTTACCAATATGGCAGGTATATGGTGCACAAGGGCTACTATCTTCTTCACGCCCACCACGATAATGGCAATCAGACCTATCAAGAACATCAACGTTCCTATCAGTCCGAAGAAATGCATGGGTTGCTTGCCGAACTTGGTAAGAAACCAAAGGGTCATCAAGTCCAGATAACCGTTCACGAAACGGTTCAGACCGAACTTGCTGCTCCCGAATTCGCGCTTGCGGTGCTGGACCACCTTTTCTCCTATCTTCGTAAAACCTGCCGTCTTTGCCAAATAGGGAATATAGCGGTGCATTTCGGAGAACACTTCTATATTCTTCACCACCTCTTTCCTGTAAGCCTTCAGCCCGCAGTTCATGTCATGCAGCGGAATACCGGTAACCTTTCTGGCAGTGGCATTGAATAGTTTCGAGGGCAGGTTCTTTGTCAACTTGTTGTCATAGCGTTTCTTCTTCCAGCCGCTCACCAGGTCATAATGCTCCTCGGTAATCATTTTGTATAGACCGGGTATTTCGTCCGGTGAATCCTGCAAGTCCGCATCCATGGTTATGACGACATTTCCTTCGGCGCGGCGGAATCCGCAATATAAAGCAGCCGACTTCCCGTAATTGTGCATAAACTTGATGCTGTGAACGGAAGCATTTTCCCTTGCCAATTGTTCAATCACTTCCCACGAATCGTCCGTAGAACCGTCATCCACATAAATAACCTCATACGAGAACCCGTTTTCTGTCATCACACGCTCTATCCATTCTTGCAACTTGGGCAACGATTCTGCCTCATTGTACAAGGGAACCACTATAGATATATCCATCATGTCTTCTCTTTTACATTCCTTGTTTCGTACGGCGGACAATAAAACCGTATATTATACCGATAAAACCTCCCAACAAGCACTCTGTCGTTATGCTTTGCATTGCATATTGTATCGGCTGCATCAGCACTCGGAACTGGTCCGAAAAGCCTGCAGGAAGATTCACATTCATCTCCTCCAGCAATAGCATTACTTGATTGTAAAGCGACGTCAAATAATCCGGAGCCAGAAACTGCAGATACACATATTTAACCGCACTTGCCACCAGCGAAGCGAAAAAGAACAGCAACAATATGTATGAAAACACCTGAAAGTATCTCATCTGCCCTCCGCACTCTTTGTCTCTGTAGTTGCACACGATGCGATATACCAAGTACAATATACCTATGTCCAACACCCAGGTAAGCAACGATAATACCGCATTGCCCGATACCGACATGAAAAAGTTCACTGTTAAACAGGCTCCCAAAACGAGTCCCCAACGCATGGCATGGGGAAAAGGATTATATACAACAGGTTTCTGTTCCTGGTTTGGAGTTTCTATGCTCATACTGTCTTTACACAACTACACTTCCGCGCAAAGATAGAAAAAATATATCATTTCTGCAGCCTTACCGCAATAAAAAAACACTTTCTTTGGATAATCAGCGTATGTATTCTACAACATCGTACATTGAAATCGTCCAATCGTAAATAATTCGACTTATTTGTCCAATCTGTCTAATTCGTCTAATCTAATATATCTGATTCATCCTATTCGCCCAACCCTCTCATCTACCAATTCCTTGAATTCATGGGACTTCTCGATCAACTGGAGCGTCTATCATTAAGTCATCTAGCGGTATTGACCAATGGAAATCGTACGTGAGTCCGCAGGTCTGCCCCGTCTGGCATTATATCAGTGGATTAAAATAGTATTAACGACCTATTGACGGCTATTAGCGGAGAACCTGCAACCGATATCCTACGGACAAGTTGCATGGAACTCACAAACAAAAAAATTGTAAAATAGACAGAGATAAGTGTACTGTCCAATAAAAAAATGCATCGTTATTGAATAATACACTCCATCAATCGTTTAGGTGGATTATGGTATTTAATTAGGTCAGGATATATGTCCTATCAATACTTATGCCCAAATTCATCAATATGCCAAATAGCCTTTGTAGTTATAATTCCACATATAGCGTTTTGCTCCCCTCGGTTCCGTGTATAATTTGCTCTGACTATAAACGGAATAAGTGGTATAAAAGTTATTTTCTCCTGTTACATTGATATAGGCATCATATACTTGCGGTGCGTATTTCTGTTGCTGTTTTTCTTCTGGCGACAAAACATTGTCGCACGTCTTTGCCCGCTCTGCATATTTCAAAATATAGGGTTCTGCATAATTGGCAACCTCTGCAATATAGAATTTGTTTTCAATCACTTTATTTTCTTGTTCTTCTCCAACGGAATAGGTAATATAGTTGGCAAATGTCAGAGGTGAATTATCTGCTTCGAATGTTAATTTTGCAGAATTAGCGGGGTATTTGTTCAAATCGCAGTCAAGTAATAATCCTTTTGAAATAGCATACCCAGATACTACTTTGGAAGATTTGGGAGGAATAGATAAAATCGGTTGTTGAGTGGTTGCAACACTCGTTGCAGAACCATAACTTGCCGTATTAGTTGCCGTTAGGCTTCCGAATATTGCAGCACCCCAAGATGCACCGACGGCAGCAGATTTACTTGCACCGACGGCTACATTACCATCAGTAGCCGCTACCCCTACTTTCGCGCCAACAGCAGCATGTCCCGCCGCAGAATACGCCTCTGCATACGTGGAAGATGTGGCAACGCCAACACTGCTACTGCTTGTCTGGGTGATGGTTTGCGGAGTATAGTAATCATATGCCACCCCGTTTTTCATTAAGAATGTCTGACTCAGGTCAATATGAATGACTTTGTTTGTTTTGTTATAAAATACAAAACCTGCGTCCCCACCATTACTCCAAAGGTTATATTTTACAATACAATCTTCATTCTCGTACAACAACCCCTCTCCCGTGTTTTGAGCGGCAGTTGCATTGTCAATGGATTTAGCCGTACAAACTTGTACATACTTGTAGGTCGTCCCGCAGGATGCCA
>JBNMIS010000025.1:0-24393 GCA_050873385.1 Bacteroidales bacterium | reverse complement strand
TTTCAGACCATCAACATTGCCGGTGAGAAACTGACCGAACAGGAGATACGCAACGCCATCTACACGGGGCAATGGACTACACAAGCCAAGCGGCGTTTCTCCAAGTCGGGCTGCGTGGCATACAAGATTGGTTCGGACTATTTGACGGGTTCGCCGATACGGCAGGACTATTTCGAGACCGCGCTGCGGTGGATAGGCGATGCGCAGGGTCTGACGATTGAGCAGTATATGGCGCAGCATCAGAACGACAGCGATGCCGACGAACTGTGGCAGTATTTCCAGAATGTGATTCACTGGGTGCAGGTGCATTTCAAGAAACTCTACAAGAAAGAGATGAAGGCGGTGGAATGGGGGTTATTGTACAATCGCTACAAAGACACTGCACTCACCGCCACGACGATAGGGGACGAGGTGGCGCGGCTGATGCGGGACTCGGATGTGCAGAAGAAATCGGGTATCTTCGAGTACGTATTCGACCACGATATCCGACACCTCGGTATCCGTGCTTTTGACGACAACACCAAGCGGGAGGTCTATGAGCGTCAGGGCGGTATTTGCCCGCTGTGTGGGAAGCATTTCGAGATAGAGCAGATGGAAGCCGACCATATCACGCCGTGGGTGGAAGGCGGACGGACGGTGGCGGAGAACTGCCAGATGCTCTGCCGCGACTGCAACAGACGCAAAAGCGCGAAATGACCTCCCCAACCCCTCCAAGGGAGGGGCTCAATATGGATTAAGGTTGCCCAATACATTTGGGCAGCCATTGTTCGCCGTTCTCCCTTCTTAAATGTGTTTTGGCTGCAATAGTACTTCTGAAATAAAACAGACAGACACAGCCGGCTCCAACGAACGGAAGTAAATGACTAACAGAAAGGGAAAGTAAATCACGTAGTGTTCCAATTTACACATTCTTCTCCATCAGACAGAGAATCAGTCGAAAAGAGTGGGAGTATCGTTATCGAAACGCTGAAGGATATTCTTGATAAGAAGTTGCCGGATTGCCTGCGAACGGTTGGTTATTTTATACCGTTGGCAATAATTCGCGAGGGCACGCATCTCACTATCGTTCAGCAAAATGGAAATACGATTCTTGCGTAAGGCTTTCTTTGCGGTATATCGTTTCCTTGCACACATTGCAACAACTAAAATCCAACGCCAAACTTTGCGCCGACATTACAAATGCCCAAGACAGTCTTTCTGGTATAATCCATACCGTTGATATTTTCAGAGACAGGAAATACCCCTTGCTGAAATTCGCTGTAACAGGAAAGCGACAAAACCATATTGGGCTTCAATTGACAACGCCATCCCAATTCAGCATTACAGAAGGCTCCTCCATGATATGATTTGGCAACAGCAAATCCATACCCTACCCCCAATCCTGCATAAGGCGCATGTTTTCCTTGCAAGAAAGGGATTTCCGTACAGATTTGCAAGGGAATGAAGCCGATATTCTCCCCATTCAGCAGAAAAGCATGGTAACCCACCGCGCCTCCGAGAAATATGCCCCGCCCCAACAGATTACATGCCCCTAATTTCAAATCGGCAGCAACAAAGCCCCCCACCGTTTGCCGAGGAAGAACAGCCACACCTCCCATCACCTGCAACGCCAAACCGACTTTTTTTACCGAACGGACCTGCGCCAACGTGTCTTGCGACTGTACCATTATCCGGGAAACAGAAGCAATATCCTTACGCAAGTACTGATAACGCGCCCCATCATCCGTTTTCAGAATAACCACATCTTCATTCTCGAACAAGATATCTCCAACTATCGTTTGCCCCGACAGCAAGACCATTTGCACTTCCGCCCCAAGAGGAGAGAGACAAAGAATACCTACAAAAAGGCACAACAACCGTCTGCGAATGAACATGTGTTTTTTCATTAGACCACAAAGGTACAACATTTTCCCCAATAGACAAACGGTTTTCAGTTCACCTCTTCCCTGACAAGGGAGAAATCGAGTTGCCGACGTTGCAAATCAGCATGAGCCACACGCACCCTGATTTGGTCGCCCAACTGATAGCGTTTGCCGGAATGGACGCCCTCGATACAATACTCTTTCTCATTGAAGACAAAATAGTCGTCTCTATCCAAATGTCTGATAGATACCATACCCTCGCATTTATTCTCTTCAATCTCCACATAAATGCCCCACTCCGTTACGCCAGAGATGATGCCAACAAATTCTTCCCCAATACGATCGGACAAGAACTCCACCTGCTTATATTTAATACTTGCTCTCTCGGCACTTGCCGCCAACTGCTCTTTGGCAGAGCAGTGCCGGCATTTATCCTCCAATTCCCCCTTATTGACAGATGTTCCCCCCTTTATATACCGATCGAGAAGGCGATGCACCATCAGGTCAGGGTAGCGCCGGATGGGCGATGTGAAGTGCGTATAATAAGGGAACGCCAACCCATAATGTCCGATGTTATCGGTGGAATAGACCGCCTTCGCCATACTACGTACCGCCAAAGTTTCTATAAGATTCTGTTCCGCCGTACCACGTACCTGCGAAAGCAGTTTGTTTATATTCTTAGAAGTTGTTCCTTGCGAGCCGGATGTCTTCAGGTTATAACCAAAACGCTTGATAAATTGCGAGAAATCACGGATTCGTTCCTGATCGGGGAGATCGTGTACACGATAGACAAAACTCTTGGGCTGTCTAGAGCGTGTTTTTCCGCCGTTTTGAGGCTTTCCAATATATTGTGCGACCGTTTTATTGGCAAGCAACATAAACTCTTCCACAAGTTGATTAGATTCCTTCATTTCCTTGAAGTAAACCGATACGGGTTTTCCCTGCTCATCAATCTCAAAACGCACTTCTTCCCGATCGAAAGCAATGGCGCCTTGTTCAAAACGATGTCTGCGCAAGATTTGCGCCAACTTATTCAGTGTATTAATCTCCACCGCATAATCTCCCTGTCCTGTTTCGATACGAGTTTGTGCTTCCTCGTAAGTAAACCGGCGGTTGCTCCGAATAACCGAATGACAAATCTCATAGCCCAACACATGCGCCTTGCCGTCCATACGGAATATGACAGAATATGCCAATTTATCTTCATCGGGGCGCAACGAACACAGCATATTACACAAATGCTCAGGAAGCATGGGAACGGTTCTATCGACCAAATAAACAGAAGTTGCACGTTCATACGCCTCTTTGTCGATATCAGAACCCGGTTTTACATAATGAGAGACATCGGCAATATGTACACCGACTTCATAAAAGACAATATCGTTTTCTGCGGACTCGCCGGTTTTTATCTGCCGGACGGAGAGTGCATCATCAAAGTCTTTTGCATCGCGAGGATCGATGGTGAATGTACAGACATCCCGCATATCCCGACGATTCTCCAAGTCTTTTGCAGTTATCTCATCCGGAATGCGACCGGCTTCTTCTTCCATCGCTGCAGGATAAGAATAAGGAAGATCGAACTCTGCAAGGATTGCATGCATTTCCGTATTATTATCGCCACTATCTCCGAGTATATCTATCACTTCGCCTTCGGGCGTATTGCTACCATGTCTCCAACGATGCAATTTCACTATGACTTTCTGCCCATCCCTGGCATCATGCAAGTTCGCTTTAGGAATAAAGATATCCCCTTTGAAAAGCGGGCTCCTTACGACCACATATCCCCCTTTCTCCGCAATTTCCAGTTTTCCGACAAACGTATCTTTTTCGTAGACATCACCCGAATCGGAACTGCTTTTCTTCAAGCAAAACAACCCGAACTCGGTTTTATTGAGAAAATCAAAATTAACCAAGTTGTTGAGAATCTCTCTCACTGCCAATTGTTCCCGCACAGTCTTTACGCCGACACAATTAGCAATCTTCTTTATGGTATACAAGGTATCAGGATGATTGATAAACTCCTGTTGAACGGCTTCAACGAGTTCGGTGAGTCGAGGACGACTACTTCTAAGATTCTTCTTTTTCATAGTGTTGTAATTTTTTGACAAGAAACAACATTGCACAGATGCTGTTCCGAAACCATCTTTTACGAGAGCATGCAGATATCATCGCAAAGGTAGGTATATTCCAAGAAAGAAACAAACACTATAACGAAATTACGCCCCGCGGACGACGAAGTGAACAAAAACAGAGCAGGCTGCCCAATCGGGCAGCCTGCTCTGTTGAACAGTGGCAATATGCCACCAATAATATCATGCTGTCATCATCTTACAATTACCTGGCCGATGAATGTACGCTTATCCGCATCTGTCACACGCAGCAAGTACATACCGCTATTATGGAAGCCTTCTACCATCATATCCTTTCCAGACAAGGTTTGCAGACTCACACGACGACCCACAGCATCAAACAATTCCACCGTTACGCTTTCTTTGCCGGTTGCCGTGAAGGTATTACGGATGAATACGGTTCCCTCCCGATCGATGATATTAGGAACAATATCCAATCTTCCTTCACTTACATAGTCAAGAGACTCCGGCAACTTGATGTGCAACGTAAGATTGACAATACTATCACAGCCATTTTCTGCGGCATTTGCCAACACGATTTCCGGCCAGTAGGTTCCCTCCGGCATAACATCAATGATGTAGGTGGAATCAGACGTTGTAGCAAATGTGTAAGGCAACTGGGTTGTCGTCAGTGTCAGTTCTTGCGAGACTTCCGGCGTGGGCAAGACAGAGAGTTGCAAAGTCACAATACTATCACAACCATATACGGAAGTAAAGTTACCTGTATAAGTGCCTGCAGAAACAAGATCTTTACCATCGAAGGTATAGATATCACCATTACAGATAGTTTCCTGAACTGACTCAGTGATTGGTTCAAGCACTACCAAATCAAGGCGGACAATACTATCACAACCCAGCGATGAAGTCAATGTACGTTTATAAGTACCCGCTACCGTCAGATCTGCGAAGTTGTCATCGTAATACTTACCGCCCTTACATACATAACCCGTATAAGCGGCTCCTTCCGTACCTTGTACCGTGAGATGCAAGAGGACGGTACTATCACAACCCAATACATTCTTCAATGTAATTTCGTGATCTCCCTGCGTAGAGAACGATTCTGTTCCGACAGAGAATGACCCTCCTTCGCAGATGGTCTTGGTAATCTCGGTCCTTGTAGGAAGCACCGTCAAATCCAGTGTCACAATGCTATCACAGAGAGAGCCCTGCAATGTCTGTGTATAGACACCGGATTCTGTCAGTGAGAGTTCTCCGAAAGTATAAGGAGTTTCTGTTTCACAGATCGTGAGTTGTTGGCTGAACTGTGTTTCCGGCACGAAGAGGTGCAAGACAACCAGACTATCGCAGCCATAGGCGGTCTGCAATGCTCCTTCCGAGAGTGTATAGGTACGTGTTTGCGGATGTGCAATCTGGAAACCGTACTTCTCATAAGGAGTATTGGCACATACAGTATCACGAATCTCTGTCTTGGCTTCCGGAAGCACATACAACGACAGGTTGTAAAGCGTTGTCACGCCATCCACAGTATTGAATTGGGAATAATTGTACTCCATACCCGGTGTCAGTTTTTCCTTCAATATCGTGAACCCATGCTCCATATAGTCAGTGTTCGGACAAATGGTATCTCTCACTTCTTCAACACTTCCGCTGAAAATCTGCAGATTGCCGATATGCAAATCATTGTCCTCTGTTCCGGAACTTCCAACGGTTGACTCTCCGTAGAAAGCGATTCGGATTGTATCACCTGCATAGTCGGCAAGAGGCATGGTAACCGTAGTCGCAGTATTGGGTATATTGTTATACACATACTCCGACCCTGTATTGTTCCACTCACGTGCATTGCTCAGAGACCAGGTATTCCCGTTGTCAGAAGAAACAAACACAATGAACCGGTCATCCGCTTGTGCCGTCGCATCCACTATAGGAATTGAGTTGCCATATTTGGTAAGTGCTATATCGAACATCAGTTTGGCATCTGCATTGTCTATGTAGATAGACGGAGTAACCAACCAATCCCTACGATCCGTACCAAAGATATTCAGTTTCATGTGATTACCAGGAATACCGTATCCGGTTGTAGTTTGCATCCATGCATTGTAGGTTGTACTCGGCAATGCCTGCATCTCTGTTCCTGTGAACAGAGTCTTATACAAGTTCCAACATGCATCATACTTGACATCATTTTCGAATTCTTCACTGTAAGGAAGTTTTAAGACCTCACAAGACGTCTTGAAACTGATAGTTTTCCACGCCGGAGAATACTCAAAGGTCTCACCCGATTGACATACGGAACGTACTGCCACATAGTATTCAGTGGTGGTTTCCAAGCCCTTGAGAGGACAATCGGTACTCAAAGTAACAATGGTATCCAACAGAGCCGTACCCGTTGTGGCAATATCACGTGATGTTCCCAAACGGATTTGCACGCCGTCAGACTCACGCTCCCACGAAAGTGTCGCAGAATTGGAGCCGATGTGGCTTACCGTCGGCTGGTTTTGTAACGAGGTACATAGTACTTGCTGAATTGCTACATTATCCACCGCAGCACCGCCATTTCCTGAGGTCGCACTGTAACTACTCTTGCTATACCATTGGAATGCGAGGGAATAAACACCAGGAGTACCTATATACACAGTCTTCGTAGAATGTTTCCATGTCACAGTTTCTGTTTCTGGTGAATACAATTCTGTCTCCAAAGAAGTCCATTTCGAGTTAGCGTCTTCACCTGCTGTTATTTTTTCCGTAGAAGGTACAAGGTATGCATTCAAGTATGCAATTGGAGTATATATATACTCATCCCAATCATTGTCATAATAGAAACTGTAATCACCCTCGCACTTGTAATCAAAATCAAATGTATATTCACCGGCTGTCAGTACATTGAATGAACGCACGGCATACACTCTGTCATCGGCTTTCTTGTAAGTGTTGTTTGTACCGCCGTCTGCTGAAATATATAGTCCCCGTACGCCGTCCTTGAATCCTGCTTCGCCTACATACCATTTGTTGGTCGCATTGTTTTGCAAGAGAGTCCAGTTCTGGTCCTGTCCTTCTTCAAAACCTGTGCTATACGGAAGATCCTTCGCAGCATCCGGTGTCTTGAACGACAATTTTATCCAGTCTGACACCCCGTCCTCACCGCAAACGGAACGGACATAAAGTGTGTAAGATGTTACCATCTGCAATGTATCCAATGTCAGCACACTGTCGGTGATTGTGGACAATGAACCGGTAAGAGCATCGTCCATAGCCACTCCTTCCGGCAAGCATATCACTTGGTAAGTCTCAGAACTGTTCTTGTTCCACTTGAAGTTGGCACTTGTGCTATACAATGCCGTCATCGACAAACCGGATACAGGCATACAACTGACTTCTCTGACCGAGATATTGTCAATGGCTGCCGGCGGATTGTTGTTGGTCGAACCATCATTTTTCCACATGAATACAAGGTTATATTTGCCTTGTTCCGGCACAGAAACAACCTCTTGAGTTAATTGCCAATCGGTAGCCAATGTATAGGGAATAATATCACCATTCTTTACCGGGATCCAATTCTGGGGAGCAACTGTCACAGAAGACGATGCATAACTGTCAGCGGTTAGTTGCTCGCTTTCAGGAACTAAAAATACCGCGAGGTAATCATAATAAGCAGTACCCGCAGAATTACGCTCGCCATTGGCTCTCCAATTGAAAGAAATCAAATAGTCGCTTTGGTTGAAGTCGAAACGTCTGAAAGCATAGGAAACAAATGTCGTTGAATAAGTGCTGGAATAGGCATTGGTCTTGCCTCCGTCATTGGAAATATACAAACCCTTCACTCCGTCTTTGACAGCCGCCGTATCAATACACCACTTGTTTGTACTGCCATTTATCGCCTGCCAGAGAGCATTCTCCGTATCGTTCTCAAAATCGCACAAGTATGGAAGTGCCGCCACCGGTTGTCTGGTCGCAAAGGTGAACTCTTTCGACCAAGCGCTTGTATCGCCTTCTGCAATAATAGCACGGACTTTATAACTGTACTCCGTCATCGGAAGAAGTTCTGTCAATGATTCTGACGTTCCGGTAACACGATGTTTTATGGTGTCGGTATCACGAATTAGCAACGTTTCGTAAACGGGTGCAGTGCGGAATGGCGTCCAACGGATTGTTGCGCTCTCATGAGTAACATCGGTCGCTTTCAGTCCTGTGGGATGAGTCAGTACTCTCACGCTGATATCATCAACTCCCACACGATAGTTGCCGCTCGTTGCAACATAGCGGAAAGCCAAAGGTGCAGTGACGGCAGGTGCGGCATAATCACCTAAAGCGAAAGTATGGTCAACCAAAGAGGTCGCATTGGGCACTGCAACCAGTGCCACAAACGAAGCACTGTCTGTTACATCGGTCAGATAGCCCAATACCAACGAGTCATACCTCACACCCTCGAACTTGGTGGTAAACGATATCTCAATTTGGTCGAGAGACGTTGTAAATTCCGGAAGCACGGCATAGATAGGTCTTCTTGCCCCATATCCGTACGCCATAAAGTACAAGTAGTTCCCCGAATTGCCATAATTGGCATAATAAGTGTCGGTACTTGCTACTCTTGCGTACGATTGTGAAGTTTCATTCTGAGAAGTTACATTCTTCACCCAGTTATATGCCAACCAGCAGGAAGGCATCGTTACCTCATCATACCTCGTTATCGAAGTCGTACCGAAGTCTTCGGTATATGGTAAATCCAATGCGTTGCACAGCGTAGAGAAATTTACGGGCTCTGACCATACGGAGTATTTGTCCTCGGCACATACCGTGCGTACATAAAGCAGGTAATCCGTTTGAGGTGTGAGGGAAGAGATAGTTACCGTATCCGCCAAGCAAGCCGTTACAGTTGCTGCATCAATATCTCCCCCTGCAGTCACAACTGCATACTCATACGTGCAACCTGTCTGATCGTCATTACGCTGAACAGCGAAAGTAACAGCAGTCCTTTCACGCCCTACAATATTTACACTTTTTGGGACATCACAGTCAGGGACAGCCTCCACCACTACATTATCCAAATAGATGTAATCATCTCCATAACCATAATCCGAAGTTGCTTTGAAAACGATTGTGACCGTGGAACCGACAAAGCGTTCTTCTATACCGTAGAGTACGGTCTTCCACTGTTCATTGGTAGAGGACAAATTTTCTGCCAGCGTGTCTGCAAAAGTCACCCCTGCATCCAAAGAGAGGTATATATCCAACCGTGAACCCGACTTCTTCTTATAAGAGAAAGAGATTCTTGCTTTCTTGGACAATTCAATCGGTGGTAACTCAAGGAAATTGGTGTTTCCGTTTGAATTGTCTTTACTATCGAAACGTATACATGCCGTGTTATTGTAGCCCGTGGCATAATAGTTCCAACGATAGGTCGCATTGGTAGTGGTACCCTGTTCATTGTTCCAACAATCGGGAATACCAGATGTAAGAGAGTTGAAGTCCTCTGTCAGAGGAAGTTCTCCCGCAATACAGGTCGTTGTGAAAGGAATGGAAGTAGTCCAAGGGGATACATTCTCCTCATCACAATAATGACGGATATACACATTGTATTTTGTACTGGGTTCCAATCCCCTGAGTACAATAGTATCGTTATCGGCAGATATGGGTGTAGCCTCCGTAACTTTCTTGTCACCCTTCACGATGACATACTCCCAATGCAGTTGCTCCTGCATTTCATCGGAAACGACCAATTTAGCCGTATCAGAGAAGATCTCTATAACTTCTGCCTTGAAAGTCTTGGACAAACTACACAAAGGAACAGCCTCTATCACTACATTGTCCAAGTAAATATAAGCATCTGAACTACCCCAGTTAGAAGTTCCCTTAAAGACAATCGAAACGGTGGAACCGACAAAGCGGGAATCAAGGTAGAGAACCGTATCTTTCCAACCCGGATAGCCTATACCCTCACCCGGTATCTTTTCAGCCAGAGTATCTGCCATCGTCAGTCCCCCGTCCAAAGACAAGTAAACATCCAGAGTAGAACCGGTTTGTTTCTTGTAAACGAAAGAGAGTTGAGCCGCTTCGGTTATTTTAACCGGTGCCGTCGTCAAGAAATTGGTATTCCCGCTTGGATTACTAAAACTGTTGAAACAGATACAAGCAGTATTGCTATAGCCCTTGGCAGAATAGTTCCAGCGATAGGTCGCATCGGTAGTGGTACCCTGTTCATTGTTCCAGCAGTCAGGAATACCAGATGTCAGAGAATTGAAATCTTCCATATAAGGCAAAGCCATTGCCGTGCATAGCGTCTTGAAAGAACAATCTCTCACGGCACTTGTGTCTTCCTCTGCACATATCGCACGAACCTGAGCCACATAAGAGGTAGAACTCTGCAAATCCGTCACTGTATGCGGGTGTGCAGTTACAATTTCTTTCTTATACACGTCTGTTCCGTTGAAGACAGCGACTTCCCATTTTGTTTCTGTTCCCATGGGAGTCCAATCAACGACCGCCGAGTTCTCCGTAACCTCCGGAACCGTTACGACAGACGGTCTCGGACAGGAAGGAATATCTTCAATGCTTATATCATCGATATAGATATTCGTCTCTGAATTCAAGTCGATGACCACATACTTATAGTCCGCTGCATCCGGCAAACTTGCCAGAGGTGCAAATGAAGCAGTGAACTCTGTCCATGATTTAGAATCAGACAAAGTAACCGTTGTGACCTGTTGATAGGTTGTTGCGTCTGTAATTGATTTCTGAATACCAATGGAGAACGAAACATTATCAGCATATGGTTTTGCAAAACCCGTGATAAGATAGTCGGACAAGTTTTTCCCCTCCGGGAAAGCCAGAGCCATGGATGTGAATGTTGCCTTGTGACCGTAAACGGAGGTATTACCCGTATGGAACGTGGATGTATTCTTATCAAAGTATCCATTCTCCGACTTATTGACCGTCCAACAATCATACAATGTATTGTCTGCCTCAAAGCCATCGGTGTAAGGCAGAAGTTCGGGTGCACAAAGAGTCTTGAAAGAACGCAATTCAGACCACTTGGATTTGCCACCAGAACCACAATCAGCACGGACAACGGCAATATAGTCCGTCTGTGGCGACATTCCTTTGAATACAACATTTGTTGCCGTAAGTCCGACACTATCAAATGCAGCAGAAGTGGTTTCAATATCATCGGGAAGCGTTGTGCCTTCAAATACTTTCACATCGTAAGAATCTGCCCCCGTAGAGTTCCATGACAAGGCAACAGAATCGTAAGACAAGGCTATCACTGCAGGAACAGCCGGATAAGCACAACTCAATTTCCGGATCGACAAATCCGACACAATAGCACCCGGTTGCGTACCGCCGCTATAATCATTGCACCAATACAGCAACAACTTGTAATCACCTGCGGACAAATTGACATCATACTCAAAATCCTGCAGACTTGTCTTCAGATTCAAGTATTCTCCACTCTTACCCAACTTTATCCAACCTGCAGGGATTGTACTCTTTATATTACGTCCCGCCTCTATTGTTTCTGAAGCAGGGACAACAAGTGCCCACAAGAAATCGTATGTACTCTCTCCGCCTGCTCTCCACTTGAATTGAACAGAATAGGATCCGTCTTCGTCCACTACAAAAGATCGTACCGCATACACATTGGAAGTAACAGCAGGTTCGCTATCAGATGAGGTCGCTTTCTTAAATTTATACCCTTTCGTATTCGTATCGCCGTTGAAGATGCACAAAGAGTCATTGTCCACTTTCCAATAGTTAACTTCCGTACCATTGACGAGAAGCCAGTCCGAAAAGTCAGTTGTTGAATAAGGCAGGGCTACAGGAATCTGATTCGTTGTAAATGAGACGGGAGACAAGGTGCGAGACACATGTTCCGCATCATATTCAGCATGAACTATCGCAGAGTATGCCGTTGACGGTTGCAAGCCGGTCAGTGCGACTATGGTTGTATCGGATGTTTTAGGTACGGAAACGGACAAACCTTCTCCATATTCCACCACGATAGTACCCTCACCACCTTTGACAAAGATATTTGCCGAAGTGGCAGTAACATCCGCTACCCATGCTTTTTCGGGAGAGGGGCAAGCAGACAAGGCAGAGACCTCTACATCATCCAGCAGGACAGAACTTCCCTCCGTCTCTCCTCCCAACGTTGTGGCAGCAAATACTACAATTATACTCTTACCTGTATAGGCAGAGAGATCGAAAGTCTTTTGTTCCCAAGAAGACGATGACAAAGAAGATGCAAGCGTATCCGCCACATTCATATTTCCGTCAGCATACACCCACACCGAGAAACGGGCTTGCAAAGGATATGCATTCAAAAAGCGGAAAGACAGACGTGAAGCCTCCGTCAGTTCCAACATCGGAGTCATCAGCAAACAGCGTTGTCCCACATAGCCAGAAGACGATGCTGAAGCGTAATAAGCCATTCCTCGCGTGGCATTATAGCCTGCACCGGAAGACCACCACCGTTGCGTAATGTCTGCATCCAACGAATTGTCCCAACATTCCGGAATTTTTGCAGAAGACAATGCATCGAAAGACTCATAGAACGGTATCGGCAAAGCAGCACACCTTGTCTTGAAAGAGAACGAAGATGATGTCACCTCGCTGGTATCTCCTTCCTGACAGATAGCACGGACCCAAAGCCCTACGGCATAGGATGTACCATCTTCCAAGCCTGACATCGTGAAAGACGGAGAAGTGACTATCTCTTTCCCCGTATCTGTACCTCTTGTCCAAACCACTTCCCATTTGGGTGCCGGTGTTGACTGTGTCCACGAAAAAGTGGCGGAAGTATCATCCATGGAACTTAATCGCAGATCTGTCGGCGCTTTGCAGGTGGGAGCAGGCTCAACATACAGATTATCAATCATAACATCATAACAACTGGTTGCAACATTCCCATAGCGAACAGCAATATACGCACTTTGCGGAGCCTCCTCAAAGAGAATTGCATATTGCGTATAGTCGGCAGTTCTATACAATGTATCCAATACAACAAAAGTTGACACATCACTCTTGTCCGTCATATAACCTACCTCAGCCCATCCATAAGTAGCATTCTCATACCGGTAGGAAAAACGCATCCGAAGCGTTCTCAGATCAGCATCAAAACGAGGCAAAACCACATATACGGGATCTGTATTCTTATACTCTCTTAATGTCAACGTCTTACTATTAGCATTCTTATAATCCGACTTTATTGTTACAGAACTATTCCCTTCTTTATGTACTGTAAAGCAATCGGGAACAGAGCCTATACTATAGCCCTCGAAATCCGTCTCAAAAGGAACGGGTTGTGCACCACAATCCGTTTTGAGAGATACGCTCACGGCAGCATAATCGCTCTCTGCCGAACCGCAACTTGCTTTTACACGTACCGTATAGTCCGTATTCTGTTCCAATGAAGTATATGTAAAAGGATTAGAATCAGCAGCCACCGTGAACGCCGTACCTCCTTCGGGAGTAAATTCCAGAATCCACGCCGTGGCAGTTCCATTTTCATTCCATGAGAAAGTAGCCGATGTTTCACCAACATTACTTACCTGGAGAGAAGAGGGACGGCGACAAGCAGATGCTTCCTGCACAAGAATGTCATCCACATAGAAAGTTGACGGATTTCCCTGCTCCGCATAGATAACATAGACATAACCATCGGTGAAATACCCATCCTTGTCTGATACAACAAACTCTATCCATTGACCGGCAATTGTAGAGTCCTCATAGAGAGGTACAATGTCGGTTGTTATATCCCCATCAAGAGGTGCAATACCAACTACAAAGCGTTGTCTGCCTGACGGAGAATAAGCACGAAAGACCAATTCGGAAGCAGAAGAAGCCCCTTGCAGTGCAGGCGTGAACAGCATGGAAGAAGCATCTGTAGCGTTTTGCAACTTGACAGCATAGCCATCCGAGCCATAGCGGACCGAATTTTGCAGAACGGGGAGGATGTTTCCACCCATCATCCAACAAGCGGGGAATGTGGCAGCAGCAAACTTCATTGTGTCGATCGGCAAAGACACCGCATCGCACATTGTGCTGAATGTTGTAGTCAGGAACGAAGAAGAACCGCTATAGTCCCATTCGCAATTCTGGCGCAACAATACATAGTACATTGTACCCGGTTGCAAATCCGTCAAAGACAACTGCGTTACATCCAACGCCTGTTTCGTACCATACGCCACAACTCCTGCTGCGGAGGCTGAAAGCGATGACCAACTGGCAGACGTAATCGGATTGGACGACACAGCATAATCATACTGCATCTGTTCCCCTACATTCGGCTGAGTCCACAGCAGGGTAGCCGAATTGGAACTCAAGTTCGTCACTGACAACCCCGTAGGGGCAGGGCAATCCTGCGCAAAAGAGGACTGTAGCGAAAGCACCAGCAAGCACAGCCCTATCGCCACGCAAGACTTCGTTGCAGTGAACAAAGAATAGAAACCTTTCATAGGCTTAATAAATTAAGTGAATAAAATTGTTATATTAGTTTTCTCTTATCGCTGTTGTTTTCCCATGCTGTTCAAATCAGTTCGTTATCATAACCCGAAATGCCAATTTCGGGTCTCCGTTTTGCGGTTGTATTTCAATCAAGTAGATACCCGATTGAGCAGGTTTAGGGAAAGAAACGATACCATTCTGCATTGCAGATTTCATCACAATCAGTCCCATTGCATTATAGACCGTCACCACCGCCTCCTGCACTTCCGGAGCCTCCACCGTAAATGATGTTGACTCCTGTTTCACAACAGGTTTCGAAGGTAATAATGAGTTCGTGACGGGATAGAACGGACACGTCGGGACAGCGACCTTCTCTCCGACACGCGTCAAGAGGACCTGATACATATCCCCCGGTTGGAACGTTTCGTCCTCACCAAGATAATAATAGGAACCGGTTGCACCCTCTACCGGGAAATTGTTCTTCAACCATTGATATGCCGAATACTTATACCCCATCGTTTTCAGTACCCCCAACACATCATCCCACTTTTGCGCGATCAGCGAAGAAGGATAGAATACGCTGAAGTCAAAGGGGTACTGCTTATCTCCACAATTAAGGTCGTGCAAAGTGAGTACCGCAGCGTAGTATCCCGGCCGAACATTCGCAGGCAGACCAACCATTATATCCACATTACCCGATTGTCCGTATTGCAAACCGACTTGTTGTTGCAACAAGTCTTTGAACCCCGCTTTCTTGGCATCATCGGAGAAGACAAGCGAATACGACGAGACATTTCCCGCTGTTTTGCTGAAAGGCACTACAAAATTGGGAGCATCGGCACAAATCATCTCAAGGGGCAGCAACAGATCCGCCTCAAGACATTCCGTAGTGATTGTCACTATCCGTGCTTCAGAAGCACAACCCAGTTGGTTATAAACAACCACCTCATAGGTTCCGGCAGACAACCCCGTCAAGGGAGCATTCTGTACGCCATTGAGTGTATAGTAGTAGGCAGGATCCTGCATCTGCAAAACAATACTACCTGAATTAACGCCATTATAAGCATCCGTAGCAGTGAGTGTATAGTTAATCTTGGGCAGAACCGTCAGATTGATTGTCTGCACCAAACTATCACACCCTTGTTTATAGCGTTCCTTATAAGTATAGGTACCGGTTTTCGAGCAAGCAAATGTTCCCCAATGCAACGTATCGCCAAAACAAATCATTGTATCTATCGTGTCTTTTATCGTCTCCAATTCAGAGAGTTGCAACCGATACACCAAGGAATCACATCCCGCATGACTTTTCAGAACCACTTCATGGTAACCAATCTGATCCGTCTTAATGTAATTATCCTGATAGGTTTCTCCCTCGCAGATATTTGCTTCGACAACAGGCAAACTATCCACAACAGGAAATTGCACGATAGCCGTATCCGCCAAATCGAAATAATCGCCGTTGCAGGCAGAGAACTGCATACGTACGGTAACGGTATCTTGCGCCTTGCCCGAATGAGTCAACCAAATACTATCATTTTTACCTATCACGGGACCATCGAAACCTTCGCCATGATACCAAGTTATGTCGTACACAGGTGTGGTAAGCGGGATAAAACGCCATGCCTCCGGAGCGGACTCCTCCACCTCCCATTGGTCGGATCTATTTCGTCCAGGAGCAGCCACACCATCCGAACCATCGGAGTTGATCAGACCTATGATTCCAATACCCTCGTTCCAACTGTCACAACGAAGACGCTGCTTTACATAGACATCAATCACATTGGTTCCTTCGTACAACACTATTTGATATGTATTCTTAAGCCACAAGCACGAAAAGGATGGTGCATTGTACCATGATGCCGTAAACGTACGGCAAGGATATTCACCCAACACGCCAAAATAGATACCTCCATCGTTCTGCACTTCCTTCATGTGAGCATCTTCATACACACCGAAAATACTATTCTTGTAAATGAACTGCGGATTCGGAATATCCTGCTCCCCTTTCAAATCCCATTTGCACCCACCTCCGACACGAGGTTCATGGGAAGTATCAAACGTAATGATACCGTTGGCACCCACCTGGGCTTGGCGGTAAACACCGTCAAAAAAGCAGAAACTGAACGGTAGTTGCACGATTTCGCTCCATTCATCATCTTTCCATTCTCCAGTCGGACTTTTGAAAGGTGTACCTGCATTAAACGGGAAAGGCGGCGCGTAAGGAATTTCTTCGACCATATAGCCAGCAATACTGCCACCGCTTCCGACCGCAGTTGCCTTAAGAAGATAGTCACCACTTTCGGAGCAGGCCAATTCAACCACTTTCATACCTTCCTGCGTAAAGGAAGTCGGTGTCAACGATATTTCAGGGCATGCACTTGCCACTTGTGATGTTTTACCCACCACCTTTATTCCCGAGTATTCCGCATACAAACTATTTGTTCCGTCCGGGCAGACAGAGCGGACCCATACCGTATAGAGACCCGTATTCATATCGGCAATTGGAATTGAGCAAGAGTTCGCCGTCAATCCCGAAACAGAATCAACGGTTCCCGCGCCTTCCAACCAATAGAGGACATCGTAGGTATTCCCTCGCACGGCATCCCAAGTAATCCGCAATGTTCCTCCACTATTGGCAACCGACAAGTTTTTCGGTATCTGATTGCAATCCGATGCCAACGGCTTCTTTGCGATTTGCACATTATCAATACAACCACCCGGGTTATAAGTACGATCGGCATTATTACGCCACAAGAAGACCAACTTATATGCAGTATTGGCATTAGTGACCCGCAATGTTCCGTTGGCATATTTCCATGCTGACGAGCCACGCAACGAGTCTCCCTTTACACCTGTTGACAACTGCAACCTGTAAGGACGCACCGCACCCGGCTCTGACGCTGTCATACCTCCGTTTGTCTGAACAGAGACAGGCATCCAATAAGCAGTTATTTCATCCGCATTGAACTCTCCCAAACAACGCCACGAGAAGGCAAGATCATAGTCTCCCGCAGGCAAACGGAACTCACGATAAGCATACGTGAAGCAAGCTTTCTCCGCATACATGGCAGCCGTTGCATCATTGTTTTGACAAATATACAGTCCTTTATAGCCCTGTCTTTTCGCCGCCGTCCCTATAGTCCATTTATTGAGAAACTTCGGATTATTGATTATCGAGGAATTACCAGGATTCAATACCCAGCCTGCATTTTCCGCATCATCCTCGAAACTGCAAAAATACGGCAGAGCCGTAACGGGAGACGATTGTGCCATTGCAGGCACGACTCCGAAAAGGAAGCATATAGAACAGCACAACAAATACGAGTAGATTTCCCTCATACAAACTACACTTAAATACAATACAATCAACATTATGCAATCATTCTCCCGGCATATTCTCCCCCAAAAGAGAACCCATAAAGACACAATTGCCCGCTGCAAAGATACAATTTAATTATTATTTGGTACACCAATCCGCCAAAAAAGTTTCTTTTTGCTTCAAAAAAAGTGTTTTTCAATGAACAAATGAACCCATATACACCCATTCGGCTTATCAAGAACACACAACACAGACCCCAAACATGCAAATATGACATTTTGAGACACAGATTCCCATACCAGCATGGCAGACACACCAAGAGCGGGAAGAACCATTCTTCCACACCCCGCCTGATTCTACAAAAAAACTCCGAAAAGTACCGCGAGTGGGACTTGAACCCACACAGTCATTTCTGACCAAAGGATTTTAAGTCCTTCGTGTCTACCGATTCCACCATCGCGGCATCCCAAGAAAACAAGAGAGCGGAAAACGGGACTCGAACCCGCGACCCCGACCTTGGCAAGGTCGTGCTCTACCAACTGAGCTATTTCCGCAGTTATTCCGACCAACAAACGGACCGCAAAGATACGACAATTTCACGCAGCATGCAAGCAATCGGGTATTTTTCCAGAAAAATATTTCCACAACAGAGCCTATACCTGCTTACAAGGTCGCAGATTACCACAAAATCGCTCAGCAGGAAAATCATGCAACTCAGCATACAGATCGGGACATCCGGCAGAAAAAACACAGATTTTGCTTGCAATCCGGTTTGTTTCTTCTATCTTTGCGTACCATTAAGGTACACTAATCCAACCTATACAAAGAGCCAACCATGAAGAAACCCTTACTTATTTCCCTGCTGCTGCTTTCCATATCTTTTCGAACATTCCCTGCCCAGCCATCCGGCACACTGCCTGTCATGTACATCCAAACAGAGAACAACGCAGCCATTTCCTCGAAAGAGACCTACATAAATGCGACCTATTGGATCCAAGCGACAAAAGACAATCCTTCCCAGAACACCGGTTCGGCAGAATCCCCCCAGTCCATGCAGATAAGAGGGAGAGGCAACTGGACATGGCGCGGCTTCGAGAAAAAGCCTTACAAGATAAAACTTGCCACGAAGACACCGATATTAGGTCTGGACGCCAACAAGCATTTTGCGCTATTGGCACATGCCGATGACAACAAAGGATTCCTAAGGAACACCCTCGGCTTCTGGCTGAGCGAACAGATAGGATTAGCATGGACACCCAAGCAAAGACCCATTGAAGTGGTCCTCAACGGTGATTATATAGGACTATACTTTCTCACAGAAACCATACGGGTGGACAAACACCGAGTAAACATTACGGAACAAGCAGACCAGACGACCAACAAAGACAGCATCAGCGGAGGGTGGCTGGCAGAGATAGACAATTACCAAGAAGACCCACACATCACCATACAGGAAGGAGACGGGCAGGCAATCAGCATTACATACAAGTCGCCGGAAGTTTTATCTTCCATCCAAAGAAATTTCCTCACAGAAGAAATGTCCCGAATCGATGCATTGGTTTACGGAGACAAAGAGTCGGAAGAACTATGGAGATACGTAGATATCGACGCTCTTGCCAAGTTCTATATCGTACAAGAAATCACAGACAACTACGAATCGTTTCATGGCAGTTGTTACCTTCACAGGAACACAGGAAGCAGTGAGAAGTGGATTTTCGGTCCCGTGTGGGATTTCGGCAGTGCGTTCAACTACAAGAAAACGCAATATTGCTACGAGGGGAGGGAACACCACCAGACATGGATAGGCGAGATTTGCAAGTTTCCAGCCTTCCAGAAGCGCGTCCAGGAAATCTGGCACGATTTTACAGCCACCCATTACCAAGAAATCTATTCTTATACAGACGATTTCGGAGCATCCATCGCCTCTGCCGCTCAGGCAGACGCAGAGAGGTGGCCGCAATACGGGAACAAGGACACAAGCAGCAAAGCCAGGGACATAAAGAACCTACTTGCCGGCACAAAAACATGGTTGTGCAACCAATGGGGCAACGGAAGCAGCACCGACGAGCGGCTGCACTGGACCATCCTGTTTGCCGACAACGGCATACCCAAATGGGAAAATGTCCACTGTTTCATCTGGGACAACAATGCAGAGGGGTATTCCGGCTGTTACCAACCTCTCGGCGGCTGGCCGGGTACGCCGATGACAACTACGGAACACAACGGGAAAACCTACTACAGCATCTCATTTGTTGCCGACTACCCTCTCTCCAACAACGCAGGTATCATATTCAACAACAGCAAAAGCGGGGCTGGAAACCAGACCGCCGACCTAATCCTGGCGAACAACAGCATCTACAACAGAGAAGGCATTACAGAGGAAATACCCGCCCCCGATGCCCTACCTGACATTCAAGACGAGGAAAGCATCATCTATTACACGCTGCAAGGCATACCCACAGACCACCCAAAAAGAGGACAAATCTATATTGTACGCAAAGGAACACGAGTTGAAAAACAACTCATTCACTAAACATCCCTGAAACACGAACCGCGCAGTCCCGTCTTTTCAGGAAGGATTGTGCGGTTCCCATTTTCCACCCACGCCAAACAATCCCCGAAAAACCGACCCGCCATCATACAAAAGAGCCATCACCGTCACCCGACACAAAAGGCTTCAGGTCCCGTCAAGGTGCCGATGAGGCCGGCTCAGAGTTCCGTTACACCACAGGACTTCCATGCCATATACAGAAAAAGCCACAGCAAGCCATTACAAACGACGACACTCTGCACACCAAGAAACAAAACCGGCAAGCAAGGACATCCGACAAACAAACGGACAAATTCCAAGGACGCACTGATGCAAGGTGCCGTTACAAAATAAAAGCGGAGCAAACAACTGTCTGCTCCGCTTTTGTCGAGAAGAGGCGACTCGAACGCCCGACCCCCACGTCCCGAACGTGGTGCGCTACCAACTGCGCTACTTCTCGAATAGATATCACATTCTTTTCATACTATACAAAAATCATGCCTTTTTCGTTACACTATGCGATTTGGCAGTATTTTTCCGTATATTTGTTGATTTTTTTGTTCCTTGGTGTTTTGTTTTTCCACCTGTAGGTTTTGTTTTCTCCACAATATCCCTGCAATCGGCTTCCGTCAGAGCAGATACGTCTGTATCTTTCGGCAGACGATAGTTCATATCCTTATATTTGATGTAAGGTCCAAAGCGACCATTCAGAACCTGCAAATCTCCAAAATCGTGAACAGGTGTCAGCGCCTGACGCTTTTTCTCTATAATTTCAACAGCCTCTTCCAAAGTAAGGTGCTGTGCATCCATTGTCTTCGGTACAGAAAAGAATGTCTTATCCTGCTTTATGTAAGGTCCGAAGCGGCCGTCATTGACGACGAGGTCAACTCCTTCGTAGCGTCCTACCACGTAAGGATAGGGAGTATTGAACAAATCCAAGGCTTCCTGCAAAGAAATGGTATAGATGGACTGTCCCTGCTTGAGCGAAGCAAACAAAGGCTTCTCCTCGTCGGAAGACGAACCAATCTGAATGCACGGTCCCATCTTCCCCAACTTCGCCACCACGACTCTACCTGTTTCCGGATCGGTTCCCAACGTGCGCCCTTCCACTTTCCCCATAGGAACAGCCTCCACCGCGGGATGGAAAGTCTTATAGAACTTATCCACCATTTTCACCCATTTGATCTTTCCCGCAGCCACATCATCCAAAGCGTTTTCAGCATCCGCAGTAAAATCATAGTTCAAAATCTCAGGGAAAGCCTGTATCAGAAAATCATTCGTGACACGTCCCAAATCCGTAGGAATCAATTTCCCGGAGTCGGCCCCATAGGTTTCCTCCCTGTCGGTATCCGTCACCTGTCCATCGCTCAAAGAGAGCACATTCACCGATCGTTTACGCCCTTCCACAGCACCCCGCATCACATAATTGCGCTGCTGAATGGTTTCTATGACAGAAGCATACGTGGAAGGCCGTCCGATCCCCAACTCCTCCATTTTCTTGACAAGAGAGGCTTCCGTGTAGCGAGGAGGGGCCTTGGTGAAAGACTCCTGTGCCACCACCTTCACACAGTCCATCGGTACAGAAACTCCGAAACGCGGCAACAGCCCTGCTTCGCCGGCTGTTTCTTCATCGGTGGACTGCACGTACACTTTCATGAAGCCATCGAACAACACGACTTCTCCAGTTGCCACAAAGGCATAAGGGAAAGCCGACGAGACGACCTCAATACGGGTAGTCTCCAACTCCGCATCCGCCATCTGCGATGCCAAAGTGCGCTTCCGTATCAACTCATAAAGACGCCGCTCATCATCGTTTGCACCAGCCACAATATTCTGCACATAGGTAGGACGAATCGCCTCATGCGCCTCTTGTGCCCCTTTTGCAGTTGTATGAAAATGACGTTCCTTATGATACTGCCCGCCATACTCCGAGAGAATCTGCTGCTTTGCAGCACCGATAGCGAAAGTGGACAGGTTGAGCGAATCGGTACGCATATAGGTGATATGCCCCGCTTCGTATAACGACTGCGCGACACGCATGGTTTTGGACACAGGGAAATGCAGTTTGCGCGCCGCCTCCTGCTGCAGGCTGGAGGTTGTGAACGGAGGAGCAGGCGTACGTTTTGTCGGGCGTTTGACTACAGATCCTACCGAGAAGTCCGCATCTTTACACAATTGCAAGAAAGCGAGAGCTTCGGCTTTGGTTGCGAAACGATGGTTGAGTTCGGTATGCAGCATTTGCCGTTTTCCATTACCAGCCAGCCCAACAAAGTCAGCCGTGACACGATACTGGGCAGAGGAGACGAACGAGTCGATCTCCCGTTCCCGTTCGACAATCAACCGTACAGCGACAGACTGTACACGCCCCGCAGAAAGTCCCGGCGTAATCTTCCTCCACAGAATAGGGGAAACTTCGAAGCCCACAATACGGTCGAGAACACGCCGCGCCTGCTGCGCATCCACCAAATTATAGTCAATGTCACGGGGATGAAGAATAGCCTCCTTTATTGCCGTAGGCGTAATCTCATGGAAGACGATACGTTTTGTATCTTTGTCGGCAAGGTGCAGGACCTCTTTCAAATGCCAAGCGATGGCTTCTCCCTCACGGTCTTCATCGCTTGCGAGCCAAACGTGTTCAGCCTCTTTCGTCGCTTTCTTGAGCGATTCGATGATTTTGATTTTGCCCGGTTCAATGGCATAGTGAGGAGCATAGTCGTGGGCAAAATCGATGCCGATACTATTTTTCTTAACTCCCGAGATATCCCTGATATGTCCTTGTGAAGACAAAACGTGATAGTCCTCACCCAAAAACTTCTCTATTGTTTTTGCCTTTGCAGGAGACTCTACTATGACCAGGTTTTTACTCATACCATCTAAAACGCCTTGCGAATGATAACACCTCACCGAAAAAACGCGGCAAAGGTAGTACAAGTTTTTGAAAGGTGCAAATTTTGTCTATTTTGTTTTGGCAGATAAATGATTTGCAGTATATTTGCAGACAAGAACGCAATTATTTACACTCAGACTATGAATACATTATTGGTGATTCTTCTTATTGCAGCGGGCATTGTTCTGCTGTTATTGGAAATGTTCCTACTACCCGGCTTCGGCATTGCCGGCATCACGGGGTTCGGCTGTCTGGCAGGTGCCGTAGGCGTGGCGTATTTCTGCATCAGTGCGACGGCAGGTCACATCACACTGGGGGCAGTATTGCTTTTATCGGCTCTCTCCATCTACGGTTTCGTCAAGAGCAAAGCCTTGGAAAAGATGGGACTTGATACCACCATTGACTCGAAAGTAAGTCTGGCGGCACCAGGGAAAAAGATAGAGAACCTAGAGAAAGAAGCAGAGAAATTGAGCCACAAACAGGAAGAAAAAGAAGCAGAAAATTAACTTTATTATTTCACCAGATATGAGCAGTATATTCAGCATTGTGCTTATTGCCATCATTGCAATAGCCATCATCATTTTCTTTTATTACGTACCCTTCATGCTGTGGATCAATGCCCAAGTGAGCGGCGTACGGATTTCGCTTGTCCAATTGTTTCTGATGCGTATCAGGAAAGTGCCTCCTACCAAGATTGTGAACTGTCTGATAGAGGCTCACAAAGCCGGTTTGCAAGACGTGAAACGAGACGGGCTTGAAGCACATTATCTAGCAGGAGGACATATAGAGCGCGTTGTACACGCACTGGTATCCGCCAGCAAAGCCAGCATTGACCTGTCGTTCCAAATGGCAACCGCCATTGACCTGGCAGGACGGGATGTATTCGAGGCCGTCCAGATGTCGGTGAATCCAAAAGTGATAGACACACCTCCCGTAACAGCCGTAGCGAAAGACGGCATCCAGTTGATTGCCAAAGCACGAGTAACCGTAAGAGCCAACATACGCCAACTGGTTGGCGGTGCAGGGGAAGACACCGTATTGGCACGTGTAGGTGAAGGCATTGTCAGTTCGATAGGTTCCGCAGAAAGCCACAAATCGGTATTGGAGAACCCGGACAGCATTTCCAAACTGGTACTAAGCAAAGGATTGGACGAAGGAACCGCCTTTGAGATACTGAGTATTGATATTGCAGACATTGATGTAGGCAAGAACATCGGTGCCCAACTGCAAATGGACCAAGCAGAAGCCGACAAGAACATCGCCCAGGC
>JBNMIS010000024.1:0-24579 GCA_050873385.1 Bacteroidales bacterium | reverse complement strand
TGACTGATATGCCCAAAGTAACTTACGAAGGCACCGAAGCCATTCTCTCTGTCAACGGCACGGAGCAACTGCGTCTCGACTTGGGCGAGAAACATCTCGTCATCACGTATGGTGTATATCAGGAGACCCCGACCGACATTGTGCAAACCGGACAAGACGGGCAGACCAACTCCCCCGTCCAACAAGTTGGCAAATACATTCGCGGTGGTCAACTCATCATCGTCCGCAACGGCGTTTGCTACGATGCCCACGGCAGAATACTGAAGAAGTGAAGTAAGAAAAACTCCCCCTAATCCCATCCAATGGAGAAACTCAATAGAATGAACAACCAACAAAATATAGTGTTAACAATTTAACTAATGTGTCCTCTCTGATAGTTCCTCTTTTGGAGGGGTTGGGGAGGTCGGAATCTTTACAGTTATGAAGACAACATTACTCTCTATCGCCCTTGCGGTCCTCGCTATCTTGGGCGCAAGCACACAGACACACGCACAAGCCCCTGCCAACGTACAAACCATTGACCTCGGTCTGCCGAGCGGCATTTACTGGGCATCATGCAATGTCGGTGCCACTACGCCCCAAGGCTACGGCGACTATTTCGCATGGGGCGAGACGGAAACCAAAGATTACTATGGTTGGACTACCTACAAGTACACCAACGGCGGGTACGGCAAAATGACCAAGTACTGCAACGATGCTTCGCATGGCGACAACGGTTTCACCGATATGAAGACCGTTCTTGAGGCCGAGGACGATGCGGCTGCCGCCAACTGGGGCAACGCATGGCGTATGCCCACGGATGCCGAGTGGGCGGAGTTGCTCGAGCACTGTACGTGGGAATGGATAAAGTATAGCCAAGACACATTCGGTTATGTGGTTACAAGCAAGACCAACGGCAATTCTATCTTTCTCCCTGCTGCGGGCTACTTGGTGGACGACAGCCGTTACAATGCTGGTATGCGTGGCAACTACTGGTCGTCATCGCTCAACGAGGACAAAGCAAGTTATGCACGGTACATCGAGTTCCAATCAAGCAAACAGGAGAGAACCCAATACGGGCGTTTCTATGGCCGTTCCGTTCGTGCTGTCAGGGAAACGGTCTTTGTGGCACCGGCGTATGTACCCAAGCCTTTCTCGGTAGCCGAAGGCAAGCAAATCACCTTTTCCGGCGGCAACCTGCAGTATAGGGCAAGTACCACTACATGGCGGTTTGCAGAGAACCAATACGACTATATCGGCAGCGATAACGCCAATATCTCCAACACTTACACCGGTTGGATAGACCTTTTCGGTTGGAGTGGCAGTACCGGCTCTGCCAAGTGGGGCATCGGTATATCCACTGACAATGCGGATTACTCGGGTGATTTTGTGGACTGGGGTACGAATACTATCGGTACAGACGCTCCTGACACATGGCGTACTTTGACGAATGACGAATGGGATTACCTCCTCTTCGGGCGTACCAATGCCGACAATCTTATAGGTGCGGCACATATCAATCTCAATACTGATGGTTCGGAGTATGCGAATGGTATTGTCTTGCTGCCCGACCAATGGATTTGTCCTGTGGGCGTAACCTTCAAGTCGGGCTATTCGGATACATATAGTGTTCAGGCTTATGCCGATTACCAGATTTTCACCTTGAGCGATTGGCAGCAGTTGGAAGCCGCAGGCGCAGTTTTCTTGCCTGCTTCGGGTTACCGTTACGGGTCGGATGTAGATAATATGCAGTACAACGGCAATTATTGGTCTGCTACGTGTGACGACTTTGGGCGTGCGGATTACCTGTACTTCCTCTCGAATGGAACGGGCATGAACCACGAAGAATCGCACTATTACGGGAAAGCCGTCCGCCTTGTCAAGGACTGTTCGAACACCGACCTTGCAAACCCCTTTGTAGCAGAGACTGCCATTCCTGCCCGCAAAGTACTGCGAGACGGACAGATACTGGTTCTGCGCAACGGCGTTTACTACGATGTGCATGGCAGAGTACTGAACCCGTAAACCATTAACCTATTCCATCACGCATAAACGCATCAACCAATAAACACATAAACCAGAGAAACATATACTCACTATTGCCTTTGCAGTCATTGCTATCGCAGGCGCAAGCGCACAAGTGCCGACCAATGCCATCTGCGGTGTATTTTCCATCGCAAGAAACAAGCAGGTGTATTTCTCGAGAGGGAACCTACAATATACCCCTCCACACAGACCTATACGTTTACCGGGAACCAGTGGGATTGGGTGGATAACCGGAACAATCCTACCGAGAAGATTGACAGCTTCCGCAGGGGAACCGGAGACGACCCCATGCGCAACAGCAAAGACCCGAAAGACTACTACACTTTTATCGACTGGGGAATCAATCCCATAGAAGGTGACGAACCGAACACATGGTTCACTCTATCGCAAGCGGAATGGAAATATGTGCTATCCGGTCGTCCAAACGCCCGCAATCTGTACGGGATAGCATATATTGACACCATCTTCGGTTTGGTTCTTGTACCCGATACGTGGGAAGTTCCGGAAGGAATACGTTTCATGCCATTCGGAACCGGCACAAACAGGTACAGCATTGAGCAATGGAAAGCGATGGAAGAAAACGGTGCCATATTCTTACCCACATTGGAAAGAAAGACGAGCGGCGGTTACTATTGGACGACTTCATCGCCGTCCACCGTCACCACTCCGGGAGGATTGATCCATATTTTGACAATCAAAGGATGCGGAATAAATCCCGATTACTACTGCGGGGGCATCAGCCGCCATTATACACGACCGGTACGTGGCATTAACCATGTACCGACAGGAGAAACGATACCAACGGACAAGAACAGGGTCACCGACAAATATATCCGAGACGGACAAGTAGTGATCCGTTATCAAAGCAAGACCTTCACCAGCACGGGCATTGAAATACAAGACTAACGGATAGCACCATTCCGACGTCAAAAAGACAAGAACCGGATCTCCCGTTCCCCTTCAAAGGGGGAGATTTTCAGTCGCATACCGGAAGAAGCGAAAAAAAACGGAGCGTCCATAAACTGCCGGAGTCCGGAGATTCCAAAAGCCAGATGTCCGCAAAACGTCATGGGAATGAGCCATCAGTGCGTCCGACTTCCCGCCAGAACAGGTTTCAGGGGTCGATGAGGTCGGCTTGAGGGGTCGTCAATCTTCCGTTCTACGCTCTATCCGTCCAAGAGAAAGAACAGAAACCGGCAAACAAAGGAAAGACACCAGTCTGCTCCTTAACAACCTATTCTTATACAGCAGGAAAGCATCGAAGAAGACACTCAGACATGAGTGCACAGGAAACGGAATAAAAGAGTCATTGCGGTCACAGGGATTGCATATATCGGTTAATCTGACTACCTTTGCAAAAAGAACGGGACACACGAAGACAGACCTGCCAATGCAAGAATCCGTCGTTCCATACACCCCATCCATCCAACAGATCCATGAACCGGAAATCCATAACAATCCTCCTTTGCGCTTTGTTTCTACCGATGACACACTGCCTATATGCCATTGACAAAGCAGAACAAACGGCATGGCGCAATGAGTTCCGGGCCGGCTGGGGCGATATGCTGTATGAGACAGCGATGTACCATACCACAAACAGGACGAACCACTACCGCTACACGGGGCATATTTTTGCCGAATACCAGCGCAGTCTGCTGACATGGTTGTCGGTAGGCATACAAACGGACTACGAGCAAGTGTGGTGGGACACGAGACAGGCGTGGATACCTGATTCGCAGCCAACAGAGAAGAACCGTTGTTTTTACAACATCAGTCTGCTTCCGTCGGTACGTTTCACCTATTTCTTTCATCCGTACATCAACCTGTATTCCTCTATTTATATAGGAATGACCATCAATGGCGGTACGGAGCAAGATATGCAGAAACGCCACACTGCAGTCGCTCCAGCATGGGGCTTCACGCTAATAGGGCTCAAAGCAGGGTGCCACCACTTTTTCGGGACAGTGGAGATAGGCGGACTGAATGCCATGACCGACAGGAATTATATTTATATGCTCGGTTCAAGAATATTCACGATTTCTGCAGGCTACAACTTCTGAACAAGTCATGAAAGGCAAACACAAGATATTGTATTTAGCAGTCCTTCTGTCAACGGGCTGCATACAGAATCCACCCGAATATGTGGATTTCGGAGAATACGAGGTGCAGACAAACCGCTTTATTCCCATGCGGGAGGAAATATCGGATATCCGTGATGAGGCGCCATGGGACAAGGCGGAAGCCGATCTGCTCCAAGACGAACAAGGCAAACCGCACCGGCACACCTCTCCCCTGACCGTGACAGATGTGGCACGAGGATTTCTGGAATCGATGCTCACCTACAAAGTGCATCAAGTGGCAGGGACCTACAGAAGCATTGACGTGAAGGGAGATTCGCTGACCGTGTCGGGCAAGTTTTTCTATCCGGAGAACGGGGTTATCAAGAACCTGATGATTGTGTCGCACTACACAATAGGAGCCAACTATGAAGCACCTTCCGAGACATTCAGTTTCGAAGGTCTATATGCAGGCATGGGATACGGGGTCGTGATGGCAGACTATATCGGCTACGGCATCACCGCAGACAGCATACACCCCTATTTGCAGGCGGAGACCACGGCACACAATGTGATAGACATGGCCATTGCCGTGCGTCCTTTCATTGCAGAAAGAGGGCTGAAGGTGCAATCGGACTCCGTCATACTGTTAGGCTATTCGCAAGGCGGTGCCACCACACTGCATGTGCAAAGAGTATTGGAGACGCTGCAGACCTTTCAAGGAGAGTTTGCCATCAAGAAAGTGTATGCCGGTGCAGGCCCCTATGACATCGCCCGCACTTACGACTACAGCGTAAAGCAAGACAAGACGGGTATTCCATGTGCCGTACCGATGATTATACAGGGAATGAGTATCGGCATGGAAAGACCGCTTGACATGGCCTTCTTCTTCAAAGATCCTCTCCTGACCAACTATAACGAGTGGATCAACTCGAAGAAATATACCGTCAAGCAAATGTCGGCACTGATAGGAGCCGACCGTCTGAGCGAAATACTCACGCCCAACGGAACCGACAGGACCAACCGCGAGACAGCACGCTTCTATGCAGAACTAACGGGAAACAGCATCCCGAGCCAATTCATTCCCAAAGCCCCTCTGTACATGTTTCATTCCGAGGATGACGAAACTGTCCCCTTCATCAATTCACAATTGATGCAACGTCAGTTCCGCGACCAAGCACCGGCAGTGGAATACGACTTCGGACACTACGGAAGCCATATGCGCGGCGCCGTCACATTCTTGAGTGCAGTAGCCAAAGACCTGAAGAAACACTAACGCCAACAAGTCCAGAAGTATGAAAAAAATCCATGTGAATATCGCGTTGGCAGGGGCAGCACTGCTCCTCGGCGCATGTACCCCCTTTACCGTAAACGAGAATACAATCGTTTTCAGGATAGACCGCATCCGCTCGGAAAAGGCGTGGGTGGAGGTTTATCCCGAGATGAACGACTTCTACTACATCTATGGAGCGGTGAGCGCAGACGAATACAGCACATACCGAAGTGACAAGGATTTCATCAAAAAGGACTTTGAAGAGCAGCAACAATTATGCAAAGACCTCAATGAATTATTCGAAGAATACGGTTATCCGACAGCATCGCTTGAAGAACTGCTGTTCTATAAAGGTATTGCAGACGAAATGATCGACGGTTTGAAACCACAAACAGACTACTATGCTTACGCCTACTGTCTGGATTCGCGCCACAAGCCCATCTACACACTCGTGAAACAACCATTCACCACGACCGAAAAACCCCACTCAGACATTCAGTTCGAAGTCACGATGGCGAGCAACGACACGTTTACCATAACTCCGTCAAACTCTGACACATACTATTGGGAAGCCGTGTCAAAGCAGGCCGTATTCGACTACTACGAGGCAGATATCGCCGATACCTCCTACACTGCTTCCATCATGGTTCCCACATGGTTTTCGGGGGTGCTATACCTGAACTACAAATGGGATTTTGAACTGGTTAGCGAGGGAGAGCAAAAAGTGGCGTTGTCGTCGTTTGCAGAAGATATCCAAGACGGCGATGTATTCTATGCGGGCTGCGTAGGATTCACGACCGAAGAGACAACCGACGAGTCCCTGTATGAAATCGTCTATCATACAGACCTGCTTTCCGAGATAAGGAAAGTGGACAGTTGGTACGACGAAGCCGGCAACGCAGCCAAGAAACGCCAGTTCAAACAAGCCCTGTTTTTTCCACAGAACAAAAAAAAGCGGGGCACGATTGTAGATTATCCGTTATTTCACGATCGCTTATTCATTCCATAAAGAGACAATAAAGAAATCACCCATTTACACTTCACAATGAAAAAATCCATTTGCGACATTGCGAAGAAAGGTTTATCTTTGTGGCGGACAGGCAAAGTCGTCTTTCCATAAAACACATTACATTTATGACAAGCATCAAACAATTATGCGGTATTGCAGTAACCGCTCTTTTGATTTCACTCACAGGTTGCGACAAGAACCAAGTTGAATCGTCCATTGTCGGCACCTGGACAGCAGTCAGCCAACAACATTATGCCAAGGGGAAACTATGGAAAGAAATGAACTACGAGAAACAAGAGGAAACATATTATTACGAAGGAGAGGCAGTGGAAACAAAAGCATTTCCCGAAGCATTTACGCTGACCATGACAGAGGACGGGAAGTACGTCGGCATCATTGAAGTGAACGACGAAAGCGGAAGCGGAACGGAACAGGAGAAAGGCACCTATGAGGTAGTGAAAAAAGGCAGTGACCTATATATTTCCTACATGAACGAAGACGGCAACAACCAGGAAATGCAGGTTACCGCTCTTTCCGACCACTTGCTAAAACTTCAGGTCAAAGACGAAAAGGCTTCGATAGACGGAACAAGTTTAGACTACACCGTGGTGTATACATTCAAACGATAAAAGGGAAAATTCCCATTTTCCGGAAGGATATTCATTGTACGATGCCCGATTTTTTCTACGGAGAGAATCGGGCCTCCTGTCGGATGGCATTATCCATCGCCTGACAAGGGGGCGACGAGGGGTCGTAGATTATCCGCTCATGCCCAATAAATCAGGTGATAGAGGGTAGAGGGTAGAGGGTAGAGGATTAGGGGACACACCCATACAATGCAGGAAGCAGCAGACCCGGCAATCTGCATAATTGCACGCGGTCTTTCCTTCTAGGCTTCATCCATAATTATCGGAACAACCACCTGAGCATTATCCATTGTGATACGGTTGCCAAGGTTTGCAAGAAGAAGTATTGCATTTGAGAAATAAAAACATTATCTTTGCCTGCAGAAAGGTGCGGAGAACGGCATCAGCAGGCTACCCTATCAGAGGAAATGCCTGCCATCAAAAGAAACAAAGACAAGAAACTCAACCACGCATATGAAAGAAAGTCCGCACAAGAAAGTGCAATGGAAACCGGGAACCCTAATCTACCCACTGCCTGCCGTTATGGTATCATGCGGCAACAGCGAAGAGAATTATAACATACTCACCATAAGTTGGGTCGGCACAACGTGTACGAATCCCGCCATGTGCTATATATCGGTAAGGCCAGAAAGACACTCCTACCCTATCATCAAGGAAACCGGCGAGTTCGTAATCAACCTAACAAACGAGGCACTTGCCAAAGCCACCGACTGGTGCGGCGTGAAAAGCGGTAAAGACTTCAACAAGTTCAAAGAAATGCACCTGACACCGGCAGAAGGACAAATGGTGAAAGCACCAATCATAGCCGAATCACCCTTGAACATAGAATGCAAAGTGAAGCAAATCATTCCGCTTGGGAGCCATGACATGTTTCTTGCAGAAGTGGTAAACGTGCAAGCCGACGAGGCATACATTGATCCAGAAACCGGCACGTTTGACTTAGCCAAAGCCAAACTGATAGCCTATAACCACGGCGAGTACTTCCGACTGGGAGAACAGATAGGCAAATTCGGGTGGTCGGTCCGCAAAAAGAAAAACAACAAATAATACCAACAACCATGACACAAGACACTGCCATTTTCGACATTATCCGTCGAGAAAAAGAACGCCAACTAAAAGGAATCGAACTGATTGCCTCGGAGAACTTCGTGAGCAACGAAGTGATGGAAGCAATGGGTTCGGTATTAACCAACAAATATGCCGAGGGTTACCCCGGGAAACGCTATTACGGAGGATGTCAGATTGTGGACGAAAGCGAGAATCTGGCTATCAACCGCCTGAAGACCCTCTATGGGGCAGCATGGGCAAACGTGCAACCTCACTCAGGCGCTCAGGCAAACATGGCTGTATTTATGGCATGCTTGCAACCCGGGGACAAGTTTCTGGGCCTGAATCTGAGCCACGGGGGGCACTTGAGCCACGGTTCGCCCGTAAACTTTTCGGGGTTGATGTTCCATGCATTGGAGTATAACGTGCGAGAAGAGGACGGTCGTGTGGACTATGAGCAGTTGGAACAAGTGGCAAGGGAAGAAAGACCGAAACTGATTATTGCGGGAGCATCGGCTTATTCGCGGGAATGGGATTACGAGAGAATACGAAAAGTGGCGGACGAGACGGGCGCGATATTCATGGTGGACATGGCTCACCCTGCGGGACTGATAGCGGCGGGATTGCTTAAAAATCCGGTCAAATATGCGCACATCGTGACATCAACGACTCACAAGACCCTGCGCGGTCCCCGAGGAGGCATCATCCTAATGGGCGAAGACTTCCCGAACCCGTGGGGAAAAACCACCCCAAAGGGAGAGATAAAAATGATGTCGGCACTATTGGATTCCGCCGTGTTCCCAGGGACACAAGGAGGGCCATTGGAACACGTGATTGCCGCAAAAGCCGTAGCCTTCCATGAAGCGTTGCAACCTGAGTACAAAATCTACCAGGAACAAGTGAAACGCAATGCCGCCGTCATGGCGAAAGCCTTTACAGACAAGGGTTACAAAGTGGTATCCGGCGGAACAGACAATCATTGCATGCTGATCGATCTACGTACAAAATTCCCCGATCTGACAGGCAAAACGGCAGAAAAAGCGTTGGTGGAGGCTGATATTACGACCAACAAAAACATGGTACCCTTTGACAGCCGCAGCCCGTTCCAGACATCGGGTTTACGATTCGGCACACCCGCCATCACGACACGCGGTCTGAAAGAAGACGACATGCCGATGATCGTAGAACTGATTGACACCGTATTACACAAAACGGACGACATGCATACGATAGAAAGTGTACGGGAAGAGGTGAACAAGAAGATGAGGTCTTATCCGCTATTCGCCTGGTAGGATTTGTGCGGGCTGCAGTTTTGTTGTACCTTTGCAGGACATTGGGACGAAATCATGACACAATCGCTTAGACAATTATTTCAGACTTATACAGGCAAGAATGCCGAGGAGCAAACAGAGTTGTCGGCATCGGGCAGCAACCGGCGCTATTTCCGTTTGACGGGAAATGGGGAATCGGTTATCGGAGTGCAAGGAACTTCTGCAGACGAGAACAACGCATTCCTCTACATGGCAGACCACTTCAAGAAAAAGGGCTTGAATGTGCCTGAAGTGTACGCCTGCTCCGACAACAAAATGAATTATATCCAAGAAGACCTGGGCAACACCTTGCTGTTTGATTTTATTGCGGAGGGCAGGAAAACGGGTGTATTTTGCGAGCGGGAGAAGCAGATGCTCCGAAAAACGATGCGTGCGCTGGCGCGATTCCAGGTTGTAGGGGCAGAAGATTTCAACTTCAACATGTGTTATCCCCAGCCGGAATTCAACCTGAGAAGTATCCAATGGGACTTGAACTACTTCAAATACTGCTTTCTGAAAGCGACGGGACTGGAGTTTCAGGAGGACCGTCTGGAGAACGAGTTTGAGCGGCTTGCCTATATTCTGCTGCAAAAACGCAGTGACACATTCATGTACAGGGACTTCCAGAGCAGGAATGTGATGGTACACAACGGCGAACCGTATTTTATAGATTTCCAGGGCGGCAGGAAAGGACCGATATACTATGACGTCGCCTCCTTCCTATGGCAAGCAAAAGCGCATTTCCACCCCGACTTGCGGAAGGAACTGCTTGAGGTTTACCTGAGCGAAATGGAACATTATATGCCGCTTGACCGAGAGGAATTCTATGATACACTGAAGCATTTCGTGCTATTCAGGACCTTACAAGTTCTCGGCGCTTACGGCTTCAGGGGTTATTTTGAGAAGAAGCCCCACTTCCTGCAAAGCATTCCGTTTGCCATCGAGAACCTGCGCCAACTCCTGCAACAAGGCAGCGAGGACTACCCGTACCTGATAGAAGTGCTGCAAGCCATGACGGAACTGAAGCAATTCAAGGAGGTCAACGTAAGGAAACCATTGGTTGTGAAGGTGTACAGTTTCTCCTACAAAAAGGGCATACCCAACGATGACAGCGGCAACGGCGGCGGTTTCGTTTTTGACTGCCGCGCCGTGAACAACCCCGGAAAATACGAGCGTTACACCTATTTCACGGGATTAGACGAGCCTGTCATCCAATTTCTGGAGGAAGACGGTGAGATTATCCCCTTCCTGGAACATGCCGAAAGTCTGGTTGACGCCAGCGTGAAACGCTACATAGACCGCGGATTCCGGAACCTGATGGTCAGTTTCGGCTGCACAGGCGGACAACACCGCTCCGTATATGCAGCACAGAAGATGGCAGAACATCTCAACCAGAAGTTCGGCGTGGAAGTTCACCTCATACACAGAGAGCAGAACATCGAAGACCATCTGCCCGCAAAAGACATAAAATAAGGAGGACGGCGATGCCTACAAAAGCAATGATTTTTGCGGCGGGTCTCGGGACACGTCTCCGTCCGTTCACGAAAACACATCCGAAAGCCCTCTTCCCGCTAAACGGGAAAACACTACTGCAGTATCAGATTGAGAAACTGGAAGCGGCAGGCGTGAGGGACATCATCGTCAATGTACATCATTTTGCAGAGCAGATTGCGGATTATTTGCGTGCAAACAACAACTTCGGGCTGCATATAGAACTATCCGACGAGCGGGACAATCTGCTGGAAACGGGGGGAGGACTGCTGCATGCCCGACACTTTTTCGACGCAGAACCATTCATTGCCTGCAATGCGGACATATTGTCAAATCTCGACATCCGGGACTTGCTTGCCGCACACCGAAGAGACGATATGGCAACGGTGGTGGTTTCGGAGCGGGAGACAAAGCGCTATTTGCTGTTTGACAAAGAGGATTGCATGAGAGGATGGACCAATACAAGCACGGGGGAAGTCCGTCCGAAGAACATAACAGGAAATGCAAACGCCCTGAAGCGTCTGGCATTCTCGGGTATGCAAGTGCTGAACGGAGACATTTTCCGGCACATGAGCGGAATGGGAGAGCGTTTTTCACTCATTGACCTATATGTAAAGAATTGCGCAGAACAGCGGATCCGGGCCTATATTCCAAAGAACTATCGCATGATGGACATAGGGAAGACAGAAATACTACATGAGGCCGAACAGTTTGCGAGGTCATTAGAATAACAAACAAAGGTAATGGAAAATTGGTTTATTAGTCTGTTAACGGGCAACGGTATTGCCCATTCTATTCTGGTGCTCACCTTGGCGATAGCCTCAGGTGTTTTTTTAGGCAACAAATTGAAGATAAAAGGTATCACGTTGGGTGTTACATGGATACTCTTTTGCGGCATAGCGTTCGCGCACTTCGGCATGCAACTTGACCCGCAGGTGGAACAGTTTGCCAAGGATTTCGGCTTGATACTCTTCGTTTATTCCATCGGTTTGCAAGTAGGTCCTTCGTTCTTCTCGTCGTTCGGAAAGGGCGGTCTGAAAATGAATCTACTTGCCACATTCATTGTTCTTGCAGGTTGCGTAACGGCCTTTCTAATCCACCTACTCAGCGGAGTGGACATCGCCACTATGACGGGCGTTCTATTCGGTGCCGTGACCAATACACCCGGTTTGGGTGCGGCACAGCAGGCCTATGCAGACCTGTGCGGTGCAGCAAATCCGAACATTGCAAGCGGCTACGCAATGGCATATCCACTGGGCGTAGTAGGCATCATCGTGGTAATGATGCTGATACGCTGGCTGTTCAGAATCCGCATGGACAAGGAAGAAGAAAGAGTGGAAGCCGAGAAGGACATACAGAAAGATATTGAGTTCCTGAACATCAAACTGAACAATCCGCAGGTGGAAGGGTTACGAATCAAAGATTTAGGGCACTTGTGCAATATGGATCTGGTGGTATCACGCCTGATGCGCCAGAACGGCGAAGAAGAAGTTCCGGACGTGGAAACCATGTTACACTGCGGAGACACCGTAAGAATAGTTACCGACACAGGTCACGAAAAAAGTGTTCTTCTCTTAGGTGAACAGACCCAACTTACGGAAGACAACAAACGGAACATGCACCTTGTTTCCAAGCACATTGCGGTAACCCGTCCGGCACTGAACGGCAAGCGTATCGGAGAACTGAATATCCGCGCCATTTACCACGTATCCATCACCCGCATACGCCGTGCCGGCATTGAACTATTGGCAACAAAAGACCTGTATCTGCAATTGGGCGACAGGCTGACAGTGGTCGGCGAGGAGCAGGACGTGGAGAAAGTAGCCAAGTATATGGGCAACTCCACCAAACGTCTGGATGCCCCCAACTTAGCCGCCATCTTCTGCGGGATTGCTTTGGGCGTGATATTGGGAATGGTTCCCATTGCACTGCCCGGCTTGTCACAAGCCTTCAAACTGGGTCTGGCAGGCGGCACACTGATTGTTGCCATATTGCTCGGACACTTCGGTCCCAAGATGCACATCGTCACATACACAACAAGCAGTGCCAACCTGATGATACGCGAGATAGGAATTTCCCTGTTCCTTGCCGCTGTAGGTTTCGGAGCAGGCAAGAGTTTTATCCCCACCCTACTCTCCGGAGGTTATGTATGGATAGGCTACGGCGTAATCATTACCCTTGTTCCCCTGCTTCTGGCTGCCCTAATAGGACGCTATTGGCTCAAGTTGGACTACTTTTCCCTTATGGGTCTGATGGCAGGCAGCATGACAGATCCTCCAGCCCTGGCATACGCAACATCGCAGACTACAGCCAACGACCGTGCAGCCGTGGCATACTCGACAGTTTATCCTCTCACAATGTTTTTGCGTGTTCTTACAGGGCAGATGATGATATTGTTTTTCCTATAACAGAAAACAAAGAGACTCCCCCGCCTCCCCCTCAAAGAGGGGGATTGATCATAGAGATCCAGTTGTTCGAGACGTTCTATGAGACGAGACTTTATACTATCAGGGAATTGGACGGATTAGACGAATCAGTTCAACAAGCAACCCCAGGGAGTATTTATTATAGACGTTCGAGTTAATAGAGACATTCGAGGGAGCAGCCTGCTTTGTTCCCAATTTCCCGTTCAGGGGTCGATGAGGTCCGCTTGAGGTCCGCCAAACAAAAAGGACCATATCCCCTATACAAAGACAACATCAGGCTACCTCCCCCAAAGGCAGACCGAAGCCCGCCACAGACTTCGCAGCACCACACTTTACCCCACCCGCATAAAACATTCTCCACAAAGAGAATGCAGAAGCGTCCTGCACTTATCCTATACACCACTTTGCTCCACGGACGATACAACCTGTTAAAAACTTACACAATCAACTACCATAATGCGAGTTACACAAAATTGCAACTGTTGAAAACGTGATAAAATACATGTTGAAAACTTTTTAGTGGGGAAAAGTGGGGAAAATAGATACAATTATGTATCTTTGCAGCGGTAAGGTGGCTAATTATCAGCACAAAAGGAAGCGAAAGCAAGGATATTGGCAGAACCTTTCCAATCAGAAAGACAGAACGGTTATCCAAATGACAACTTTTATAGGCAACATATCTGTACGTCTGGACAGCAAGGGACGTTTTTTCATCCCAGCCTCTTACCGAAAAATCCTTGCCGAGTGGGACTCGGAACGTATCGTCATGCGCCGAGACACAGACAATGCATGTCTGATATTCTACCCCGAGAAGGTGTGGAATGCCCGTGTGGAGCAACTGAGCAGCACATTGGACGAATGGAATGCGGAAGACCAGATGCTGCTTATGCAGTTCGTTGCAGAGGCGGCTTTTCTTGAGCCTGACAGCCAAGGAAGAGTATTGCTACAAAAACGCGATCTGCAACAGATAGGTGCAGACGGCGAACTACTGATAGTGGGCATGATGAACCGGTTTGCCATCTGGAGCAAGCAGACATTCGAAAGCAAGATGCTCAAGCCGGACGAGTTTGCCCTCCAACTACGCAAACGCATGACTCAGAGAGGTACGAAAGAATGACGGAAGGAAGCCAGACATATCATATTCCCGCTTTAGCCAAAGAGACCATAGAGGCATTGGACATCAAGCCCGACGGGACATATATCGATGTGACATTCGGCGGAGGAGGTCACTCGAGGCTAATCATGGAGAGACTTTCGGATAGGGGGCGTCTATTCGGTTTTGACCAAGATGCAGACGCCTACGAGAACCGCATCAAGGACAAGCGGTTTCAATTCGTCCACGGGAATTTCAGGTATATCCGCCAGTTCTTACACTACTACGGCGTAACCCAAATTGACGGTCTGGTTGCGGACCTTGGGGTATCGTTTCATCACTTCGACACAGCCGACCGCGGTTTTTCGTTCCGCTTTGACGGTCCTCTGGATATGCGCATGAACCAATCGGGCGGACTTACGGCGGCAGACATCGTAAACCACTACGAAGAAAAGCAACTGGAGACCATATTCCGCCTATACGGAGAATTGCAGAACGCACGCAACATGGCGCACGCCATCGTGGCAAGCAGAACGCAGAAACCGATTTTACGGACCGAAGAACTGGCACAGACAGCAGAGAAGCATTGCAGGCGAGACGCAGAAAAGAAAGAACTGGCAAAAGTGTTCCAAGCCTTGCGCATAGAAGTGAATGACGAAACGGGGGCATTGCACGACATGCTGAACGCCGCCAAATCCTTACTCAAACCACAAGGAAGGATAGCCATACTCACATACCACTCGCTGGAAGACAGAATGGTGAAGAACTTTTTCCGTTCGGGAAACATAGAAGGAAACATAGAAAAAGACTTCTACGGAAACATACTGACACCATTCCGCCTGATAAACAACAAACCCATAACCGCTTCGGAGGAGGAAGTAGCAGCCAACCCGCGGGCACGCAGTGCAAAACTGCGGGCTGCAGAAAAAAGACAATGAAGAACCCGTTACACAAAATACACCTATCGGGAGAGCGTGTCACGACGTGGATACGCGACATCCTGTCTGGGAACATCTTCACCAAAGAAGCCGTCCGCAAGCAATGGATGCTGATTGCCCTGATAGTGTTTCTCATCTTCGTGTACATAAACAACGGGTTCAAAACAACAAGACAACTGGGAGAGACAAGACGGCTGCAGAAAGAAATCAAGGAGGCCCGTTTTACCATGCTTGATCTTTCGGCGGATTATGCCAAAATAAGCAAGCCTTCGGCAATAGCCAAACAACTGAAAGAAGACGGGAGCAAAGTAACAGAATCCCCGAAACCCGCCATACTGATAGAATAGCACAACGCAGAGAAACGGCAATGGACGAAAAGAGACGCGATACGATTGGACGGTTTGCCTTGGTGGTGACACTGATGGCAATAGGGTTCGTTGCCGTATTGGTGAAAATAGGCATGACACAATGGGGCAGCAAACGGGACCAACTTCTCGGCATAGCACAACGCAGCGTTTCACGCAACGAGACCATCCTGCCCAACAGAGGGAACATCTACGACTGCAACGGCAACCTACTGGCGGGAAGCGCACCGGCATACTATATCAGAATGGACACGCGCGTACCGGCTTTGCACCAGAAAGACGGAAAACTGTTCTACGAGAACCTGGATTCCGTATCGTATGCACTGTCGGAATACTTCAAAGACAGAACCCCGAAAGAATACAGGAAACTGATTTCAGACGGCTACAAACGGGGCGACGGACAATTGCTTCTTTACCCGAAACGGATTACTCACGAGCAACTGAAAGCCGTCAAACGAATGCCGTTGTTCCGGCTCGGTCAGATAAAAAGCGGACTTCTCACAAGGGAATACTACCAACGCATCAAGCCCTTTGACATACTCGCCTCGCGCACAATAGGAAGCATTTACGGGGAGAACGGGCGAGGAGTAAGCGGTTTGGAGCGTGCCTACGAGCCGGAACTACGGGGAAAAGCAGGGCACAAGCAAGTGGAAATGATTGACGGGCGCGTAATCGTTTCATCAAACACGGAAGCAGAGGACGGCTTGGACATCATCTCAACCATTGACACCGATTTGCAGGACATAGTAGAAAGCCAATTACTACAGACTGTAAGCGAACAGCAAGCGGATTGGGGATGCTGCATCCTCATGGAAGTAAAAACAGGAGAAGTGAAGGCCATTGCCAACCTGGGCTTGCCGGACGGAGTCTATACAGAGAACAAGGACTATGCCACCACCCGCATAGAACCAGGTTCGACATTCAAGACATTCTCCCTGATGGCAGTGCTTGACGAGGGCAAGTTTTCCCTGACGGACACATTGAATCTGGAGAACGGTTCATGGGTTTACAAGGACCCCAAAAGACCTATCACTGATTCACACAAGCATACGAGTGCGACCGTATTACAGGCTTTTGCAGCATCCAGCAACATAGGTTTTGCAAAGATGGTGACACAAACCTACGAGGAGAAAGCAGAGCGTTTTGTAGGCAAACTGGACAAAATGGGTGCAAGGGACAGTGTCATTTTCCAGATACCCGGAACAAACCAAACGCTCATCAACATTCCGAAAGACAAGGAGACCTTATCGCGCATGGCCTTCGGCTATTCGGTAGAACTTCCCCCCATTGCCATACTGATGTTCTACAACGCCATTGCCAATGACGGAAAGATGATACGCCCTTTCCTTGTGAAAGAGATACAGAAAGACGGGGAGACCCTAAAGACATTCCATACATCCGTTGTACGTTCATCCATCTGCAAGCAATCCACCTTGCGAGACGTGAAGACAGCCTTGGAAGCCGTTGTATGGGACAATGAGTACGGAACAGCAGCCGTTACTCCCTGGGGCACGAAAAAGGCACAAAGCAACCTGGTACACATAGCCGGCAAAACAGGAACAGCCCGTATCCGCGAGAAAACAGGGTATAACAAAAGCAAACACCGCTATACATTCTGCGGTTATTTCCCCATGGAAGATCCTCAATACACCTGTATATGCATTGTGGAACGTCCGCAAGTCTATACCGATGCAGGCATTCATTGCGGAGGGACCGTAAAACGTATTGCAGAAAAGACCATCGCACACGAAGGAACAATATCCATAAAGACCCGCTTTGCCCACCCCGACTCCCTGTTGCTTCCTCCCATCAAACGCGGAAAACAATCCGCGATAAGAAAAGCCGCCAAGGGTGCAGAAATTGATGTGAAATGCAACAATGCAGAATGGGTCAGAGTGAACGAAGTATATCAAACCGAAGCCATCCTCATACAGGAAAACACAGTACCCAATGTTGTTGGCATGGGAGCCAAAGACGCCGTCTTTGCCATTGAGCGCACAGGTATGCAAGCCCGAATCAACGGGAAAGGCAAGGTGGTAAGCCAAAGCATTGCGGGCGGTTCCGCAGTGGTAAAAGGAGGAATTGTAAGATTAGACTTTAAATAACACACCAATATGCAACTAAAAGAACTCATTGCTTGTTTACGACCTGTTTCCATGCGCGGAGATTCAAGTATAGAAATTACAGGTATCCAATTTGACTCCCGCCTTGTGGAGCAAGGCAACTTGTTTGTCGCTACGCGGGGTACAGTTGTTGACGGTCATGACTACATTGCCAACGCCCTGCAGGCAGGGGCAGTTGCCGTGGTGTGCGAGCATGATGCAGGGTTGTCCCTCGAGAACTGCATCATCGTACCCTCGTCGAGCAAAGCGCTGGGCATATTGGCCAGCAGATGGTACGGAGACCCCTCCAAGCATCTCACACTGGTCGGCGTCACAGGCACCAACGGGAAAACCACGGTCGCCACTCTGCTCTACCGCCTGGCGCGTGCCTTCGGAAAGAAAGCCGGTTTGCTCTCCACTGTCTGCAATTACGTGGACGAAAGGTCCATTGCTTCCACACACACAACTCCCGACGCACTGGAACTCAACCAGTTGCTCCGCCAGATGGTTGATGCAGGCTGCGAGTATGCATTCATGGAGGTGAGCAGTCATGCCATTGCGCAAGACAGAATCGAGGGATTGGATTTTGACGGAGGAATCTTCACAAACCTCACCCGTGACCACATTGATTTCCACAAGACCTTTGACAACTACAGAGATACCAAGAAGTTGTTTTTTGACCACCTCAAACCCGAAGCATTCGCCATAACCAACAAAGACGACAAGAACGGCATGGTAATGGTTCAGAACACGAAAGCCAGAATAAAGACCTACTCCACACAGTCGGTGGCAGACTATCAGGCGCAGATACTGGAAGAAGGTTTTGACGGCATGCTACTCAGCATAAACCGCCAAGAGGTGTTTGTTCCGCTGGTGGGAAGATTCAACGCATACAACATCTTAGCGATATACGGTGCTGCCGTGTCGGCAGGTTTCGGCACAGAGGAAGTGTTGCGAATAATCAGTACTCTACATTCCGTAAACGGGCGATTTGAGACCATCCGTTCCCCAAAAGGCTGGACTGCCATTGTGGATTATGCCCACACACCTGACGCTGTAGAGAATGTAATCAACACCATCAACGAGATACGCAAGCCCGGTTCGGAACTCATCACCGTAGTAGGTTGCGGCGGCAACCGAGACAAAGGCAAGCGTCCGATGATGGCAAGCATCGCCAAGAAAGGTTCCACGCGGCTTATTCTCACCTCCGACAATCCTCGCGACGAGGAACCCAAGGACATCCTACAAGATATGCTGAACGGTCTGACTGATGCGGAAAGACGTGACACCCTTGTCATAGAAGACCGCCAAACAGCCATACAAACGGCATGTGCTCTGGCACACAAAGACGATGTTATACTCGTTGCCGGCAAAGGCCATGAAGACTACCAAATCATCAAGGGAACAAAGCATCATTTTGATGACCATGAAGTAATTAGACAATACATATAAATCCAGTCAACTATGCTGTACCATCTTTTTTCATATTTCGACAAGGCATTCAACCTTCCCGGAGCCGGCATGTTCCAATATATATCCTTCCGTTCGGGACTGGCGTTCATCATTGCCCTGCTGACGGCGACCCTGTTCGGGAAACGCATCATTGCATACCTGCAGAAGAAACAGATAGGAGAGACTATCCGTGACCTGGGTCTGGAAGGACAAATGCAAAAGAAAGGTACACCCACGATGGGAGGTATCATTATCATTCTTGCCATCCTGCTGCCTGTCCTATTGTGTTGCGATCTCACCAACACCTATGTATTGCTGCTCATCACCTCAACCATACTGCTTGGTGCTTTGGGATTTCTTGACGACTACATCAAAGTGTTCAAGCATAACAAGGAGGGGCTAAACGGACGCTTCAAAATCTTCGGACAAATAGGCGTAGGACTTATCCTTGGACTGACCATGTGGTTCGCCCCCGATGTCGTGACAAGAGAAAACATAGAGACACGAGTGGAGAACCACATTGAGAGTGTAGATTACGCACGCCAAGACAAGAAATCGACTTCCACCACAATACCCTTTGTCAAAAACAACAATTTTGACTACGCAGACCTCTTCTCATGGGCAGGCAATGCAAAGCAGACATTAGGCTGGATATTCTTTATTCTTGTCTGTATTTTCATCGTTACGGCTGTTTCGAACGGAGCCAATCTGACCGACGGACTGGACGGACTATCGGCAGGCACAAGCGGCATTGCGGGGGTTGCACTGGGAATACTTGCTTACGTATCGGGCAACATCCGATACGCAGGATTCCTCAACATCATGTACATACCCGGCATCGGGGAAATGGTGATTTTCTCCAGTGCCTTCATCGGGGCGTTGATTGGTTTTCTATGGTTTAATGCCTATCCAGCCCAAGTGTTTATGGGTGATACAGGTTCCCTGACCATAGGCGGAATAATCGGAGTTCTTGCCATTATCCTCCATAAAGAGTTGCTTCTTCCCATCTTGTGCGGAGTGTTTATGGTGGAAAGTCTGTCCGTCATCATGCAAACCTGCTACTTCAAATATACCAAGCGCAAGACAGGTACAGGAAAACGTATCTTCAAGATGACGCCTCTCCACCATCATTTCCAGAAGGCCGGCAATTCGGGTATTCAAGCCTTATTGCAGAAGCCCTTTCAGGCTCATCCGGAAAACAAGATTGTGGTACGGTTTTGGATAGTGGCTCTCATACTGGCAGTGCTAACCATTTTAACCCTTAAAATGAGATAAACTCTTACGACTATGGATACAAACAATAAAGATCTACCTCGTCTTGCAGTATTAGGAGCAGGCGAGAGCGGAACCGGTGCCGCAATATTGGCAAAGCAGAAAGGATATGATGTTTTTGTATCTGATTCGGGCAGCATTTCTCCTATCTACAAGTCTCTTTTGCAGCAACATCAAATAGCATGGGAGGACGGGCAACACACGGAGAGCCTTATTCTAAACGCAACCGAAGTCGTCAAGAGTCCTGGTATTCCGACTTCCGCTCCCATCATTCAGAAACTCATTGAACGGCATATTCCCATCATTTCGGAAATCGAGTTTGCCGCACGCTATACACAGGCAAAAATGATATGCATCACAGGCAGCAACGGCAAGACGACCACAACATCTCTGCTCTATGACATTCTATGCAGGGCAGGACTCAATGTAGGTTTGGCAGGGAACATCGGCAACAGTCTGGCACTGCAAGTAGCGCAGGAGGATCATGAATACTATGTAATCGAACTGTCCTCTTTCCAATTGGACAATATGTACGATTTCCGTGCCGATATTGCCATTCTGATGAATATAACCCCCGACCACTTAGACCGATACGACTATTGTTTCCAAAAATACGTGGACGCCAAATTCCGCATCACACAAAACCAGAGACAACAAGATGCATTCATCTATTGGAGCGAGGACCCCGTTATCAACAAAGAACTGCAAAGACTCAACCTGGCAGCGACCCTTTATCCTTTCGGTTCAAGCAGAAAACACAACGTGGCATACGTAGAGGGAGAACAATTTGTCTTGAATGCCCCCAATGCCACCACATTGGCTTTCAATGCGAACGAATTGTCGCTCAAAGGTCTGCACAACCGGTTCAACTCCATGGCAGCAGGTTTGGCAGCACAGATACTGAACATACGCAATGAAGTTATACGCGAATCGCTGACACAATTCAAAGGCGTTGACCATCGTCTGCAATATGTAGCCACCATCCGCAACGTACGTTTCATCAATGACTCCAAAGCAACCAATGTCAACTCCTGCTGGTATGCCCTCGAAAGCATGACGACTCCGACAGTACTTATACTGGGCGGAAAAGACAAAGGAAATGATTACTCCGAGATAGACAAGTTGGTAAAAGAGAAATGCCATACACTTGTTTTCATGGGACTGCACAATGAAAAACTGCACGAACATTTCGACTCTTGCGGTTTGAAAACAATAGACACAAACAACATACACACAGCCGTACAAGAGGCATACAAGGCTGCACACGAGGGTGATACCGTATTACTCTCTCCGTGTTGCGCAAGTTTCGATCTATTCAAGTCGTACGAAGACCGCGGGGAGCAATTTATGCAGGAAGTAAAACAACTATAAGTCATGGAAGACGAACCCAAGCAAACAAAACAAAGTCTCTATCAGCATAAGTATATTGATAAAGGTTTCTGGGCTATCCTAATCTTTCTTATGCTTGTTTCGGTTGTAAGTATCTTCAGCGCCAGCAGTCAACTCATCAATAAATCGATGGCGGCAGGATCGGGTACTTATCAGCCAATCTTGTCGCATATAGGTTTTCTTATTTTAGGTGCGGCATTGGCATACGTTACCCAATTCATCCCGAGTTGGTTCATACGCATGGGAGGATACGTGCTCATGGCTTTCAGTATTGTTTGTCTGCTCCTTACATTCACCAAGTGGGGAGCGAGTGCCAACGAGGCTGCCAGATGGATTCGTTTAGGTCCTGTTCAATTTCAGCCGTCTGAAATAGCAAAACTTTCACTCATCATTGTTGTGTCGGATCTGCTTGCCCGCATCAAAACAGAGCAGGACAGAAAGAAATACTTCTGGATTGCTCTTTCACTAACAGGAGGTGTCTGTCTGCTGATTCTTTCTTCCAACCTCAGTACCGTGATTCTCATCGGAACCGTTGTTCTGATTCTTATGTTCCTTGCCCGCATTCCATGGAAATGGCTGGCATCCATTGTCGGCATCGCCGCCGTAGTATTGCTTTGCGGTTACCTCGTTGTTGAGTATGCATATGTAAGGCAGGGCAAAGACATGTCCGGTCCTTTCAAGCGTGCAACGGTTTGGGTCGGGCGTATCGATGATATGCTGGCAGGGCACAAAGCGGACAAACAGGGAGGCACAATCAAAATTACGGACGACAACTACCAATCCACCATGGCACAAGTGGCTGTCGCACGAGGAGGACAATCGCCATTTGGAGTAGGTCCCGGCAATTCCGTTATGCGCAACAAGTTGCCTCTTGCTTTCATGGATTTCATCTTTGCAATCATCGTTGAAGAAACAGGTATGGCAGGTGCAGTATTCCTCATCATCCTCTACATGAGTATTCTGTGCCGTGCCTGCATAGCCACGAGCCGATATGCCGACTATTCCGCACTGCTTATGGTGATGGGATTGGCTATCATGCTTACCAGCCAAGCCTTTATATCCATGGCAGTGGCCGTAGGACTGGGTCCCGTCACAGGACAACCGCTTCCTCTCATTTCGAAAGGAGGTACAAGCATTCTCACCACATGTCTTTATTTCGGAATCATGATGTCGGTATGCCGGGAACAGAACATGCGCAAAGACACAGAATTACAAACACGGGAAGAGAGCCGGAGAATGGTGCCAGACCTCGAGATGGACGACTCTATCCACAATGAACAATAATCAGTCATCTTCTTTAACACTTGTATTATGAATTATCTTATCTCAGGAGGAGGAACAGGTGGACATATCTTTCCTGCCATCAGCATCGCCAACGCTTTACGCAAAGCCGATCCCCAGTGCAAAATTCTCTTTGTAGGGGCATTGGGACGGATGGAAATGGAACGCGTTCCACAAGCAGGCTATGACATCATAGGATTACCTGTACGCGGATTCGACCGCAAACATCCGCTGCGCAATATACCGGTGATAATCGATTTGCTCAAGAGCATGCATCAGGTCAAGAAAGTCATTCGTGATTTCCGTCCCGACGCAGGAATAGGTGTAGGAGGATATGCCAGCGGCGCCGCAATGAAAACGGCAGCCCGTATGGGTATCCCCATCCTGCTTCAAGAACAGAACGGCTTTGCGGGGGTAACCAACAAAATGCTGCGCAAGGATGCGGCCGCCATATGCGTAGCATACGACGGGATGGAACGTTTCTTCCCCAAAGAAAAGATTATCCTCACAGGCAATCCCGTCCGTCAGAATCTGGAAGGCGGGGACAAAACAGAAGCAGCCTCCTATTTCCACCTACAACCGAACAAAAAAACACTTCTCATTATCGGGGGAAGCCTCGGAGCACGCACAATCAACGAAAGCATCATCCCTGCTCTTCCCACTTTACAGGAAGCGGGCATACAAGTCATTTGGCAGACGGGGAAGATGTACTACACAAAGTGCAAGCAGGCAGCAGATTCCGTACATCCAGGCTGGCTTGTATGCACAGATTTCCTGAGCCGCATGGACTTAGCATACGCTTTGGCAGATGTGGTCATATCTCGCGCAGGTGCAAGCAGTATCAGCGAACTCTGTCTGCTAGGCAAGCCCTGTATACTGGTTCCGTCGCCCAATGTAGCGGAAGACCACCAAACACACAACGCTATGGCTTTGACAGAGAAGCATGCCGCCATCCTCGTTCGTGATGCAGAAGCACAGGAGTCCTTAATCCCTACAGCGTTGTCGCTGATCAACGACGAGGAGAAACTGCAGACATTACACAGCAATATACTCAAACTCGGTCAACATAATTCGGCAGAGCGTATTGCCAACGAAGTAATCCGCATAGCACAACACCATTGAGCAATAACAATCAGCCCAACATACCCTGACGAACAGGGCAAAACAAACCCTCTCTCCACTTCACAATGAACCTGGGAGAGGGTTTACCATAACGAGCGACCCTGAAAGACAGAGACCGTCAATGGACAAGAGGGGAACATTGCATAAAATGCAACAATCCAAACATTGAAGGGAACACCTCATCGGCGCCTGCATGTGCCAAATCCCCGATAGCAAGAATACCTGTATTCACTCCAACCGTAAACAAACCAGCCGCCTTGCCCGCCTTGATTCCAAGCGG
>JBNMIS010000023.1:0-24733 GCA_050873385.1 Bacteroidales bacterium | reverse complement strand
GTAAAGAGGGGTGAGGAATGTACCGCCATTCACCTGTACATTGGGTGCGAACAGAGGTTGCCCTGTCCCGTCATCCGCCACATTTTTGGAAGTACGTTGAACTGCTTTCTTATTGATTGCATCCCAATCCGTCCAATGATACGCAAAACTATTTTCATCCGTTTGTGCCGTAATGGTACCGCCATTTATAATCAGTTTTCCAAGCGGGTAACCATCTCCGAGTCCATACACTCCTGCACGAGGTGCAGGAGTTAAGTCTTTAATCTGACTAAGAACGGCATTGGCAGAAGAACCACGCGATGGATTGATATTGCTTACGCCAGAACCGTTGAAACATGCCACATCGCACACCATTTCCCAATATGAAGTGCCACACATCATATAGTTAGCAGACTTTCCAGCACAAACTGACAGTTGTTGTGCAAAAGCACCTCCAAGAGTTCCCGCCCCCATCAAGTTTTGATACTCTACATTGCTACTTTGTCCGTTGGCAGGCCACAGATTAATTCGCCCGCCGTTTATCACATACGTACCATTATCACCACCCGTATAGAGAGGTGCTTCATAGCGATAACCCCTGTAATTAGTCCAATAGACCCATGCATTATAAGCATTATCATTGGCTGTATATCTGTTTGCCGCAGCAGCAGTACTATCGTTATGTTGGCAGACTCGTGCAGAAAGATCCAAATACCCATCACCCACCGCACCATCTGCCCAAGTAGCGTCTATCTTGCACTGAATGGCGGGTTGCAAATTATTTTCAAACGAATGGGCATTTTTCATTGCTATAGGTGCTGAATAGTTCGGTTTATATAGTTGGATAGTACGTTTCACCTCCTTAGAGAATTGTGTTGTTTTAACCGTCAACTTGAATTGAAAAACCCTTGCCAAGCCTCCGCCCAAATAATTATTTCCCAAAAGATGAATGGAAGTTTCTCCTTCAGGCAAATAAAAGACTGCACCAGAGTATGGTACTGTACGATAAATTTCTGCACCACTTGCGTTGCTCAAATCAATGGTTTCATCACAAAGCAAGCGAATGGCATTGGTGGATGCAGTCTGCAACCGGACATGATCCAAGTAGATATCCGAATTAACAGGTTGCAGCCAACCGAGACTGTCGCCTGCAGTCCAACACAATTTTTCGCACGTACCCGCAATATAGACTTTGCTGTCTGTTATCCGTCCTGCACGGCCTGCAGGCGTGGAAGGATCCACCGTGCGTTGCCACAGATAAGACTGGTCGTCACCATCCTGCTTTTCGTAGATATAGCATTGCTTTGCATTCTTTTTGCTGAACAAGTACAACCTGTCCATCGTTGTTGTACCATCCTGCAGGAAAGCCGCCGTGGCATCAATGCCCGTCAAGGTTTCAAAGGCAGGACACGTATAAAGCGACAAGTTGCCCAAGCCTGCAGGGGCACCTGCTTTGGCAGTGGTAACGGCTATGGTCTGAGTCGTTTCCTTTCCGTTGGAAGCCTTTGCTTTGACGGTATAGGTATAAGTCGTTTCAGGAGAGAGCCCCGAGTTGGTATAGGTCAATGTCTTTGCCGACAGACCGGATGCCAATTTTGCACCATCGCGCCATACTTCGTAGGAAGCAACATTGCTGCCTCCGTCCGTCCAATACAATGTAACCTTACTTACATCGGATGTGGCAGACAAAGCAATGTCGTTAAACCAACGCCGCAAGGTGATATTCAGTGTGGCTGTGACTTCGCCATGTTCTCCATTCAGTTCATTGCCCCGCACCGTGACCACTGCCGATTCTTCTCCCACCTCTGCGGGGGAAGAACAAACAAGAGACAAAGCCGTTTGGCCGGCGGAAAGCGCAGGAACGACCAACTGTGAATTGCTTTCCACCATAAGCGTTCCCATTGCCTGCTTTGTAATGGCAAACGTATCCTTTACGCTGCCCGAAGTCAGCCATTCATAGGAAGCGTCCGTTTGCTCCGTATCGTCTTTCCAAATATGGATCCCACCAGGCAAGGTGTTGTCCAATCCCTTTCCCTGTAACTGAATATCCTGCGAATAAGAAACCTGTTTTCCTGCTGCATCCGTCCATGTAGCCGTAAGAGTAAGCGTAGCAGGATATTCCTTGCCTGCCTCTGTAGGAGTAAACCGAACGGCTACTGCACCATTTGCGGAGACATTCGTAACGTCATAACCTTCACCCGATACGGAAGCAATCCACGCCGCTTGAGAATGAGGACTCGGGAAATCTGTCGCAGGTTGTTGGAATGTGTATTCTGTAGAGGTATTTGGAACAATCTCACCAAAAGAGTGTGCCGATTCGCTCACCGTAAACGTTGGCGTAAGATCGGCATTTGCCAACGCTGTTCCTTGAAGTGTTTTAGTTTCTTTTGTACCGGAAGCACTTGGGAAACCGGTGGCGACACCACTCACGTTGACTGAATTCTCACCGTGTATTGTTGTCAAAGGGTCAATGGTGTAGGTGGTTTTTAGAGTAATCAATGGAATATCCTCAGTCGCATCTATCTTTGCATATCCGTCTATCGTCCATATTTCTGAAACCTCATCAAATACCACTGATCTTGCATATTTTATTCCCGAAAATGTCAATGTGTTGGTAGATTCTCTGTTTTTCCACGTTGCCGTTGTAGGAGTCCCTGAAACAGATGCGCCCTGTTCTATTGCTTTGGAATTAAACCTTACGCTATATTGGTAAGTTTCAGTGTCACCGCTGCTTGTTGATGCTTTCAATTGTATTGTTGAATACGAAGAAGATCCGTTTATAGTCGTTGGATTTCCACTGCCACTCCAAGAAGCAGACTCATACCCATAACCATCCGACCAAAGGTAATAAGTTACATTTTCTCCAGAGCCGACATCATCGCTCTTCACTTTCCCTGTTGCAGTAATTGCAGTAGCACTATTCTTATTATTGCTAGTACTTACATATACTGTCCCCGCTCCCGTAGGTGATACGGATGTCACAGACAATTCTGCATAGTGAGAACCATACAAAACCACCGAACAGAAAAAAGACACGAACAGAAAAACACCCGCTCGCCTAATAATCACACTATTTACTTTCGCACTATCCATTGTTGCAATTTCGGCTTAATAAGAATCAATATAAAAGATAATACCCATAGAATATGTTCGCAGCAAACCAAGCGATGTGGAGCAAGAAACATTGCAACACACCATATCCCCAAGACTATAGACCAATCCGTCGCCCAATACTTACGCCAATGCCAGAACAAAGCTGGAAGCGGATTAAATGGAACAATAAGCCAATTCCATTCCGTGCCGGGCAGTGAAGAAAACAAAACCAAGTAAGTCATCAACAACCCCATCAGTGTCTGCAAAATGAGCATACCATAATCCACCCATTGGGAGGTGAGACAAAAATTGCCAGTTGCGAGCAAAAGCAGAAAAGCAAATACCCACACAGGTGAGACAGGAAACTCTTTGCGAGGAGTATCCTGCAACAGAACTTTCGGCTCGGCAAGTAACGGTTTACCCTCCACCATAGCCGATTGCCATGTCTGAACCAAATCTGTGGGAACTATAAGTTTTTCTTCAGGCGGGAATTGTTTGTCCACTTCTCCTCCTACCAATGTCATACAAAAGAAAAGATTCCAGCCACGAGATGAATTGCTGTAACACAATTCACGCATTGTACAACGTTGCAAATCCTCTGGAAAGGACGTATATAGTATTGGAATCGTGTCCAACGCTTCGTGCAAGATATGCACACACGCGATCGCACACCCTCTGTGGATATAGTCGTATGGTAAACTTGCTCTTTCCATCATGTGTTCATCCAATATCCTCCAAAGATTTTGTTTTACCAAGGGAGGAAGATTCATCGGATATTCCCATACACCACGTTTCTCGTTTGCATACATCTGCAAATACTCTTCCGTAGGGATTGCAAACATACCCATCTTCAAATCACCCGTCAAAAAACGCCCCACTCTATGAGCCGCATTTTCACTTTCATAGGAAAAACAATAATCCAAACCATAGGCAGGACACTGCAAACGGAAACAGACATGACCAAGAATGGAATACAGCATATCACCCGGCGCTGCAATCATAAGGGATGCATGGATAAAGTCATCTGACAACCGGTCAACAGTATCCTGCCGTTCTTCCACCGTCATAGACGTTGACAAAGCAACTTCCTGTGCTTGTGTTTGATATGGGAGCAAGCACAAAAGTAGCAAAACCGAAATCTCTATTTGCCTGCAAAGATGCATCTGTCACACATTTTTCGGGAACCCACATTTCAAGACGAGCTTCAGCATATACGCTCCTGCCAGCAGCAAAACAAAGCCCAACGCATCGGAAAGAGGTGTCGGTTTTTCCACAGCCGATTGGTTGCTATCCCCGTTGCCATCGCCTATGCCACTGCCACCAGGACCGTAACGCTTAGGAGAAGAACCTACATTATCGGTCCCTATTGCCAACTCGCCCGTTTCAAACGAAACGGAAGACTGACGCACCGGTGCAGCCAATGCAAGAAACGTATGCGACACACCCTCCTTTTCCGGCACTCCGATGGTTGCAGTATGCTGCCGTTCATACACAGAAACGCCCCCTGCCCAGGAAGCAGTTTCTACCGAAGAGACCACATACAAAGGTGAGGCTCCTGTTGACACACCGGCAATTGTCCGTTCTCCATATAGTACACCCCAAGAAACACAGCCACGTTTCATCTCTTCAAGAGACAAAGCGTCACCACCTACCGACCTGTAATTCTCCTGCAAACTCAAAGAAGAAGCCATACAGGCATGTTTTCCACGCACCAAGGACTGATTTTTCACAAAAGATCCGTCACTCACATTCCCTTTGGGAACGGGGAAACACAAAACACTCCCCTTAGACGAACGGGCACCTAAACACAACCCTCCACCCAACGCCATGAAGCACAACACCATGCACAACACAGACAAGAACACTTCCTTTTTATTTGTATCTATCATACAATTTACATCACGCTTTGCACAAATTGCCACCGCAACCCGGCATCTTTGCGCCCTTTCAATAGACCTTATAGTACCAATTTCGCTGCAAAGTTATGATATAATTTCCGATAGAACAAATATTTCCGTCCAATCATTTTAACAAAATTTACCCCCCCCCCCGAATAACATTGTGATTTCTTGACACTTACGATATCGGAACTTTTACATTTCCATATGATATTTTCTACTGATTATCATGTTGTTCTCCGCATCGCGTACTCCCCTTTCCGCCAAAAGAAGCAATGAAAGACCACCGCCGTCAATCACCATCAACAAACCAACAGTAGCAAAAAAAAGCAGTTTCAACTGCTTTTTTTACAGAAAAAAGAGCAGTTGAAACTGTTATTTTTACGCATAATCGAGCCGTTGAAACAGGCAGGACTGTCTGCATATTGGATTCTGATCTCACGAACGGGCGGTTCATTACAGACGTTCCATGGAAAAGACAGAAAAAAGACTCTCCCGCTTGATAGTTTCAAGCGGGAGAGAAACAACTCGCACCAAAACGGCATCTACCCATGCCAAAATGATATCTGCCGACGGTTAACTATCACTTAACTACAGTTCCGAGAGCACTGTACATTACACCGTCTTTCACAATCACCAATCTGCCATCAATGACCATCTTCTGCACTTCGTCAGCAACGACAGCATTGTCCAGAGCGGTTACAGGACTTAGTTCAGGAATCCAAGCCTCTGCACCCAACAGATAGTCAACAGCATTGCCAAGCAACGTCTCTGCCTCCGCAGTCAAATCAGCATATTGTTTCGCAAACAAACTAATCAACAGATATTTTGCCGTTCCTTCAGCACCTACACGCACAGCAGCAGGCAACTCGTGAATAGCCACACCACCGGCTACATCTGCCAAATCGTATCCTTCCTTACCTTCAACAAATGATGTTACAGGCTGAATGTTTTTTGCCACCGGATTGGAATAGACCGTGATGGTATCGCTCAAGCCTGCAAACAACGGGTGTGACATAATGTTGGTATATTTTGCAGTATTCACTTTTACACCCTGCTGATCGTTGCCATTATCTGCAGTACCCCAACTCCAACGACCATCAGTGTAGAAATATGACTTGGTATTCAAAACTGGCACATTGGCAGTAGCCACTGCAGCCAATTCTCCGCTTGCAGCATCCTTACCCGTCAAAGACTCATGCAGTACAACCAAATCATATCCACTGAAATCGGTGTTTGTACCATTCTTGCGTGCTTCTATATAGAAACCTTTGGCAGCAACAACGGCATACATCTTGTCTCCCTCTACGCTTGCAGTGGTAAGATACAACACATCTTTCTCGGCTTTGGTAACCGTGATGGTATAAGTTGCGGTAGAGTTATCTTGTGCAGTTACTACAATCGAAAGAGGATTGGTAAAGTCTTGTGCGCTACCTGATTCGATGCTTGCCGTTGCACTCTCTGAAACCTCAAAATTGATAACCAAAGCAGTCAAATCAGCACTCTTGGAAACCAACAAACTACCTGCATTCTCGCTGATAACCACAGCCTTACCACCAACAGTTACATTGAGCAGTTCTTTCTCACTCGAAGCGGTTTGAGCAGCGGTAAAGTTGATTGTATAAGTCTTTGTAGTTGTAGCATCTTCTGCAGTTACGAGAATAGTCGTTGCACCGGGGATTGCAGTAGCAGGCCTAACAACTGCAGTGGCTTTTTTCGATGCAGCCACAGCAGCAACAGTCGGAACGGTGGTTGTGCCAAAAGGCAATTCTACATTATACATTTCCGTAGCAGGGTCAAAACCTTCCAATGCCTCACCGTCAACCGTAATGGATTTCAAGGCTGCATTATTGGGAGCCAAATTCTCGTAGTAATCATTCGTAAGAACCACATTGAACGTAGCAGGTTTCATCTCTGTGTTATTATCCTTAAACGTCAGATAGTATTTACCATCAATGGTAGATATGTCAGCAGAGGTAAATGTGTAGGATTGAGGACCTTTTTTATTCAAATCATCACCGGCTTTTGACCAAAGACGTTGATTAACGCCACCTGCGATTCCGTTGACAAAAAGTTGATAGTAACGTCCGTCAGAAGAACCTCCAACAGTCATTGTGATTGTACCTTCAGCGGTTGCAGAGGGGACCTCAAAGCCTATTGTACTTTCCGCTTTATTCGACAAATACCCATTTTTGCTGACTTTCTGATTTCCGCCTTTCGTATTGCTATAATAGACCCCATTCTCCACACCTGAAGGGATATTTATATCCGAAACAGGCTTAAAAGCATACGACCACTCACTTGCTGCCCCGTTGACAGTACGCACCGAGTACGTTCCTGTAGTAGTTTCCTCAGCCATGGCAGTCCCTGCAAAGAGGGCGGCGAGGGCGAGGGTAAAGAGTTTGATTTTTTTCATGATGTTTTGTTTTTTAAGTTTATATTAAGTAAAAATCCAGTTGCAAACAGTTTATTGTGCCGTTCATGCAGAAGGGACACCTCCTATACCGGTGCATAGTTACGACACTGCAAAAGTATAGCCTTTCGTCAGCACGGCTTGTTACTTATTGTCTTTTTTTGTGTAAAAATTGACGAGCAGGCAACTACAATTGCTACCACAGAGCGACAGGTGTCGGTTATAAGACATACCGACACAATTAAACACGGGAAAGGTTTTATAGAAATCCTAGTTGCTCGAGAAGGTCTAGGGCATCAAATAGCCCTTTCTTTTTTTTCATGACCAACAAGAAAAGAAACCAAAGAGACTCCCCCGCCACCCCTACAGAGGGGGCTATATCAGACTTCACTCACAGGCAAACTTCATGCCGGGCATTGCCAAAAATACATCCCACCCTGATTTCGGCAGAAACACAACCCGCTACGCCCAGACAGTATCTCCTCTACCCGAAATCCCCGCTCCATTTTTGACGCACCAGCACAATGCCGACAGAACAGCCCCCGTGCAGGCGTTGAATGGTAGTTGTTCCAGAGGTTCGAGAGGTTCGAGAGGTTCGAGAGGTTCCTACAGTGGATTGGGCATATCGGATCCATGAGGCCTATTGGACGAATCGGGCATATCAGCCGAACGAAACAAATGGAGTCATCTCCCGCTAAGAGGTGCTTCAGGTCGGCTTGAGGGGTCGTGGAAAAAACAAAGACCTCCACAGCCCCTCCAGAGGAGAGGGTTTATAGAAATCCTAGTTGCTCGAGAAGGTCTAGGGCATCAAATAGCCCTTTCTTTTTTTTCATGACCAACAAGAAAAGAAACCAAAGAGACTCCCCCGCCACCAACAGAGGGGCTGCATCAGACTTCACTCACAGGCAAACCCAATATCGAAAGCAACAGACCCGCCGACCCTCGTTCCGGTGTCGAATAACAGTTGTTCCAGAAGTCCGAGATGTCCCAAGGCGATTCATCCATAATTATCCGAACAACAACCAGAGTGCCATCCATTTTGATGCGGTTGCCCTGAATCAGATATTCTTTCTTTTTGATTTTCGGGGAAAAAGCCGTAACTTTGCAGTCTGACTATCATTGCAACAACAAATGAGGCACTTCTTTCAGCACATAGGAGAATATACTCTGCTCATGGGACGCGTTTTCCGTTTACCCGACCGCTGGGGCATGTTCTTCCGCCAATTGTCAAAGGAACTGGAAAAACAAGGAATACAATCGCTTCCCATTGTGATTATCATCTCCGTGTTCATCGGTGCCATTATGACCATCCAGACCAAACTGAACACATCCAACCCCATATTGCCGACCTATACAACGGGATTAGTGACACGTGACACCCTGCTTCTCGAGTTTTCCTCCACCATCATGTGCCTTATCCTTGCAGGAAAAGTGGGCAGCAACATTGCTTCCGAAATAGGTACCATGCGCATCACGGAACAGATAGACGCTTTGGAGATTATGGGAGTCAATTCCGCCAATTATCTCATTCTACCCAAGATTATCGCCTTCGTGGTGATGATGCCCATTCTGGTTGTCATCTCCATGGCAGTGGGGCTTGTGGGAGGATATTGCGTAGGTTTGTTTTCGGACGTCATCACCGTGGCGGACTATCTCATCGGGATTCAGTATGCCTTCATCCCCTTCTACGTGTGGTATGCCATCATCAAATCGCTGGTATTCGCCTTTCTCATCACATCCGTGGCTTCCTACTACGGCTACTATGCCTACGGCGGTGCCCTGGAAGTGGGCAAAGCCAGCACCAATGCAGTGGTGAACAGCAGCATACTGATACTGTTCTTCAATCTGCTCCTCACCAATTTAATGCTCAACTGATATGATAGTAGTGAGTGATGTTTGCAAGTCTTTTGACGGCACGTTGGTACTGAATCATATTGACACGACGTTCTGTGACGGTCAGGTCAACATGATTATCGGTCAATCGGGTTCAGGCAAGACGGTGCTGATGAAGTGCGTCATAGGTTTGCACAAGACAGACAGCGGACGCATCGAATACGACGGCAGGAATCTGCCCGACATGAAAGAGAAAGAGGTGCGCCTGCTCCGACGGGAGGTAGGTATGCTCTTTCAGGGAGCCGCACTCTTCGATTCGCAAACCGTGATAGAAAACGTGCTTTACCCGCTGGAAATGTTTTCCGCAATGAACAACAAGGAAAAAGAAGAACGCGCAAGATTTTGCCTGCAGCGCGTCAACATAGACGAGCGAGCCTTCGGACTCATGCCGTCGGAAATATCGGGAGGAATGCAAAAGCGTGTAGCCATTGCAAGGGCTATCGCCATGAACCCCCGGTATCTCTTCTGCGACGAACCCAACTCGGGGCTCGACCCCAAGACGAGCCTCGTCATAGACCGGCTGATCAAAGAGATAACGGAAGAATACAACATCTGCACCATCATCAACTCGCATGACATGAACTCCATCATGGAGATAGGCGACAACATAACCTTCCTTGCCGGAGGAAAAAAGGAGTGGCAGGGAAGCCGCAAAGAAATCTTCACGGCAGAGAACAAAGCCTTGCAGGACTTTGTCTTCGCCTCCGACCTATACAAAAAGGTAAAACAAGCCGTCACGGCACAATCATAACCCCATCACAGACCTATGAAGAAAGAAATCCTATCGTTATGCAGTCTATTGCTCATCGTTGGTATGAGTTTTGCATTTGCCCAAAGAGGACCGCAACGCGTTCCCGCCATACGCACTCCCATTGAGACGATACAGCCGAACGGAGACACACTCACCATACGGCTACACGGAGACGAGCGGCGTCATTGCACCACGACGGAAGACGGTTACCTCATCCGCACCAACGGCAAAGGGTACTATTGCTACGCCATTGAGAAAGCGGACGGCACCATTGTCCCCACACGCAGGATAGCACACAACGAAAGCGAGCGCACATGCTGCGAACGGCGATACATAAAGAAACACATACCACAACCCTACCGACCCATTTCCAACAAAGAGGAATAGGTACAGAACAGACAGAACAACGCAATATCAACATGAAACGAATTGCTCTTTTGTTTGCCGCATGCATAGCAATAAGCGGTCTGAGCGCGAAACCCGCTTACAGAGGTCCGCGTCCTGCCATCATGTATGACGGGACAGCGGTTCAAGTATATCACCACGGCGACGAGTTTTTTCATTGGGTCACACTGGAAGACGGGACATGGGTGGAGCGTCTGGCAGACGGTTCGTACATTACCACCACCGCCTTAAATGACGAGCAAATAGACGCACGAAGGCAGTCTGCAAAACGACATATGCCGCGTGCAACCCACAAAGCCTATCCCGTGAACCTCGCCCCACGCGGTCTGATCATCCTTGTCAGTTTCAAGGACCGGGCATTTGCGACATCAAAGGTTACCATTGACTCCATGATGAACGGGAAGGATTATTCCCGTTCGTACAGTTACATAGAACAAGGCAAGGTGCTCAATATCATGGCGCAGGGATCGGCTTGGCAATACTTCCGCGATGCCTCCATGGGGCAATACTCTCCCAAGTTTGACATTGCGGGTCCCGTCACGGTCAGTCAGAACATGAAATACTATGGCGCCAATGACAGCCAGGGGAATGATGTACGTGCAGAAGCGATGATAAAGGAGGCATGTCAGTTGGCAAACAGCCAATGCGGCGTAGACTTTTCGGTTTACGACAATGACAACGACGGGGCGGTTGACTTCGTTTACGTTATCTATGCAGGCTACGGCGAAGCCGACACAGACGACGAGAACACCGTATGGCCCCATTCCTATTGGTTGTCGGGAGCAGGGTACGACCTCACCCTCAACGGCAAACAAATTGACCTATATGCCTGCGGCAGCGAACTGAACGGCACATCGAAACTCTATGACGGAATAGGGACATTCTGTCATGAATTCAGTCATGTATTGGGCTTTCCTGACCTCTATACCACAGTTTCGAGGCACAAGACATTGGGTGCATGGGACATATTGGATTACGGGCCCTACAACAACAACGGCAACACACCTCCGTCGTATTCAGCATACGAACGTTTCTTTGCAGGCTGGCTGACACCAGAATTGCTGACGGAGGCAAAGCAAGTGCATCTGGAGAACCTCACCACAGGAAACAAAGCCTATCTGATAAGCACCACCAACGGACACAATCTCGTAGGCAACGACCCCAACCCCACAAGTTTCTACCTTTTGGAGAACCGGCAGCAGACAGGCTGGGATTGCTATATTCCCGGGCACGGTCTGATGCTGACCAAGATCAACTACTCCTATGACTCATGGGAAGGGAATACCGTAAATGACAAGAAGACCGCCATGGGAGTGGACTTGATTGAGGCAGACGGCAAGACGGCCTATTCCTACTATGACGGCAAGCCCGGCGACTTGTTCCCTGCAGGAGCAAGCCAGTACACCCAAATACCCAACCACAGCATTACCGACATTACGGAGACGGGCGATGTGGTGTACTTCAACCACAACATGCCGACGGCTTTACCATCCGACCCGCTTCAAGACAATGAGCAAATACTCGGTATCTACACTCTCACAGGCATCTCTGCGGGACCGGCGGAAAGTCTCCCGCAAGGCGTATACATCGTGCGAACAACTCATGAAACAAAGAAAATAATCATTCCATAAGTATATCCAATGAAAAGAACAACTCTCATAGCACTGAGTTGCCTTTGCATGGCAACCACGCTGACGGCCGTTCCTGCTTACAACGGTCCCATCAAAATAACCCTTGCAGACAATAAGGAAGCAACCGTTTACCAGCATGGTGACGAGACATTCCACTACCTGACAACCGAAGACGGTACGTGGGTACGCCTTACGGCAGACAAACGTCTTGAGGAAGTGGCACCCTTGTCGAGCGAAGAGATCGCGCTGCGCCGCCAACAGGCTGCGAAACGCCCTGTAACGCACAAAGCAACACCTACCAACATCGCTCCGCGCGGCTTGGTTATACTCGTCAACTTCAACGACTTGACATTCCGACCGGAAAACACCAAAGAGGCCATGAACGCCATGTTCAACGAGCCGAACTATACGTATGAGAATGCGACAGGTTCCGTGCGCGACTATTTCTTTGCCCAATCGTTCGGGCAGTATGACCCGCAATTCGATGTTGTAGGTCCCGTTACACTGAGCAACGGTATGGCCTACTACGGCAAGAACAACAGGAGCGGCTCGGAAATGAATACGCGTTACTTCGTGCAGGAGGCTTGTGAACTTGCCCATGAGGCAGGTGCAGACTTCTCCCAGTATGACAACGACAATGACGGAGTGGTGGACTTTGTGTTCATCTACTACGCAGGATACAACGAAGCAGAGAGTTCGAACGAGGACGAGATATGGCCTCACTATTCCAACCTTGACAACTGGGTAAGCCTTACACTGGACGGCAAGAAGATCAGCGCCTATGCATGCTCTTCCGAACTGTCGTTCTCGAGCAAAGACCGCGCAGGCATCAGCACGTTCTGCCATGAGTTCGGTCATGTGCTGGGGTTGCCGGATCTATACTGCACGGACTATAGTTCCAACCATAAGACCTTGGGAGCATGGGACATTATGGACCATGGTTCCTACAACAACGACGGACGTACTCCCCCAGCCTACTCGGCCTACGAACGATTTTTCCTCGGCTGGCTCACGCCCACTGTGCTGAACAAACCCGCCACCATCACGATGAGCAACATCAATGACACCCGGCAAGCCTGCATCATCACCTCTACCGGAGAGCACAACCTTATAGGCAACGACCCGACTCCCAACGAGTTTTACATATTGGAAAACCGTCAACGAAGGGGTTACGACACATTCCTTCCATGGCATGGGCTGATGATTACCAAGATCAACTACAGTTATTCCATCTGGTATCGCAATACTCCGAACGACGACCCCAACAACCAGCGTGTTGATCTGATCGAAGCAAACGGCAAGGCGCCGGAAGGATCGAACGGCAAGAAGTCGGATCTCTTCCCACAAGGCAGCACATTCTTTACTCCCTATACCGGCTATGAAATCACCAACATCAAAGAGATTGCCGTTGACGGGAAGGACAGCCTTATTGTATTTGACTTTATGGGCGGCGGAGACTCCATAGGACTTGCCACCGACAACATTGCGGACGACGAAGAGCGAGTGGTTGCGATCTACAACATGCTGGGTCAGCCACAAGGCACCACACAAATAACGGCACTTCCTGTCGGCTATTATGTGGTATGCACCAACAAACAGACGAGGAAAGTGGTGGTACGATGAAGATTATATCCTACAACCTGAACGGCATACGCGCGGCTATGGGCAAAGGGCTCATGGATTGGTTGCAGGCTGCAAATCCCGATGTGCTATGCATACAGGAAAGCAAAGCGCAGCCCGACCAGATTGACACAGAGGCTTTTGCCGCACTGGGATACCATGCTTATCTGCACTCAGCCTGCAAGAAAGGCTATAGCGGCGTGGGCATCTTTTCGAAAAAAGAAGCCGATCGTACAGTTGCAGGAATGGGAAATCCGAGATACGACACAGAGGGACGAGTGCTACGTGCCGACTTCGGCGACATAACCATAGTATGCGTGTATGTCCCATCCGGAACCACGGGCGACGAACGACAAGCCTACAAGATGGAATTCCTGGATGATTTTTTCCAGTATCTCAACACATTGAGACAAGAACGGGAAAATGTTGTCGTATGCGGCGACTACAATATATGCCACAAACCTATAGACATCAACCATCCTGAACGGCAAGCCGGCGTATCGGGATTTTTACCGGAGGAACGCGCCTGGTTGGACAAACTGGAAGCATCGGGCATGGTTGACTCTTTCCGAGAGTTTGACAAGTCAGCGGAAAAATACTCATGGTGGAGTTACCGTTTCGCTTCACGCTCCCGAAATGCAGGCTGGAGAATCGACTACCACTGGGTGTCAGAGCCTCTTCGCAAACGCCTGACAGGAGCAAGCATTCTCTCTGACGCAGTCCATTCGGACCATTGCCCAGTGGAAGTGGACATAACAGAATAGCCCAATTATGGAAGAAAACCTTATATTACGGACTGAACATCTGGTGAAAAAATACGGCAAGCGTACCGTTGTCAACGATGTTTCGATAGAACTTCACCAAGGGGAAATCGTGGGACTACTGGGTCCGAACGGTGCAGGAAAGACGACGACCTTTTACATGACCACGGGACTCATTACCCCGAACGAGGGAAACATCTTCCTCGGAGACAGGAACATCACCAATTACCCTATGTACAAAAGGGCGAAATGCGGTATAGGCTATCTTCCCCAAGAGGCGAGCGTCTTCCGCAAACTATCCGTGGAGGACAACATCAAAGCCGTACTGGAAATGACCAACTTCACGAAAGAATACCAACGCGAGAAGTTGGAGCAGTTGATAAAAGAGTTCAACCTCGCCCACGTACGCAAGAATTTAGGCGACCGGCTCTCCGGCGGAGAACGACGCCGTACGGAGATAGCCCGCTGTCTTGCCATTGAGCCCCGCTTCGTGATGCTGGACGAGCCTTTTGCCGGCGTGGACCCGATAGCCGTACAGGAGATACAGGACGTGGTATGGCGTCTGAAAGACAAGAACATAGGTATCCTCATCACAGACCACAACGTGGACGAGACCTTGATGATAACCGACCGAGCCTATCTGCTCTTTGAAGGGAAGATTCTTTTCCACGGCACGCCGGAGGAACTGGCAGCCAACCCGACCGTAAGAAAGAACTATTTAGGCCGTGATTTCGAACTGAAGAAAAAGACTAAAGCCGAGGATACAATTTGAAGCAGTGGTTGAGCATATTGCCTTTATTTCTCCTTTGTGCCTGCAACAACACCCTTATAGAATCCGTAACCATAACGGAGTGCAGCAGCATGCCTGAGGGGCGCGCCGCAGCGACTTCTTTCGTCTGTGACGGAAAAGCCTACGTTTTCGGAGGACGAACGCAAGGAGGCGCCAGTCTGAACACGTTATGCCGTTTCGACCCGGAAAGCGACAGATGGGAAGAACTGGGTCAGACCCCTCTGAAACCCCGTGTGAATGCAGTCGCCGCCGTAGTACGGGATACCGTCTATATAGGTCTGGGATTCAGCGGGGAGAAAGTATATACCGATTCATGCTACCTTCAGGATTTCTGGCAGTATGTTCCGAGTACGGGAGAATGGAAACGGCTTCCCGACTACATCACAAAGGAGACAAACGGCTGTATCTGCTTCAGTGATTCCAATCATATCTATACCGGCTTCGGTTATGCAGGTTTACACAGCCGCCGCATGTTCTCCTACTCCATAAGAGACTCCGTGTGGGAAGAGGAGAGCATATCCCGTCTCGGCATTCCGGCGGCAGTATTTTCCCCTGTCGGCGCGATTGCCGGCGAACGCTATTTTACAGGGACCGGTTTCACCACGGAAAGTACCAGCCAATGGTTTGAGTACCTTCCCCACGAGAAACGCTTTGTCCGCCTGTCGTCACTACCTGGAAAAGGACGCGACAGTGCAGGGGCAACGGGCAATGACAAATATGTTTACGTATTCGGCGGACAACGATTCGGCGGAACGCTGACGACCTTGCATTTCTATGACAATATCATGCGTTACTCCATCGCTTCGGGCAGTTGGGACTATTGCAGTGCGCTGCCTTGCGGGGGCGTGATAGAACCCATAGCCTTCAGCATTGGGAACACCGTTTATGCAGGCGGCGGGGAAACGCAGAACGGGACCATCGTCAATAAACTGTACCGAATTGAAGAGTAGGACATTACTTATATTACTTCTTTTTTGCAGCAGTCAGGCTGCAAAGGCTTGGGACTTCTGGCCGTTACCCATGGCAGAGCCCGACACGGAACAAGATACACTCTGCTATGAAGCCGGGCTGTCGGGACTGGCATCCACAGGAAAGTACGCACCATTTTTATTACAATCGAACCGCAACGGGGACATATCCGCAGAACAATACTCAGGCAATGTGTCGGTGTATGCAGGCAAACAAGCCACCCGCCCCCACCGCTGGTATGACTACGACTTCGCCCTCTCCTGGTCGGGAAGAATAGACAACCGCTCCATGACCTGCTATTTCAACCAACTCTATGCCCATGTCCGTCTCTATGTATTTGATATAACGGCAGGAATTACGCCCTACGTCCAAGGTCCCCAAAACCCGGAACTCTCGACGGGAGGCATGCTGTTTTCCACCAATGCGCACCCTATTCCCCGTGTCACAATAGGAATAGACCGCTACACCGCTTTCCCCGGTCTATACGGTTTTGTGGAGGTGAAGGGCGGAATAACACACGGTTGGTTTGCCGACAACGTGTTTGTAAGCAAAAGTTTTCTGCATCACGCCTTTGCGGGAGCACGATTGCTCGGGAACCTGCCTGTCAACGTATCCTATGAATTCCATCATGCGGCCCAATGGGGAGGTTATTCCCCTGTTTTCGGAGACTTGGGGAATGACTGGAAAGCCTTCAAGAATGCCGTATTCGCCAAAGCAGGCGGCACCATGTCAAACGACCAACTCAACGCACAAGGGAACCATATCGGCTGGCAAACATTATCGGTAGATCTCAAAGGAGAGCGCTGGAAAGCCACGGCTTACTGGCAAAACATCTTCGAGGACGGTCCGGTACGTTTTCTCTCCCAAACAATGAACCGCACAGACGGTCTATGGGGTCTAAACATATCGCAAAGCGCATGGCCGTTCATCAACGGATTCACCTATGAATTTCTGAACACGACGGACCAGTCGGGTCCATACCATGACCGAGACGGTTTTGTGTACGGCGGCAATGACAACTACTTCCGCAACAGCATCTACCAAAACGGATGGAACTATTTCCAAAGGACCATCGGTACTCCCTATATCACGAGCCCGATATACAACCAAGACGGCTCCACCCAGACAGAGAACAACCGAGTAAAGACCCATTTTGCAGGCTTAACGGGAGACATTTATGGCTGGAAGTACCGGTTCATGGCATCCTATACCCGCAATTACGGCAGGTATGACCATCCCTTGCCGTCGGACAACACCGCCGTTATGCTGGAAGTTAGCAAACGCTTTGAAAAAGCATGGGGAATAGAGATGTCTCTCTCTCTTGCCGCAGACTTCGGTACACAATTCGGCAACCAGTTCGGCGCCATGTTGCGCATTGCCAAACGAGGGATTATCTGCAGATATTGACAGGCTGTTTCTGCAGAGAGTTTACAAGCAATTCATCATAGACGCCCGAGTTGTCCGAGAAGTCCGACGGGACGGAATGACTCCCAAAATTCCCTTCCCAAGAAACAAAAGTCCCAGTTTATCGAGAAGTTTCAGGAAGGAGCGGGCGACAGTATCCCCGACAAGAAACAACAACAGATTTACGGTTTGACAATTTACGATGTACGATTTTGCTTCATTGACCTTCCATTGCTATCCCGTCGAGGGGTTCTTCAGGTCCCGACGAGGGGTCGATGATTCTTTCCGCAAGGCTTTTCGCATTTCAGGAGGGAGATGATTACCTACATATAACGGTGTTTACACTCACAGGCTATAAACCGTATAGTTTTTCTTTTCCACAAAGGACTTACCATGAATCCGGAAAGAAATTCTGCGCAATGTTCCATTCTTTGCAATTGGACATTCACAAATCCGTCAAGAAGGAAGTACAGATTCTCTCGTTTACTTTTTTACACCATTATTCGTTTTTTTTTACTACCTTTGCGCTATTAACACAAGATTCCGACTTAACAACGACCGGCCATGCTATCACCCGACAAACTACAAGAAATCAAGCAACGATTCGGCATCATAGGAAATGCCGAAGGTCTGAACAGAGCCATAGAACGTGCCTATCAGGTAGCCCCGACCGATTATTCCATACTCGTAACGGGAGAAAGCGGTGTAGGCAAGGAACATTTTCCGAAGATCGTGCATCAGTACAGTGCCCGCAAGCACCAGCCCTATATAGCCATCAACTGCGGTGCCATCCCCAACGGCACAATAGACAGCGAATTGTTCGGGCACGTGAAAGGTGCATTTACGGGAGCCGTGAACGATCATAAGGGTTATTTCGAGGAAGCAAACGGCGGCACCATATTCCTGGACGAAGTAGGCGAACTGCCCTTGGAGACCCAGGTGCGCCTATTACGCGTTCTGGAGACAGGTGAATTTATCCGAGTAGGTTCGTCGCAACCCCAGAAGACCGACGTGCGCGTTGTGGGAGCGACGAACCTCGATATGCAAAACGCCATTGCAGCGGGACGATTCAGAGAGGATTTGTTTTACCGTCTTTCAACCATCAGCATCCATGTGCCCGCCCTGCGCGAAAGAAAAGAGGACATCCCCCTTCTGTTCCGCAAATTTGCCGCCGACTGCACAGAACGCTACCGCATGCCGCCTCTCCGGCTAACCGACGACGCAAAGCAACTCCTGATGAACTACTATTTCCGCGGGAACATACGCCAGTTGAAGAACATAGCAGAGCAGATCTGCGTACTGGAACAGCGCAGAGAGATACCGGCAGACGTTTTGCGTCTCTATCTTCCCCAAGAAGAGATAGGGAGGACTCCCATGCTGAAACAAACATCCGCAGGAAACAGTGACTTCACGACAGAGAGGGAAATCCTATACAAGGTGCTTTTTGACATGAAGAAAGAACTTGACGATCTGAAGCAAGTAGTAGGGAACCTTACACAAGGCAAGGCAACCGTACCGTCCCAACCACAAAGCGCCCATATTGACAATGTGCCAACAGACGGGACTCCCATCCTGCGCACATCGGCCCATTCCCTCAACGAAGACCAATACCAACAAGCCGAGGAAGTAAGCATAGAAGACGAGAACCTTACCCCCATGCAACAAGTGGAGAAAGACACCATCAGAAAGGCGCTCCAACACAACAACGGCAGCCGAAAGGCGGCATGCAGGGAAATAGGGATGTCGGAAAGAACTCTGTACAGAAAAATAAAAGAGTATAATCTATGACCGGGAACAGATATTTTCTTATCACGCTACAGTCTGCCGTTTTCGCCCTGTGCCTGCTATTACAGGGTTGTACCGTTACGTATAAATTCAACGGCGCAAGCATAGACTATACAAAGACCCATTCGATTTCGATAGCCGACTTTCCGAACCAAGCGGCCCTGGTGAACCCGACTCTCGCCAGCGACCTGACAGAGGGCATACGGGACATCTTCACCAAACAGACCCGCTTGCAAATACTCCGGAAAGGAGGAGACCTTGAGTTGGAGGGCGAAATAACGGATTATCAACTGACCCCGCTCGCCATTGCCGCCGATTCGTATTCGGCAGAGACAAAACTGACCATGACCGTGAGAGTGAGGTTTACCAACAATACCAATCCAGAAGAGAGTTTCGAGCGTACCTATTCCGCCTTTCAGACTTTTGACTCGTCACGTATGCTGAACGATGTACAAGACGAATTGTGCGCCACGATGATTCAGGAGATATCGGAGAATATCTACAACGATACCGTTGCAAAATGGTAGAAGCATGACAATAGAAGACTATCTTTTGTTATTAGAGAGTCCTGAGACCGTGGACGAGAGCGCCATAGATGACCTGAAGGCAATGTTGCAGTATGCACCGTACTGCAGCAGCGCACAGATTCTTCTGCTGAAGGCCCTGCACCGCTCTCACGACACAAACTACGCCACCCAACTGCCTCGTGCGACCCTGTATGCCCACAGCAACGAACAACTATATTTTCTGCTTCACCCCAAGGAGATAATCCGACAGGCAAACTCCGCCTACGGAGATTATTTTTCTTTCATCCGGCAATTGCAAGCGAAGGCAGACGAAACGGGGCAGTCGTTTCATGACCTTGCACTCAAATTCCAAGAAGCACGATTAGCCTACATCAAACCGACAGAAAAGAAACCAAAGCCTGCAGAACAACACAGAAAAGAAAATGCGAGGGATGAAAAACCTTTACCCACAGAAGAAAATGCCCGCCAATGCATACAAAAGCACGACTATCGGACTGCCATGGAAATATTACAGGCATTGAACTTGCACAATCCAAAAAAAAGTAGTTACTTTGCAGACCAAATAGCGTTCCTTGAGAAGGCAATAGCCTTACAAGAGGAGGGACACGAAAGATAAATTTTAAATACTGAAGATATATGTATATTCTACTTACTATTCTTATCGTTATTGCAGCCATCCTGCTGACTCTTCTGGTTTTGGTACAGAACTCGAAGGGCGGAGGCTTGGCAGCAGGTTTCGGAAGCGGCAACCAGGTAATGGGCGTCAGAAAGACCACCGATTTTCTGGAGAAAGCCACATGGACACTTATCGCAGTTATTGCCGTACTCTCTGTTTTTGCCGTAGGGGCTCACAAGGGTGCCAAGATTGCCGATGAAAACCGCTCTGCTATCTCGGAGCAAGTGCAAGAGGCTGCCGAGGCTGCAACACCTGTTCAAGGATTCGGAGAAGAGGCTCCCGCAGCACTCCCCGAAAACAATGAGGCTGAATAAGGGTTACGACCTGTAAAGCACATAGCAATACCCCTTCTTTATAATCTCTTCAAAGAGGTTCATAAAGAAGGGGTTGGTTTATGTACTACGTACGGCTTACCATTTGTTTCTGCGTAGCAGTCCTCCCAACACCGAACACAAGACATACCAGGGATAGACCAAAGAGAGGATGAAAGCGTAGAAAAAGACCGCTTTCTGCACAAACCGATAACGTCGTTTCCCATAGCAGACAAGACACGCATCGGCTATATATTTCAGAAGAAAAAAAGGCGGAAACAAGGCAAGAAGATTGGACAAAACGACCCAGGCGCCACAAAGGAGAATGTCGGAATCGGTATAGGCAGTGGCTTTCCCAGCCCAACGCATACGCTGACGGAACAATCCTTTCCACGTCGTTTCCGGAGAAATGACAGCCGCACAACCACTATCCGAAAGAGGTTCGATACGCAGTTTCTTCCGTTTGAACGCCTGCAACAAAAACATATCATCACCGGAAGGGAGTTCGGGATGCAAAGCGGAGAAGCAATCCAGCCATGACTCTCTCCGAACCAACAAGTTGGCTCCTGAACACATAACAGGATGATGCCATTCGGCAGCAAGCATCGTGAGCGTTTGGATTGCAACATACTCAACATGTTGCAACCGGCAAAGCAAGCCGGACTGTTCGGTCATCTGCAACGGGAGAATATAAAGATCCGCCTGAAGAGGCAAATCCCGCAAGGAAAAATCGGGCAACAAGACATCTATATCACTCAGCCAGACATAGGACGTAGCGGCTTGCTCTATACCATAACGCAGGGCTTGTTTCTTTCCCTGCGGATAAGGAGACGACACGACATGCACGTTGAAATAGCCCGAAAAAGCGGTCTGCATACGATGAAAGGAGTTATCTGCAGAATGGTCGTCAACCAGAAGCACAGAGATTTGTCCGTTTCTCATTGAAGCCGGCATACATTTGCTCAACGGGATTTCCCGATTGGAAATGTTTCGGAAAGGAATAACGAGAGTAATATCTATTTTTTCCTGCATCCGCTCCATTGTTTCACAAAATCCGGATATGACTTGGCGATACAGACAAGGTCATCTGTCATAATGTCCGCCATCAAGAGTGCCATCGCAATACGGTGGTCATGAAAAGAAGGATAATATTCAGTTTCCGCCCTCAAAGCATCGAAAGCCATCAGACGATCCGACTCCTTGTAGGCCAAACGCTCCGTTCCAAGACAATGCAACCGCACTCCAAGGCGGAGAGCCGTCACATAGACAGCAGGATAGAGATCGGGACAATCAGAGAAATCGACGGTCAGAGAATCTTTAACCGGCATCCGGCTATTTCCGGAAAGCATGACACCTTCATCGGTTGCCGTAGTGTTCACGCCGAAAGAGTTGAACAACCCGGAGACAACAGCATCGCCTTGTATCGTTGAACAGGTAAGTCCTTTCAGGAAGACGGCTTCATCGGCATGCAATGCGACATACTCATACCAAAATGCCGCCGAGGACCAATCGCGCTCCAAAAAGACTGAGGAGGAAGACAATATCTGTTCCGTCATTGCAATGTAAGGAGAAGATATTTCCGTCTTTATATGCAGTTCTCCCTCTACGCAATCTTTAATCATCAGCAAGGCTGAGATAAACTGCGTACTCTCGGTATGCGGGATTTCCAACGATGTACCATGCAACCTTCGACCATGAATACGCAACGGGGGATAGCCTTCCTCTCCAAGATAGCCAATATCAGCACCCATCTTACGCAACGCTTCGACCAAGATACCTATCGGGCGCTGACGCATACGCTCATTGCCGTCAAGTTGAACCGTCAATCCCTCTTTCTGCGCATAATACGCCGTAAGAAAACGCATGGCAGTACCACAATTGCCTACATTGACATCCTCCTGAGGGTTGGTCAAGATGCTGTATAACAACGAGACATCCTCAGGGAGGTTATCTTCCGGCAGTTCGGGAAATACATCTCCCCGCAAGGCAGACCTTACGAGGAGACGATTAGCAATACTCTTTGATATGGGCAAATCTACAATATACACACCTGTCAATCATTCCAAGTGGGCAGATGAGAATAATCTTTTGAATAGCGGAGATGCTGCTCTACATACCCTTCATCATAGGAGATATGCAGGTCTGTCATCTTGCCATTCCGGTCATATACCGGCGTATAGACAGGATTGACAAAGCCTTTGTAGGGGGCCAAATCAAGGCGGGCATAGCGTTGCAGCATCTCTTCATGAAGTTCAGGGTCAACTTTCACAGCATAGTCCTCTACTATCTTTGCCGCTGCAGCATAGTTCCCCGTAGATGTTATCTCCTGTATGATTGCGAGCAACTGTCCATACAGGCGGCGAAGACCTTCATAGTCGTTGATACGCAAATAGGTCTTTCCGTCTTTCTTCAGCAGTTCCACTTCGGGAGCCTCTTCGTTGACATGCCGAAGCACCCAGTTGGCAATCAGTTGGCGATTACGCATGTGTGCCTCTTCGATGTCCTTACCGAATTCTATACGTACCAACTGCGTCATCGCACCATTCATCATTTGACGGTAATACTCAGCCTTATACGCCTCATTGTTTGGCAACAAGCCAAGTTCTACCAACTTCGGGTCAGCAATGAAATATAATCCGAACAAGTCGGCACGGGCTTCCTCAATAGTGGATGCATGCTCCTTCAAGGCATCTTTGCTAACTCCCTGCAACAATTTTCCCGATCCATGTCCGAGACATTCATGCAAATCAGTATGCAGATTGTCGGTCAGTGCACCGTATTGCTTTGCCAACTTTACCTCTTCGTCCGAATACATAAACTCTTCATTGAACCCGTTACCTAACGAAGCCTGATTATATGCATCCGTAATATTGGCGATCGTCACAGATTTGGAACCATATTCTTTCCGTATCCAATTGGCATTGGGCAAGTTGATTCCGATTGGGGTGGCGGGATAACAATCGCCTGCTAAAATGGCAGCATTGATTACCTTGGCCGTTACACCCTTCACTTCTTCTTTTTTATATTCCTTAGCCGTCGGGGAATTATCTTCAAACCATTGAGCATTCTTGGAGATCTTCTCCGTGCGCTCTGTCGCTTCCAAATCTTTGAAATTAACCAGCGATTCCCACGATGCCGTCACACCAAGCGGATCCCCGTAAGTCTCTGTAAAGCCGTTGACAAAATCCACTCTTGCCTCCAACTCCTTCACCCATGCTATACAATAGTCATTAAACAAGTGCAAGTCTCCTGTCTCATAAAACTCTATCAGTTTGCCTATTACTACTTGCTGCTGAGGAGTCTCTGCAACACCTTTAGCCTTCTCCAGCCAATATACGATAGGTTCCAATGCCTCTGTATATAAGCCGCCGACCTTATATACTTCCTCTTGCACAGTTCCGTCACGCTTCACCAATTTGGCATTCAGTCCAACACTCATCGGCTCGTCACTATTGTCTTTATGGGCCTCGTAATATGCTTCTGCCTCTGCCTGAGTCACGCCGTCGTAGTAGTTATTGGCTGAAGTCAGTATCAGATCTACTCCGGCTGCCTGATTGGTTCTTTTCGGAAGAATAGTCGGGTCAAACATGATAGGAATCAATTCTTCCAAAGAACGGATATGCTTACCGTCTACCAGCGTAGCAGATACATTGTCAGGGATATACGTTAAGGCTTGTACAAACCAATCTTCTGTAAACTCCGGCAAGAACTTATCCTCACTGTAATGATGATGTATGCCGTTGGAAAACCACACTCTTTTCAAGTATTTCTCCATCAATAAGAATTGTTCGTCTTCCTTGTTCGGATAATATTCATACAATGCCTCC
>JBNMIS010000022.1:0-24941 GCA_050873385.1 Bacteroidales bacterium | reverse complement strand
CTATAGGTCTGCTTCCGTGAAGTCCGATACACCTCTATTTCACTCACATCCTTCCATTCTTCCCCATTAAAAGCACCCACACGCAAGACACCCACTGCATCATCGTCGGAGGAGAGGGCATTGTACCAAAGCGAGAGAGACGTGACGGGTTGCACATAGGTGACAGAGGTTACCTGCTCATCGGTTTCCCTGAACCACAAAGCATACGTACCATCGGAATGGGCAGTGCTCGTGACACGAGCGAAGTTGCTACTCCACCCTTCTTCCACGATATTCACTTCCGAAGCAAAACGTTCAAAACTCTGGACCTGCGTGTTTTGCCGGTTTTCCAACTCATAGACGGTCAGGTAATATTCTTCCGCATCGGGCTGCGGCACCCAATTCAGAACGGCAGAATAGGGCGTTACGCCGGTGAATGTCCGCCATTGGGGTTCCTGTATGTAGGTGGGGCGTTCCGATATCCCGCTCACTTGCAAAATCTCCATATTGTTCCCTTGCCGGGCAGTCAGTGTGCTGTTTACGGCTTCGCACACCACCGCCTGCGGGTTGTATCGTACCCAGACGGCCTGTTCCAAAGCGGAATCCGCTTTCACAGACAATGCGAGCGAAGAGTACCACGCGACGGAATCGACAGACAACTGGAAGCCGTCTTTGGAACTCAGACTCACGTTTTCACCTGGCTTCAAAGACATGCCTTGCAGGACGATACGCTGCACATCGGGCGTTGCACTGCGCCGGTCTCTATCGTAATACGACAAGAATCCATTCAACTCAGCAGGGAAAAAGAGGAACTTCTGTTGCCCATCGTTCTTATAGACAAAGGATATATCGGAACCTATCTCTTTGATGTCAAGCAAGGGAGAGAGAATGGTACCATCGGACAACTGCGGGCTGAACTGCACCACGCCCAATGTTCCGGGGAAGAGATCGCTCGGCAAAGACATGGATTGCGTTCCTCCATGCGCCGCTTCCACATAATAGCGCAACATAGTTCCCGTGTTCGGCGTATTGTTTGCCCATGCCGACGCATTATAATTGATATGCCATATCAGCATACCCGTTCCAGCGAGAGCCGTCTGCGGCGTATCCCAACCGATATGCTGACGGTTTTCCAACAGGAAGAATTCATTCGGGTCGGGGTTGTTTCCCGACAAGTTGTGCGATTCGGCGGCTATCAGATATGCCGTATTATCCAAATTCAGCGGGGAAAGCGTGTACCTGCCCGCCTCCGTGAGTTGCACAGGAGAAAGCCAGCCTAACATAAAGCGTTCGTAAGCCGTGTAGGCAGGCGGTGTTTTGCCATTGCCATTATAGGAACCGGAACACATGATAGACCAGTTGCCCACGGTGTAGTGATAGGATTCCTGAGTGTCATAGAAATCGGGCAGACCCAGAACATGTCCGAACTCATGGCAAAAAGTGCCGATACCGCACATCTGACTTCCCCGACTGGAACGCAGTTCCGAGGTGCAAGCATAGTCATAGACAGTGACATTGCCATAACGAGGAGAATTGTTCACAACGGAGCGGTGAGGCCAAACCGTGTTCTCATCGGCACCTTCCGCCTCATTGTGTCCAGCATAGTACACAAAGACATTATCGACCACGCCATTGCCATCGGTGTCATACAGAGAGAGATCGACTCCCGCCTCATAGGCTTTGTTGCAGGCATGAATAATCATCTCACGCGCATGTACGCTACTATTGCTTCCTGAGTTGCCACCATAGTAAGCGCAAGTCTGATCCAAGTCGTAAGGTCCGTAAACATCGAACTGCGGAGAGAAAACGCCATTGGAGCATGCCTTGAAATAGTCGCGAGCCGATCCGACGCCGTTGTTCTCGGAATAGCCTTCCTCATTGAGCAAACGGCTAAAGGCTTCCTGCGGGTCAGGTATCACAAACTTGACATCAGAGAAATTAACCAGAATGACAAGACTCCTAGGCGAACCCTTCAGAGGGAAAGTGGAGGAGAGTTGCGCTTTCTGAACAATGCGGCGTTGCTCCATAGTTCGGTCGGACACAATCATCCCCTTCTGCAAAGAAGCGAGGAACAAGGTTTCCTCCAAAGAACGCAGTGCAGGGTTGTGCGCCAGCACCTGCGTTGCGAGGGCTTCCCCCTGCTCCGTGAAACGCAGATAGCAATAGCCTTGACCGGTTTTAGCCACCGCATACTCATCTTCCGTGAACAGACAAGATGACACCTCGTCGCCTACCAACCTGACTTTCAGTTCGCTACCATCAGACTGAGTGACAGTAAACATTTCGGGCGAAGCAGGTACCGCCATTGCCATTGCCACCACCATGCTCATCGCCCACATCATACATATTCTCTTTACACCTAAACCACTTTTCATATTGTTACTCTCCTATCGTCAAAAGTTCTATCTTATCATTGCCTGCTCATTATCTTTTTGGCAGAAAAACAATCTTTCCACAAACAAACAGCACCTACTTTGGCACTTTGCCTTGCAAAGGTACGATTATCACGTCATCTTTGCAAACATTGCGTCCCAAAAATACAGAGGTTTTACAACGACATCTTCAAAAAAGAATATATCCAGTTTTCCATCAAAGACCATGTAAAGGACCATGTAAACAACCCATTGGCGGAATTAAGTTTATTCATTTTACTTATTACTCGGAATTTATGAGAATATAAATTATCGTATGATTACTTTTTTCTTTTGCATGCCCAAAAAGAAAAGAAACCAATGAGGCTTTCCCCCTTAAAGAGGGGGACAATGACGAACTAAACCCTTTTGTTGTTATCGTTATAGACGTTTTAGTTAATCGGGAGATTCTATGAGCATTAGACATATTGGACGGATAGGACAAATGGAGCGGATTGAACGAATAGTCATCTAACCATTATTTGCACAGGGCAACAGCACCAAAACCATAAGAGATATAATTCTATATACCTTTCTTTTCTTTTGCATGACCAAAAGAAAAGAAACCAAAGAAAAGTCACCGGCTGTGTGTCGGGCGTTGCCAAAAATAGGGTCACTCGAATTTCGGCGGAGACACAACTCGCTGCGCTCAGACAGTATCTCCGCTTACCGGAATTCTCGCTCCATTTTTGACACCCGACACAATGCCGGAGGTGACAAACCTGCTGACACTCGCCTTTCAAATTAATCCCGCCAGCGGGTTAAAACATATCAGGTATAGGCTTTCCGTCAATAACCGTCAATTGACCGATAGTCGAATTCTTGGAGAGATTTCCATTAAGGATCACTGTTATCGTGATCGTGATTCCATTAATGCCATTAAAGACTGTATCCAACAAACAAGAAAAGGCTGACGACACACAGTCATCAGCCTTTCTTTATTTATCGCACTTGTTTATCGCGCAGAGCCGATATCAGCGAACTACATTCATAGGAACGGCACGAAGTTTCTCAGGTTTGCCCATGAATACTTTCTTGCCAGATACCTTGTTCAAGTTGTTGTGAGCACCGGCAAAGCGAGGAGCCAACTTTGTACCCTTGGTTGTATAGTGGTACTCATCGCTATAGTAAACCTCGTAGGGTTTAACAAAGACATAGTTCTGTTCTTCCAAACTTGTTTCCCAGTCTATCTTTATACCATAGAAATCATACAACCACTTTGCATGGAAGTCGTAATCCATACCTGTGACATAACCATCATTATCATAAGCATAGCCAATGTAGCCATCGGTGATAACACCTGAGAACAAATAAGAATAACTTACGCCATCACCAGACACCTCGGCATCCCCTATGTATGCACCTTTGGCACCTTCCTGATAAGTAGGAACATCCAAATCAGCCCCACCAAATACTGCCTCAAAAACAGGACCAACAACGCTCGGGTCGAAACTACTTGCCATAGCCGAGAACTCGTTCTTCAGCAAAGCGGAGTCATTAACGAACTCAACACGACGGTCAGAGAAGATCTTACCATCATACTCACTCTTCGGATCTGCCATAAAATAGAGCGCTGCATCAGCAAAAACAGCATATCCTTCACCCATAAGCGTCTCTTCATCAAACTCCAAACTATTGGTGATGAACAATGTAACCCGTTTCAACTGAATCTTGTAACTATTTCCAGAAGCAAACGTAGTATCAATGGTATCGCTCAGAGCCACTGCCGTTGCAGGGAAATAAGCAATATTATTCAATGCGAACAGATTCTCATAGTAATCTACAGTCACTTCGCAGACATCGGTGAGTTCACCTACTTTTGCCGTAATGGTAGCCGTACCGAAAGTGTCTTTTGCGATGACAATACCATTACCTACCTTTACGATAGCAGTATCTGAGGACGACCACTCAGCAACAGGAGCAGCAGCCGTTGTCGGTTGGTACAACAGGTTGATACGCGTGGTATCTCCTGCAACCATTACCAATTCATTGGGTTTCAAACTAATAGACGTGTAGGATGAATCTTCCGTATTAGAATTAGGATTGCATCCAACCAATGCTGCCGCCAGTGCAACAACAGCACCAAGAAATAAACTCTTTTTCATACACTTAGTAATTAATGATTAATATACAATTGTTTTCGATTGCCTCACAAGTGACCAACATGTCCTCTATGAGGCTTTATCATGATGTTTTCTACTTACTGTCTTCTGCCAATTGGTCCTCCTTGATGTAAGGATTGTAGCGAGTTTCGGAAGCGGGTATACGCCATGTGAACTGAATAGTACTGTAGTCCACCTGCTTACCGCCACCCATGTGGTTCGTGCCGAGGGCTTGCGTATGCGTCAGACGACGTACGGTCTGCATGGCATAACCCTCGCCCCACAACTCCACACGCCAGTTGTAAACCAAGGCATCGTGCAAAGCATCGGCCGTTGTGAGCGTTGTTTTGTAGTCATCGTACAAGTCTTGCGCATCGGCATTGTCTGCCAAACGTTGCGACATGATGGCATCGAGACAACTGAGAGCCTCTGCCAAATCGGGAGTGGTTTTATTCAAAGCAGCCTCGGCAGCGATGAGGTAAGCCAACTCGATACGCATGAAGACATTATCGCAAAGCCAGTTTCTGTCCACTTCGTTGAGGTTGGTAGTATTCTTGGTCGAGACATTGTAGAACTTTCCTTCGGGAGCGTATTTACGTTTCTCATTGAACCAATTGACACGACCATCCCACCCCATCTTCTTTATCTGGTTGTAGAGGGCTTCATCGATTCCCTTGACATCACCGGCAGCGGCATAGGAATAGGTGTGAACATCCACCTGCCCAAAGAAAGAGCCAAGAGCCGTAGTGTTTTCGACCGTTACATCCTGTCCCCACATCCACGAAGGCTCAGAGACATCGGAGAATCCGGTGGTCAGCAGTTTTGAATTGGGAAGAATGGTAAAGTGCTTCGCCTCTATCACAGCCTTTGCCAAATCGTAGGCTTTGTCGTAGGACTCCTTGCCTCCCTTGTTGATATAGGCATAGGCAAGAATCAAGCGGGCCACGTCAGCATTGACTTCGAGTTTCGACGCACGGTCGAAACCTGCCGTGTTGTAAGCATCCAAATAGTCGATAGCCAACTTCAGGTCGTCCTCGATCCGGGCGTAAACCTCGGAAGCATAGGCACGGGGCGCACCGAGGAGATCCTTGTCAGAGAACTCCACTTCCGTATAGAGGGGCACAGCCTGTTCTTTCGACATATCGTCAATCAAGTCGGAAGGAGCAACGAAATAGCGCATCAAACCGGCATACGCCCAACCCCGCATAGCCAACATCTCGCCATAGTAGTAACCATTGCCCAAGTTGTTTTTTTCGGCGGGAAGCGCCGGAGTGCCGACCTTGTCGATTGCACTTATCACCGTATTGCAGAGACGGATGATACGATAGTAGTAGTACCAAGTGCCTGCGGCACGATAAGCATAGGACTGTCCACGCTCATCGACCTCGAACCAACCATATCCTGCAGAGGTCATAGCCATATCACCACTCGTGAGGTCGCCATACATATCGAGAGAACGTTGTCCGAAACTATCGTGATCTCCACCATATTCATAGAGAACGGAATAGAGCGAACGCGCACTTCCTTCCAATGCATCGTCCATACGAGCGAACTGGTCTTCCAGCAAGGTTCCGTTTTGCGGGTCATGGCTCAAGAAGTTCTCGGAGCATGAAGCCAGCAGGAATCCACAACCAACTATATATACTATATTTCTCAGTTTCATAATCTTTACTTGTTTATAAGGTTCTTAACTTAGAATGTCAAGCGAATGCCGCCCATTACAGTGGAGAGCGGTGTATATTGGTGAGTACTGGAAGACCCGTCTCCGCTCACCATCGGGTTGTAGCCATGGCGAGCCGTTGCGATGCAGAGATTGTCGCCTGCCACCCACAACTGCAGACTCTCCAACTTAATTTTCTCAATCAGTTTCTTCGGGAAGCGATAGCCTATGCTCACGTTATTGAGGGAGAGATAGGAATTGCTCGTCAGGAAACGGTCGGAAGACATTGCAGAATAGGTATCGTTGTTGTTATCCAACTTAGGAAGCGTACCACCGCCCCACTCTGTCCAGGCATTCTTCATGTCCACGTGCCAATTGTACTTACCTACATGTTCGGGAGTCATCAAGGTCTGATAGACATTATCGTAGCCCCAGCCACCGATACCATAGGAGCAAGACGCCGAGAGAGTAACGCCATAGACTTCCAAGTCGAAGCCAAAGCCACCGCTCAAGTCGGGGATGGCAGACATAATCTTACCGCGTTTGTCGGTTACATAGAGGCTCGTTGCATAAACAGCCTCTTTTCCACTAACCGAGACTTTGCGTATATCCGCATCCGGATTATTCAGTTGGTACTCATGGAGCGAAGCGATGTAGTTGGCACCCTTAGCGATGGTAGCCTCCTGAAAGTCGGCATCATCGGGATTGAACTCACCTTTGCTTGCATCGTAGTAAACATCGTAGAGCGCATTACCCTTATCATCGATTCCTGCATAGTGCGGCATATACCAATCGTAGAGCGAATGTCCGACACTCATACCACCACTCATCACCATACGTTCCACCGTTCCGTCGGCGAGGGTGCGGTTGACAGGCATCTCCAACATCTTGTTGGCATAGTGGGCACCATTCAAGCGGATATCCAACTTGACGTTACGCGTATCCACTGCATGAACGTTGAACTGGAACTCAACACCCTGGTTTGCCATCTTGGCATCGTTGGTATAGTAGCCGGAATAGCCTTGCGAGGTAGCCACATAGCGGCTGAATATCATGTTATCGGTCATCTTGTAGAAGTAGTCGATCTCGGCCGTCAGATACTTAGAGATATCGAATTCCAAACCGATGTCCACCATCTGTGCACGTTCCCACGTCAGATCAGGATTACCACGGAATCCCCAGAGATAGCCCGTATTGCCATCAACGTTAACGATAGAGTAATGGTCGCTGAACAAATAGTCGCCTACCTCCTGGTTACCCAAGACACCCCAACTTGCACGCAGTTTACCATTCTTCAACCAATCAGCCTCCTGCATAAAGGATTCGTTGGTAAAGTTCCATGCAGCACCCACGGACCCGAAGTGTCCCCAACGGTGACCTTTTGCGAACTTGCTGGAACCATCGGCACGATAGTTAGCCGTCAGCATATAACGCTCGTCATAGCCATAACTAACCGTTGCCAGATAACTTTCCAAAGTTGCCGTCTGCGCGCCACCAGCCACGCCATTCATCACGATGGCATTATTCAACTCGGGTACATTGTTGTCGGCAATCCCCTTCTGGGCGCCGTACAAATAGTTTACCGTATAGAAGTTGGTCTCGTGACCAGCCAAGGCACGGATGGAATGCTCTCCGAATGTATTGTTATATTCCAAGAGTTGGTTGGCCGTCAAACTCATGTAGTTGTATTGTGTCGTGGAGATATATCCCGTACCGGCACCATCACCGTAATACTTATTGGTCAGTTCGTTCGAACGCGATCCCAAATACTGCATACCGACATTTGCCGTAAACTTCAAACCTTTGTAGAGTTTGATTTCCAATGAACCCGTTGTAGCCACCTGATGCTGCTTTGTCTGCTGCTTATCCAAACGCAACGCGCCCGCAGGGTTGATACCCAAACCGAAAAGACGGTTTGTAGAAGAGCCATCCACCGCAGTTGTATAATCATAGGCATACCCCTTATGATAAGGAGACGTAGCCAGCGTGCCGTCTGCATTACGCAAATAGACAGGATAGATAGGAGGTATTACATTTACGTAATAGAAACCATTATTCATGGTAACGCCACTACCAGAACCCTGTTCCTGCGTAGGATTATTCATCTCAGAATAAGCATACGCCATATTCAGTTTCCCTTTCAGCCATTTCTTGGCATCGTACTCAATGTTGGAACGCACAGAGAAACGGTTGAAGTCGGAAGACTGATAATAGCCTTCATCTTTCAAGTAACCAAACGAGGTATAGTAGGTAGTTTTCTCGTTACCACCACGAATCTTCACCGTAGCCTCAGCCTTCTGTCCCACACGGAAAATAGCATCTTCCCATGATTCCAAGTCGGTGTACCCCTTGCGACGAGGAAGACCGGAGAATGTAGGGTTGACCGAACCGTCTGCCGCATAGGGATTGATCAACGTATTGCCGGCAGCAGGCATACTTGAACCATCCAACGACCACAAGTTATAGTAGACAGGAATACCATTCTCTCCCACCAAGTTGTTGTTGGCATACTTGACAGCACCCTCTTCGTTACCGCCGTTTGCGCGGTTCTGATTATACAGACCCGTCCAGCCCAATACCATATATTCCTCAGGACTCGCAATCACGTCATAGAGAGGAAGCAGACGCATATTGGCGCCATATTTCACATCCACATCAATCTTCGCCTCTTCGCCGGAAGTACCTTTCTTGGTTGTGATAAGCACAACACCATTGGCACCACGCGAACCATAAAGAGAAGTAGCCGTTGCATCCTTCAAGATAGTGGTGGACGCAATATCACCCGGATCAATGGACGAGATATCGCCGTCATAAGGCACACCATCGACCACATAGAGAGGCGCGGAACTTGCATTGATGGAGCCCAAACCACGGATACGGATACTTGCATTGGTACCCGGCTGCCCCGACGTGTTAATCACCTGTACGCCGGCAACCTCACCTGCCAAAGCCTTGGATATTTCGGAAGGGTTTTTCTTTTCTATATTCTCAGCACTTACCGCCTGGGCCGATCCCGCGAAACTCCCCTTAGGCGCATTGCCGTACGCAATGGCAATCACTTCCTGAAGTTGTTCCGTTGATTCATGCATCACAATACGCATATTCTCCCGGATTGCCACTTCCTGAGTAGCCATACCCATATAGGACACAGTAAGCGTTTTTGCCGATTCCGGCACCGTCAAATCAAAATTTCCATCGTAGTCAGAGATCGTACCCGTGCTTGACCCTGTTACCAAAATACTAGCACCTATCACAGGCTCACCTCCTTCGTCTACGACAACACCACTAATTCTCCGGCTTTGAGCAAACAAACTCAGGCTCAAAGCACAAAGAGTGAACAACGTAAACAATTTCTTCATAAAAACAACATTTATTATATCAATCTAGCTTTTACTTTCATTCCAAACATTCCCGCCCGTTTACTCCACCTCCCAACAGCGCGCAGTTATCATTGTACGGAAATTCATCTGCAAAGGTAGAACATCTTTTCCATGATTCCAAACACTTGGAAAGAAAAAAAACGCTTTTATGTTTCAAAATGTTCGTTTTTGCCCGCTTATGCAGTCAGAAAAAGAGAATTTTTCCGTTTGGTACATTATTTGCAATATACGTCCCCTCTCAAAAACGTTTTTTACCACAGAATAGCAAACCGCAATACAATGCATTTTCTTTGCGGCATTGCCGCACCAAAAGGATCAGACACATACAAGTTTACCTTGTTGGGAGTTGTAATTTCCCTCACGTATTTGGGAATTCAAGCGCCACTCCCTTTCTTTTCTTTTGCATGACCAAAAGAAAAGAAACCAAAGAGACTCCCCAACCCCCTCAAAGAGGGGGCTATATCGAACTTCACTCATAGGCGAATTTCTTGTCGGGCGTTGCCAAAAATATATCTCACTCGGATTTCGGCGGAGACACAACTCGCTGCGCTCAGACAGTATCTCCGCTTTCCGGAATCCTCGCTCCATTTTTGACGCACCGACACAATGCCGGAAGAAACAGAGACGCTGACTCTCGCATTATTTTATGAAGAAAATACGACAATAGAACAAAATCAGCAGACTATCAGCAGTATTGCAGCAGGGACAGGGAAGAGGGGCGGTAACACTCGTTGGCAATACGGAAAAGATCGGCAGGAGAGAGTTGTTCTATCTTTTTGTAAACAGTTTGCCATGTCGGGGCGACATTTTGATACAATACCTGTTTTGCCATGGATAGCGCATTATTCTCCCCGTTTTCCGCCATAATCGCCATCTGTCCGAGCAGTTGCCGCTGATACTTACGCAACGTAACGGGGCTCATCGGTTTATCGATGAGCCGCTGCAACTGTTTGCGCACCAAAGCGAGGCACCGTTCCTTATTGCTTTCTTCGGAGGCAAAATAGACAGACCAATAGCCCGTATCGGACAAGGGAGTATAGTTGGACTCTATGGTATAGACCAGCCCGTTTTTCTCGCGTACCGCCAAATTGAGCATGGAATTCATGCCGGAGCCTCCCAGAATGTTATTCAATAGATACAATCCCAACTGCCCGGAATGCCCTATGGGATAGGCGAGTCCGCCAAGCATACAATGCGTCTGATGCGTATGCTTATGGAAGACCGCCTCTGCAGGCCGATATTCTACAGGGCTCAGGCGCTTGAAAGTGCGGCAATGAAAGGGGCTGTCGCCAAGATATTTTTCAGCCAGCCGTTTCACCTTGTCAAACGGAAGCGAAGACAGGGAGAAGAATACCATTGCATCCGTATTGTAGGCATAGTGCATGAAACGCCACAACTTATCGCCCGTGAGCCAGCGCAACGTTCTCGGCTCCCCCAATATAGGACAGTGCAAAGGATGTTCACGGAATATCAAGTTTTCGAAATCGTCGTAAATCAATTCTGACGGCGAATCGTTGTAAGACTCTATCTCATCGTACACCACGAGACGCTCCTTGCGCAATTCGTCCGCCGGGAAGGAGGGATGGAAGAGCATATCGGTTATCAACTGCAACGCACGTTCATAGTAAACGGTAAGCGTAGAAGCATAAAAAGTGGTTTCTTCTTTGGTGGTATAGGCATTGAGATCGCACCCGACATTCTCTATCCGATTGATAATCTGCCGAGAGGAAAGGGTGTCGGTACCTTTGAATACAGCATGTTCCACAAAATGTGCTATGCCGTTTTCTTTAGGGTCTTCATCGCGTGTGCCGGCACCGACCATCAGACCGAGACAAGAGACCGGCGAAGCGACCTGCCGATGTACAAGGCGAATGCCGTTGGCAAGTTGATAGCAGTATGTCGAGTCTTCTGACATTTTTCCGTGTTTAGTTGTACAGAATGAATTTTGTTCGTACCTTTGCAAAGCATTTGCGGCATTGGCGTAATTGGTAGCCGCGCCAGACTTAGGATCTGGTGACGCAAGTCGTGTAGGTTCGAGTCCTATATGCCGCACTCTCATTGAAGAGGAGTCCCAGTCTCTACGCAAGCGAACGAACGGGCGCAAAGGTACGACATTTTCCTTGCTTATACAATGATTCAAGTTTCACCCACAGTTTACGAATTGTTCCTATGAAAAAGTCAATGTATTTATTTCTTATCTCTTTGTCGATTCTAATGGCAAGTTGTCTGGACAAGACGGAATCGCATTACACACCGCGCATCGGCAACAGCGTATTTATCCGTAACCATCAGGATACGCTTCTGCTTCACATCAACGAGACAAGCCAACAGATAGTGCTTGACACCATAGAGAAAGGAGATACCGTAAACTTTGTAGTGGCATACAGTTCGCTCGGGAACAATCTTCTGTCAGGCGAAGTGGCATGGGACAAGACCTTCTTGGATCTGGAAATCAAGTTATACGACGACCTGCGTTCCATCATGCTTGATACATCAGACAGCCTAAACGGCATCATCAACCTGCCTGTCGGCTACTATTACATGAGTCTTCCCATAGAGTTCCGGGCTTTGCAGACCGGTTCACCCACTCTGACATTTACTGCCGTGACTGACTCGAAGTTCTCGCCAGCCACCCGGAATATCACAGTGCCGATCCGGTAGATTCCATCATAATACGAGGAGACTCCGTCAATCAGCCGTTAACGGGTCGTTAATCTTTTGAAAATTTTCTCCATTAATGACTATTAAAGAGCCATTAAGACCTCCCCAACCCCTCCAAAGGAGGGGCTTTGGGTCAAAAGTCGGGAGTTGAAAGAAGCGAAGAGTCAGATTAAGCGAGTGATAGTTGTTTCTAGAAATCCTAGAAGTTCGAGACGTTCGAGGAGCAGATTGGGCATATTAGACAAATAAAACCGATTGGACAAATCGGGCATATAGCCGAATGAGACAAATGAGGTCATCTCTCGTCCAGGGGTGCTTGAGGTCGGCTTGAAAGGCCGCAAGGAGCGGGTTGTTGCAAGTCACAAAGAAGAAACATCAATGGAACTTGTGGGCAAAGCCGATAGAAAGCATCTCCTTGAACTGCATTTTTGCCTTTTTCCCGTCCTCCGGTATGGCAGTATTGTCGTAGCGAGGATGCAACATCAGACGCGCAGAGAAGAAGCGGTTGATAATGAAGTTGCAGACAATCTCCCAATCGATTTCCACACGATGGTAGTTGGTATAGAAATAGAGTTTGCTATCCAATGCGATTTCCCGAACCGGCTTCCACGTCCAATCCACACGGACGGAACTACCCACATCGTTCAACACATTCTTACCGTCATCGATACCGAAAGCAGTTGACGCCACATGAGAAGTATCGTTGGCATAAATCAGTTTGTAGGTGAGAGGTGCGAAGACGATGGAGAGTCCCTTGACCGGCTTATAGTCAAGACCGAGCGAGACATTGAGACGGACAGGAGTAAGGGGTCCCGTCTTCAAAGTCAATTGATTTTCTTTCCACGTATTGAAGAACTGCGTCTGAAACTCCGCCGACAGCGAATAGGAGAACTTGCCAAAAGCCTTCACGCCCAACTTGGTATAGAGACGGAAGAGGTCGTCGTTGGTATTCACTTTCCGCAGCGAATCGCCCGTGACCGTATTGAACCCCATCCGCCACTCCAAAGAGTTCTCCCACGTGAGGTTCTTATGGTTATCGTAACGTATGTTTCCCTGTACGATAGAGAGCACGGCGAAGTTGGAATTACCTCCCGCATACCAATTCTGCGAGACATAATTCTGCGTGAGTTGCACCATGGTGGTGAGTTCTTTCCTCCAATGGGAGAACTGGTCTTTCATGGCACGCAACTTTGCCAACCGATCTTCCTCCGCATCTTTCACTATGGACTTTTCGGGAACCCAAATCGTCCATCTCTCCTGATTGCGCAACACTTCAGGGGCTTCGTAGTCGATAGAATCGAGCATGCCAGCGTAGAGGTCGGCATGTTCCCGTGTGAGATACCTGAGTGCGTCTTCACGAATGGAGTAAACGGACACGTCAGATTTCGTTGTATCGGCAAGAGAACGCCATGGTTTGCTATGATAATAGAGCGGACGCGCCAAGGGATAGACTCCTCCCAACTGTTCCACGCGCCGAGCGATCATCAGAGAATCCCTGAAGCCGATATGGAAAGAGAGAGGCGAGACAGTTGTCGTATCATTCAGGAGGCGTGCCTGATAGAGAGAATCCTGCTGCCGAGCGAGCCGTTTACCCTGTTCGGCAAGCAGCCCGAAAAGGATATCGTCTTCCGTTGCCGTATGAAGCAAATCGGCAGCACGCAGCGTATCGGGATAGATACGGACAGAATCCTGCGCCGTCATATACACAGCGACACAGAGAAAAGCCAGAGACAACAACCACCTATGAAGAGCAGACATTCCTATTTACCAGAACCAGTTTTCTTCGTTTTCTTAGCAGACAAATCCGTTTTTGCAGCGTCAGTTGCAACAGGAGCAGACGCCAGTGCCGCATCGGCATCAAGCGGGCGCAGGAAAGCACGCACGACAAGGATGATTCCCCATATAATGAAAGGAATACTCAACCATTGACCCATATTCAAGAGCATACCCGATTCGAAGGCTTCCTGGTCAAACTTAATGAACTCCAGCACGAAGCGAGTGAGGAAAACAATCTCGAGAAAGACTCCGAAAATCAAGCCATTGCGGCGGTAGAGACGTCCCTTCCAATACATCAGCCACGTGACGGCAAACCCGAACAAGCAGTAAAGCATCTCGTAGATTTGCGTAGGATGACAGGGATATTGGTCGCCGTTATTAAGGAAAAGGAAGCCCCACGGCATGGTGGTGGGATTGCCATATATCTCCGAGTTCATCAGGTTGCCCAGACGAATACAGGCACCCGTGATGCAGACGCCGATGACAAGGCGGTCGAAAATCCAGATGATTCCCTTATGGAAGTGCTTTCTATCAAGGAGAAAAGCGGCTACAATCAGTCCGACAGCGCCGCCATGGGAGGAAAGTCCTCCCTCCCAAATCTTGAGCAGTTCGAGCGGGTGTTCGATATAGGGATTGCGATAGTTGAATGTCATTCCCAAGAAATGCACGGGCTGAAGTCCAAGAAGCGAAGCTTCGTGCCACTCATAGAAATAGCAATGTCCCAAGCGTGCCCCGATAATGACTCCCAAGACCATATACATAAACAACTTATCCACCCAATCGTCGGGGCAATGTTCATTCTTGTAGAGCCGTTGCTGTATGAGCAAGCAAAACCAAATACCCAACGCCCACAAAATGCCATACCAACGAACCTGCAGCGATCCCAAGGAGAATGCCACAGGATTAACCGTCCACGTAATATAGTCAAGTATCATATCTTTTTATACCTTATTATACAGGTCCCACCAAAGCGAGAAAACATCACGGCACAATCAGAGACCGCGTCCGTGACAATTCTTATATTTTTTGCCACTGCCGCAGGGACAGGGATCGTTCCGCCCGATTTTTTTCTCCACACGCAGAGGCTCCGGTTTCTGGAGTTCCCGAGTGTCACGTTGTGCAGCGTTGCCCATAGGCCGTTGGTTTGCCGCATCTTTCTGCGTACGATACTTGCTAAAGTCCTGGCGCTGTTGAGCCTGTGCCTGACGGACCTGCTCGGGTTCACGTACAGGAATCTGTCCACGCAGCAGAATGGCGATAGTACGCCGGTTGAAGTTGTCGAGCATAGCAGAGAACAGGTTGAACGACTCCAACTTATAGATAAGCAGCGGGTCTTTCTGTTCGTAGGATGCATTCTGCACGGACTGTTTCAAATCGTCCAACTGGCGGAGGTGCTCTTTCCACTCATCGTCAATAACATAGAGCAATGTCCGTTTTTCGAACTCACGAACGACTTCCTTACATTCGGTTTCATAGGCGGCTTTGAGGTTGGTTGCCACATTGTACACCTTCTTGCCGTCGGTTACCGGTATCAGGACATTTTCGTATTGCAATCCCTTTGTTTCGTAGATATTCCTGATTACAGGATATGCCACAGCCGCCAACTTATCCATCTTACGTTTGAAGACCTCCAAGGCAGCCTCTGCCAGACATTCCGCCAATTCTGCGGGTTTCTTACCACGAAAATCTTCCTCCGAGAATGGGACTTCCATTGCAAAGACCTGCATAACCTCCATCTGAAGCCCTTCATAATCGAGGGAATCGTAGTTATTGTTGATTACAGACTCTGCGGTATCGTAAATCATGTTGGCAATATCCACTCCCAGACGTTCGCCCATAAGCGCATGGTGACGCTTTGCATAGATGACGTTACGCTGCTGATTCATCACATCGTCGTACTCAAGGAGCCGTTTACGAATACCGAAGTTATTCTCTTCGACTTTCTTCTGTGCGCGCTCGATAGAGTTGGATATCATCTTATGCTCAATCATCTCCCCTTCTTCAAAACCCATCTTATCCATGAGCGCCGCAATACGTTCGGAACCGAACATACGCATGAGGTCGTCTTCCAATGATACGTAGAATACGGAAGAGCCAGGATCGCCCTGTCGTCCGGCACGTCCGCGCAACTGACGGTCCACACGGCGACTCTCGTGACGTTCGGTACCGATGATAGCAAGACCGCCAGCCTCTCTGACTTCTGGAGTCAGTTTGATATCGGTACCACGACCCGCCATATTGGTGGCAATGGTAACCGTTCCTGCACGTCCCGCCTCCGCCACGATGTCCGCTTCACGCTGGTGCAACTTGGCATTGAGGACATTGTGCGCAATCTTACGTATGTTGAGCATACGAGAGAGGAGTTCGCTTATCTCGACGGAAGTGGTACCCACAAGGACGGGGCGTCCTTCGTTGTGGAGACGCACAATCTCTTCTATCACGGCATTGTATTTCTCCCTTTTGGTACGGTACACACGGTCGTTGAGGTCGATACGGGCGATCGGGCGATTGGTAGGGATAACCACCACATCGAGTTTGTAGATATTCCAGAACTCGCCCGCCTCCGTTTCAGCAGTACCCGTCATACCCGCCAACTTGTGGTACATACGGAAATAGTTCTGCAACGTGATCGTCGCAAAAGTCTGGGTAGCCGCCTCCACCTTCACGTTCTCTTTCGCCTCCACAGCCTGATGCAATCCGTCGGACCAGCGGCGGCCTTCCATTATACGGCCCGTCTGTTCATCTACAATCTTGACTTCGCCATCCATGATGACATAGTCCACATCTTTCTCGAAGAGGGTGTAGGCTTTGAGCAACTGGTTGACGGTATGAACCCGTTCAGACTTGATAGCATACTGCTCCAGGACTTCGTCTTTTTTCTGCTGTTTCTCCCCGGCGGAAAGAGCGGACTTCTCAATCTCCGCCACCTCGGAACCTACATCGGGAAGAACGAAGAACGTCGGGTCGTCGGTGGAGCCAGTAAGCGTATCAATACCCTTGTCGGTGAGTTCGATGGTCTTATTCTTCTCGTCGATAACAAAATAGAGTTCATCGGTTGCTATATGCATGTTTTTGTTATTCTCCTGCATATAGAACTCTTCCGTCTTCTGCAAACGCACCTTATTGCCCGGTTCGGAAAGGAACTTGATAAGGGCTTTGTTCTTAGGCATACCCTTATAGGAACGGAACAGAGCCAACTCGCCCTCCTCGGCAACGGTCTTGTCTTCCGACGCCATTTTCTGGCGCGCCTCAGCCAAGAGTCTGGTGGTGAGCGTCTGCTGCGTACGCACCAACAACTCCACACGATGTTTGTATTCATCGAAGAGTTGCTCCTCGCCTTTAGGAACAGGTCCGCTGATAATCAAAGGCGTACGGGCATCATCAATCAAGACAGAGTCGACCTCATCGACTATAGCGTAGTTATGTTTACGCTGCACCAAGTCGAGCGGGGAAGTTGCCATATTGTCGCGCAAGTAGTCGAAACCAAATTCATTGTTGGTACCGAAGGTAATGTCGCAAGCATAGGCTTTGCGGCGCTCGTCGGAATTAGGACGATACTTGTCAATGCAGTCGACGGACAAGCCATGGAACATATAAAGCGGACCCATCCACTCCGAGTCACGGCGCGCCAAGTAGTCGTTGACCGTAACAACATGAACACCTTCGTGGGTCAGCGCATTGAGGAATACAGGCAAAGTTGCGACCAACGTTTTACCTTCACCCGTAGCCATTTCCGCTATTTTACCCTGATGCAGAACCACACCGCCGATAAGTTGCACATCGTAGTGCACCATATCCCACGTAATCTCATTACCACCCGCCATCCAATGGTTTTGATAGACAGCCTTATCGCCCTCGATATGTACGAAATCGTGCGTAGCGGCAAGGTCGCGATCGAAACCAGTAGCCGTCACTTCAACCGTTTCGTTTTCCGCAAAACGGCGAGCCGTATCCTTCACAATCGCGAAAGCCTCAGGAAGAACATCCAAAAGCACTTTTTCATAAGTATCGGCAATATCTTTCTCCAGTTTATCCACTTCACGATACACCTTCTCGCGCTTTTCTATCTCCATCTGCTCGACGCCTGCTTTCAATTCCGCAATACGCTGTTTGTCGGCAGCCACCGCATCGGCAAGACGCCGCTTAAGTTGCTCCGTCCTTTCACGCAAAGCATCGTTATCCAGCGACTGAATCTCGGGATATACGGCTTTTACCTTATCCACATAGGGCATAATCTCACGCAAATCGCGCTGCGATTTATTGCCAAACAATTTACTCAAGACTTCTACAAATCCCATATTCCTGTTGTAAAGTTTAATTCGTTACACGTACATTACCGGTTTCACCGATTTTAAGGTACAAAGGTACATTTTTTTTATGACAAATCAAGCAAATTATCAGAAATTGCCAACAAGAACCGCTCTGTTTCCACAAAATGCCGTCCGGTCTATCATTCAGGGGTCGACCAGGCCGGCTCGAGAGCGGCTGGGGAAAAGCAAAGTTCCACATAGAACCAACAGAACGATATACGCAGAAAAAACAACGTATCATATTGTCGTGATGAAGTTTTCTTTGTAACTTTGCGTGCGTTTCAGCCAACACGAATGAAAACAACTTTAATCCAATACTACCTATGAGGCACAAATCATCTCTATTACTCGCACTTTGTGCATCCGTCTGCATGTCAGCAGCGGCACAATCCATTACACTGAACGGGGTGGCATACGACATTGACACCGTACGCATGTTCCAGGCGGGGCCAGGCAGTACACATATCGCCGTCAGGATGCTCACCCATGAAAAGCAAGACAAACCTTTGAATGTTTTTCTGCTTCGCGTGGATGCGACCAATCCCTACATTCATTTTGAGCAGATGCTCGGAAAAGACCAACTGGTTGCCACGGAACGCCCGTCTGCCATGGCCAAGAGAAGAACGACAAGCACCAGCATCGTCGTAGGCGGTACGAACGGAGACTTCTTCCAGACAAAAACAGAGAACGGAGTAGGCAAACCTATCGGCCTGACTATCCAGAACGGGGAGTATGCCCTGGTGGGCAGCACAAACAGACGGCTTGGAGGTTTTGACGATGCAGGGAAAGCCGTATTGGGCACGACATGGAGTTACTCCGGCAAACTGGCGCTCGCAGATACCACACTGAAAATACACCATGTGAACTACAACCGGGGTGAAAACCAGTTGGTATTGTTCAACCAGTACAACGGTTCCTCCACGAACACGAACCAATACGGGACGGAAGTACTTGTGGAACTGAAAGACGGAGAAGAATGGAAGAGCAACGGGCGCATACATTTGCGCGTTGTAAAGAAAGAGACAAATACGGGGAACATGACCCTTCCGAAAGGCAAGGCTGTGCTTTCCGGACACGGGACGATGGCTACAGAACTCGACAAACTGCAAGAAGGGGATGATGTAGATATCACGTTCACCTTGAAGATAGATAATGCAAAGAGGAATCTTCTGCAGTCGGTAGGCGGTGACAATTACGCCTTGATTGTGCATAACGGAGCCGTGGAACAGGAGAATTTCTGGAACGAAACACATCCGCGTACCGGTTTCGGCGCGACGATGACGGGCGACACTGTGCTGTTCTGCGTAGTGGACGGACGGCAGACCCAGTCGCAAGGCTGCACGACCAAGGTATTAGGGGAAATCATGCGCCACTACGGCGCATGGAATGCAGTCAACTGGGACGGCGGCGGCTCGAGTTGCCTCTACGTCAACCAGTTCGGACCGGTGAACAACGGATCGGACGGGACAGAACGCGCCGTGGGCAATGCCATGTTTGCCATTGCGGACGTACCGACAGAAGACAATGTTATCAGCACCATCCGTCCCCATGATTTGCACATAAAACTACCAAGTTATTCGGCTTACCGTCCTCATTTTTACGGTTATAACCAGTATGAGATTCTGCTTGACACGGATGTGAAGGGGGTTCATCTGGAGTGTGACAAAGAATTGGGAACGATTATGGAAGACGGCAGACTTTTAGTGGGAAAGAAAAGCGGTTACCTGAAAGCATCGTCGGGCGAGGCGACAGCAGAAATCTACGTAGAAGTGGTGGAAGCCAACGATATTTCTTTCCGTCTGGACAGCATCTTACTGGACAACCGCCACACCTACCAAGTGGAGGTGCAGAGCACCGTGAAAGACGAGACGGTTCCTGTTCCATCGGAAGTATTGCAGTGGGAAAGCCTGACTCCGGATGTTTGTGAAGTTTCGGAAGACGGCACCATAAAGGCAGTGGGGAACGGCTCGGGCAAAATTGCAGGTGATTTGCAAGGCATACGGGACACGTTGACAGTGCATGTGCAGAACCCGCCGGCACCGACCCGCGCATACGACGAGATTACGACCGCCCAATTCACGGCTCCGAACGGATTCAACCCGCAATGGAACGGAAAGAACATCGAATTCAATTATGCCATTACCCGCGCGCCGTTCCTTGCCGTATATCAAACGGTTCCCCTATACGGATTGCCGGACAGCATACGTCTGGACATAACAACGGACGCCGTACTATCCGGGGCAACGCTTGCGTTAACAAAGAATTCGGACAAGCAATCGTTTGCGAAAGTACCTTTGACATTGCCGGCAGAGACCGGAACGATTTCGGTCACCACTCCCATACAAGCATGGACCGGAGAGACCTTTGACATTGCGATGTATCCGATGTGGTTCAGCGAACTCAGATTCAACATCAACACAAGGACCACAGCAGGAGCCCATACCATCCGCATGGACGGCATCACATTGTGCTACAAGGATGTGGAAATAACCGCCGTGGAGAATCTGTTTACACCCGGTTTGAAAATCTATCCCAATCCTACGGAGAACGATGAAATTCACCTGCAGGGAGCAAAAGAGGGAAGCGAAGTGACGCTCTACTCTCTGGACGGACGCATATTATTGCGCGCCACCGTTACACAAGATGACGAAACAATCAGCCTGAAGGGGCAAACAGCAGGGAACTATCTGCTCACCGTGGACGGCTATACTTACAAGATAATGAAGAAATAACCCTCAAACAATACCATCATGAAAAAGCAGTTCTTTTTTGCATGTGCCGTATTTTTTTCGGCAGCAATATATGCACAGAACATACGCGTTGTAAGCAACGAGTGTTTAGGAAAAGGTTACTACCCGCGCTTGAGCGCCGATGCCTCCACCATGGATTACCTTGCGGCAGAGGACGAATCGTACAAAGAAGAGCCCAAGCCTGATACATACGTAACCAATGAGGATCTGAAACTGGTTTTATACCGCAACGGAGAGCGCAAAGAACTCTATCCTCACGGCACAGAGTGCAACTATATCTGGTCGTCGGTTTCGCCCGACGGGACAAAAATCGTCTTTAACACCAAGCATGGTACAGGCATTTGCGACCTAAACGGGAAAGAACTTGTCAACCTGGGCAAGGTGGACGCTCCCGTATGGTACGGGAACGATTATATAGTGGGAATGTATGACACCAGCGACGGACACCAGTACACGGGTTCCGCCATCGTCATACGCTCCACAGACGGCGCAACGGAGCAGGTGTTGACAGACCCGAAAGAAATGGGCATGTATCCGTCGGTGTCGGAAAAAACAGGGCGCATTGCCTACAACACACTGGACGGAAATTTACACCTATTGCAGACGACACTGACCACGGAGCCTATCCGCCGCGCGATACCCGAATTGCGCAAAGCCGCCGGCATAAAGAAGCAGGCACGCAAACCAAAGATGGTGAACGGCAAATTCAGTGATTACAAAATCTACATCAACCCCGGACACGGCGGACACGACAGCGACGACAGGAACATAACCGTTTATCCATTCAAGAGCGGTGACCCCGAAGGATTCTGGGAAAGCAACTCCAACCTCGACAAGGGACTGAAACTACGTGACTGGCTGAAGGGCCTGGGATTCCAAACCATGATGAGCCGTACGACCAACACGACTGCCGACGACCGTGCATTATCCGCTATCGTAGCCGAAGCCAATACCTACAATTCAGACTTCATGCTCTCCATCCACTCCAACGCGGGAGGACCATCGAACTACGTACTGCAACTCTATGCAGGAAAAGATCCCGATGATACACACACCTACCCCACTGCCACCCCATGTTCGGAGGAGGGGCGCATCATCACGACCATCATAGGAAACAATCTCCAGAAGAACGCAATCACCAACTGGTCGAGCGCAACACCCCGCATTACGGGCGACAAGACATTCGCACGAACAGCCATGCATTGGACGAACGGCTACGGCGTACTACGCGGACTGAAAGTGCCCGGCGTTATCTCGGAGGGATGTATGCACGACTATATTCCGGAGACCTACCGCTTGATGAACATGGACTACAAGTATCAGGAAGCATGGTACTTCATGCGTACTTTCTGCGAATACTTTATGAGTTACGAGTTGTCCAAAGGCGTTATAGGCGGGCAAGTGCGTGACTGGTACAACAAGATGGAGTTCCCGAAGATCACAGCCCGTCAAGGAACGCGGGACGAACTCCTTCCGCTGGACAAAGCCACCGTCACATTGCTGCAGGGAGGGAAAGTGATAAGCACTTACAAAACCGACACTTTATATAACGGAGTATTCTTCTTCTGGGACCTTGAGCCAGGCACCTACACATTACGGGCAGAGACCGCAGGCTACTACCCGATGGAAAAGGAAGTAACCGTGAGCGCAAACAACATTACGTATCAGGATCTACTAATGAACAAGCAGCGTTCCACCCGTCCGAAGGTGACGGATTACTCTCCGAAAGTGGAGATAGAAGACAGCATCAACGTTGCCACAGACATCGTGCTGCACTTCAACTGGGATATGGTGGATACTTCCGTTATCAAAGCATTCTCCATCACGCCGGAAACAGAGGGGACTCTCAGTTTTGAGAACTCGTACAGGACGCTGCGTTTTTCTCCCGCCCGCCAACTGCAGGAAGGAACAGAATACACCGTACGTCTTGCCAAAAGCGCCTGCCATCCGGACACAAACTTCCCGAACACGATGGAGGAAGACTTCGAGTTCAAGTTCCGTACAACGAACCGTTCGCAAATCGGTTTCGTGATGAGTTATCCACAAGCAGGGACTGAAGATGTTCCGCTGAATCCTTCATTCATACTGCTCTTTGACGAACCTCTGAACATCAATACGGCAAAAAAAGCCGTGAAAGTGGTGGACAGCGAAGGGAACGAACAGAATGTACACGGCCGTTCGTACAACTTCAGCAAACCAGAGATTGCTCCCAAGGGCTATATGTCGTTCTATTTAGTCAATGCTTTGCAAGACGGGAAGGACTACAAACTCGTGATCGGTCCCGATATGGAAGATGATCTGGGTGTTCACTTCAACAGGACGATGGAGATTCCGTTCCGCACCAAAGCAACGGCAGAGGCAGAAATTCCTTTGGCAAACCAAATGGAGACACCTATGTTTGCCTATACACCTGACGAGAGCACCGGAGTGAAAACCGCAGCCGTACTGAAAAACACGACATCGAAACTCTTTGGCAAAGCGTCCAACGAGTTGCGCTACAGTTTCACAGAGAAGGCGGCTACCGTTATGTACAAATACAACAGCGACGAACTGATAAATGCAAACGGCAACTGCAAGTTCGGTGCCTATATACTGTCGGATTTCTCGGGCAACAAACTCTACGCCAAATGGGACGCAAGCGGCGACATCCGTTACACACTGCTGGGCGCGATGGACTACGCAGGCTGGAAATATCTGGAAGCCGATTTCTCGGAACTGCCGCGTGATGTGGATTACCAGTTCATGGGACTCTATCTGCAACGCGAAGAAGACGTATTGTCCGCATCGGGCAGTATCTATGTGGACAACATGTGCTTTGAACGTATAGCAACAGGCGTTGAGAACACCGAGCAAGGCGATGTCCGCATATATCCGAACCCCGCTTCGGAATATGTACGCGCCGAGAACGCCGGACAAGTGGAAAACATGCGACTCTACAGCACAGCCGGCACATTGGTGAGAACTGTTGACAACCCTGTTATGAACCTTGCCGATATACCCGAAGGAAACTACATACTGAGAGTGGAGACAGAAAAGAGCACCCTGCATTATTCCCTGCTGATCCAGCACAACTAATTGACTGCTGCTTGAACGTTTATTTTCAGAGTCCCTTCCTTTGCGGAAAGGACTCTGAAGGTAATGGTAAGCATGGCTTCATGTAGATTCTTTATCCATTGGCGGAATCAGATGCACTTATTCCGATCGTTGTTTGAAGCACACGAATACAAGAACATTACAGTTTATCATATGATTAGTTCTTTCTTTTCTTTTGCCTGACCAAAAGAAAAGAAACCAATGGGACTCCCCCGACCCCCTCAAAGAGGGGGCTATGTCAGACTTTATTCACAGGCAAACTTAATGTCGGAAGTTGCCAAAAACAAGGGGCACTCGGATTTCGGCGGAGACACAACTCACTTCGCTCAAGCAGTATCTCCGCTATTCGAAATTCTCGCTCCATTTTTGACGCACCGACACAATGCCGGAAGTTGCCGAACCGCGTACTTGACTTAATTCCGCCAACGAGTATTATATAAGAAAAAAGTTGTATCTTTGCGGGCGAAAAGGATATATACTATGTTAAGCATGGATACATATATGCGAGGTATGGGTGGCTGTCGCTTGGGGCGTATGGCAACCTGTATGGCGGCATGTAGTGCGAAAGCGGCAGTGGAATACTGCGTGCGTAATGTGCTGTGTATCAGTGGATTTACCCCCCCTATCGGCATACGCAAAGGCTGCGAAAAGCAGGATAAACTATGCTTTGTCATCTATAAAAAAGACGAAACGTATGTTGTCTATAACAGCGTCTGTCGGGCATATTGTGCCTGCCGGACGCTGCTGCATATAGGGATAATGTAGCATCAAAAACAATATCTAACCAACTAAACACTAATTTGTTATGAAGAAATTTCT
>JBNMIS010000021.1:0-24948 GCA_050873385.1 Bacteroidales bacterium | reverse complement strand
CGGATTATTTTGTAATTCAATTTTAACACTCTCCCCATGAGAGCGGAAAAGGGATGAACATCTTCATTTCCCAAAAGCGGGTGCAAAATTACAACCTTTTTCATTACGCTCCAAATATTCAGACAACTTTTTTTTGAAAAAAATTGTATAATCCACACAAACCGCTGACAATAAACGGCATACAAAAACAAGGAAAACGAGGCAAAGATGGAGATGCCAGCAGAGAAAAGGATTTTAGAGAGAAACAGAGAGAGGGACAGACAGAAAACAAGGAAAAGCAAACGGAACCCGCAGAAGACCATGAAAAGGAGGAAAGGACCCGTCCAGGGGTGCTACAGGGCTCCATAAGGGAGCCTGGAGGGAGACAACAAGGGAAGAACAAAGAGCAAACAGAGGTTGAACAAGAGGCGATTAGGGATTGAACAAGGGACGATGAAGATCAGAACCGGCGAAAAGCGTTTCCCTACAACAGCATACACCCGAAAGAAACTACCAAAGACAAAGGCATGAGAAAGGCAACAAGAATCAACGGAAAAGACATCTCACAGATTATCCATATCGGACCGCACACCAAAAAGAGATTTTCACAAGAAGACAAACATGTCACCGAAAAACATATACCCTTTATTCACACCTTAATATATAAGCACACCCATCGGAATAAACCAAGGAGAGAAAGTACAGTTTCCAAAACCACACTTTCTCTCCTAAAAAAGACGAAATCCAATCAAACGGACCACTTGTCACCTACATCAAAGCAGGGATTGGACAAGTTGTTGCAGTTCCGGTTTACGGCAGGCTCCGACATGGCGGTTGACGAGTTCCCCGTTTTTGAAAAACAGCATCGTAGGTATATTCATGATACCATACTGCGCACACAAAGCATCGTTTTCGTCCACATTGAGTTTGCCCACGACAACCTGTCCGTCGAAATCGTCGGAGAGTTCGTCCACAATAGGCAACATCATTTTGCAAGGTCCGCACCATGGTGCCCAAAAATCAACCACAACGGGTTTTCCTTCCGCCAAAACCTCAGCAAAGTTCGCATCTGTAATTTCTCTTACCATACGTATATATATTTAATGTGTTAATGATTTATTCTTCCACTTTCTCTTCCCTGACAACGACCTTGCCATTTTCCAACAGGAAGAGCAATGTTTTACCGACTTCCTGTGCATCCCCCTCAAGCGCCAAGCCGTCCTGCGCCAGCAGGTAGTCGGTGAGCGGTTCTTCAATCTGCTGCATGATGACACGCTTGAGAGGCCGTGCACCAAACTGCGGGTCATAGCCTTTGGTCACAAGCAGATTCTCCACCTCGGGATCCAACCGAAGCAAATAGCCCATACGCTGCAGGCGGAGACTCAGATTACGCAATTCCAACTTGAGAATCTTCCGCAACGAATCGGATGACAGGCCTTCGAAACCAACCACACTGTCGATACGGTTGAGGAACTCCGGCGAGAAAGTCTTATCAAGCGCTTTTTGCAGAACGGATTTCGTTTCCTCCGCCGAAGGCGCAGTACCCGAGGCAAATCCTATCCCCCTGCCGAAGTCTTTCAATTGGCGGCTACCGACATTGGAGGTCATGATGATGATAGTGTTCTTAAAATCCACCACCCTACCCTGCCTGTCCGTAAGACGTCCTTCGTCCAAGAGTTGCAGGAGCAGATTGAACACATCGGGGTGCGCCTTCTCAATCTCATCGAAGAGGACTATAGAATATGGTTTACGACGCACGGCTTCCGTGAGTTTGCCAGCATCTTCGTGTCCCACATATCCAGGAGGCGCCCCCACGAGCAGAGAGACCGTATGTTTCTCCATATATTCGGACATGTCAATACGTATGAGCGCATCTTTCTGCCCGAAGACTTCTTCCGCAAGACATTGTGCAAGATAGGTTTTCCCCACCCCCGTAGGTCCAAGGAAGAGGAAGGTCCCGATAGGACGGTTGGGGTCTTTCAATCCCACACGACTGCGCTGAATGGAACGCACGACCGTCCTGACCGCCTCATCCTGCCCGATAACTTTTGCCATGAGGACATCCGCCAACGAGCGCAACCGGACATTTTCCGCCTTGGCAATCCGTTGCAACGGCACACCCGACATCAGCGATACAACCGCAGCCACATCATCAGGTTGCACCTGATAAGGACTATCCTGCTGACCGGATTTCCAACGCCGGATTTCTTCATCACGCAACATTGCGAGTTGCTTCTCCTTGTCCCGAAGAGCGACTGCCATCTCATAGTTCTGCTCACTCAACACCTTATCTTTCTGTTCGGCTATTTCCGAAAGTTGCCGCTCCAACTGCTTGAGCGACGCCGGTTGCTCAGGTGCATGGACCTGCCCTTTGGCACCAACTTCGTCCATCACATCGATAGCCTTGTCAGGAAAGACGCGATCGGATATATAGCGTTGCGAGAGATTGACGCACATACGAAGCACTTCGTCGGAATAGGACACATGATGATGTTTCCCATAGGCAGGCGCCAACTGCTGCAGAATAAGAAACGTATCGTCGGGCGACGTCGGTTCCACCAAAATCTTCTGGAAACGCCGTTCCAAAGCCCCGTCTTTTTCTATGGACGTACGATACTCGTTCAAGGTAGTGGCTCCGATACACTGCACTTCCCCCCGAGCAAGCGCCGGCTTGAGCATACCAGCCACATCCAACTGCCCCGCCTGATTTCCGGCACCGATAATGGTGTGAATCTCGTCGATAAAGAGAATAATTTCGGGATGGGCCTGCAGTTCGGATATCACGGTTTTCATCCGTTCCTCAAACTGTCCCCGGTACTTGGTGCCTGCGACCATAGAACCCAAATCCAGTGTATAAATCCGTTTGCCCAGCAAAACGGGAGCGACCTGCCCCGACACGATACGCAGGGCAAGACCTTCCACAATAGCCGATTTGCCGACACCCGGTTCACCAATCAATATCGGGTTGTTCTTCTTGCGCCGAGAAAGGATTTGGACGATACGCTCGATTTCATCATTCCGTCCGATAACTGGATCCAATTTTCCATCGGAAGCGGATTTGGTCAGATCATTACCGAAACTATCCAAGGCGGGCGTATCGGAAGTTTTGCTGCCATTTTGCGGTTTTGCCGTGGTGACACGTCCATTCGTAACCGGGTCGTCATCGTCTTCGTCGGCCGCAAATCCCAATCCCATCCTCGGCAGCGAGGTGCGAACGTACAACTGCGCCATGGTATCGTAAGACACATTGTAGTCCCGAGCCAGAACAGACGCCGGCATATTGTTTTTTTCCTTCAGAATAGCCAACAGCAAATGGGCGGTTCCAGCGCAATCAGCCTTTGTTGACATCGCCTCCAAATCGAGAAGACGGAGGATACGCTGTGCCTGCGGATCGTACGAAAGGTTCTCTCCTGCTGCCGCGGTTTTCGGGCAGACAGACTCCTCAATCCGCTGCCGAAGGACCTTGATATCCCCGACGGCTTCTTCAAGCATTGTGCAGGCGCGTCCTTCACCCAGACGAAGGATTCCGAGGAACAAATGTTCAGAGGATATATTTGCACTCCCCAACCGTTCCGCTTCCTGACGGCCGAACTGCAGGACCTTATAAAGATTAGAAGTATAGTTCATAGCAAGTTTTACATATTATCTATAGAAATGCCATGCCAATCCTGCACGAAAGACGGGCGGATTGAGCGGATAGCCAGGCATTGTATAGTAGTTTTTCTCTTTCATAAAATACTGATTGAAGTGCGTAAAGTGAGCGAAGAACTTCAACCGTATGGACCGGACGTAGAAATTGGCATAGACATTCAGTACCGGATAGTTGCCGACCTTCGTTTTACTCTGCGTCACGAACTGCCCCGTGGCAGGGTTGAGCAAGGGTGCATAGTAAGCCGTATTATACCGCATATCCACTCCCATCTGCACATCCAACGCCCGGAACCAGCAACCATAATAATAAAGATTGTGATAGAGGCAAACGGCAGGCAACGGGAGTGCGGAAGATGAAGACATCTGCCAAACGACGTTGTTGTCCATTGCTATATACCTGGTACGCAAATTCAGTGCCACATCCGCCGACAAGACCTGAATATGTCTCTGATGCTGCACGGGAAGCCCCGTTTCACCGAAATAGATATAGTGCATCACATCCTCAAAGCCGAATTTGACAGCAGGCTGCACATACTTGGCAGGATATGCCACTTTGCCTCCAATGTACATACGATACACCTTCTGAAAATCATTATCCCAACAGAAGTGGTTGGAGCGATAGTGCTGAAGGAACCATGAAGGCTGCTGATTTTTAATATATGCCTCCGCTTCAATCCGCATAGTATCTTTTCCGACACGGAACGATCCATCCACATTTCCCTGTACGCGGAACTCGCCCAACTTATACCCAACCAGACAGACATCGCCAAGAAATCCATAATGCACGTATTTTCCCCTCTTCTTATAGAGCGAACCACCTATCCACGTGTTATTAAACCATCGACGGGACATGTTCGTATCGGTTTGCAAACGAAGCGGATTGTCTGCAAGATCGGCCAAAGGAAGATTGTAATCCCCGACAAAAGGCGCTGACACCGCGGGGACAGTGTAACCATAGCGCTGACACTCATTGATAGCATAGACCGTCGCACCAAAGCGGAGCCACTTGTTGAACTCTTCTTCAAAGGTCACGGAAAGCGTATTGCGTATATTCAACACGTCCGCCGTGTCGCGTGTACGGCTACGGTTGAAATACGTATCGGCATAGAATTCCTGCAATGCACTCTCCTCAATATAACGTTTGGTGGTCTGGTTGACCTCCACGGTATGCAAAAAGGTGGTGACAGGGATATAGTCGATTGCAACAGAATCGTCGGAAACTTTCCGTTCGCGCTCCACACAGATGCTATAGCGTTGATTGAAGAACCCCGAGATATGCCGGAGTCCGGACATCGCATTGAGGTTCACAGGCTGGTCTTCCGGCTCCAGATTTCCGCCCAGATTGGCACCCGCGGCCAGACCTCCATTCTCGAAATTGCTGAGAGAGTTGAACATAACAGCGCCTTGGCACGAATAGTGACTGCCCGTGTAAGAAGCAAAAGCAGAGCCATTGAACCGTTTGCCCGCCTGCGACTCGTAGTGTCCAACCGCATTGAGATAGTTGAGAGTGACCCCCAGGTTGAACCGCGGCGTCACGTTGCCTGTAAACATAAAGTCGAGGTCATTCTCTTCGCGGTAGGTTTTGAAGCCTTTTTTATAGGCAACGCGGCTATACGGCGTTGTGGTATTATAGAACTGAATATCTTGCGCCGTCAACAGATAAGGCTGATAGGCCTTCGCAAAGAGAAAACCGGTTTTATCCTGCCGCTTGAAATAAATCTTGGATTCTATCGGCGACACGAGATTTCCGTTGTAGGAATTGGCAATAGAGTAGTCGTTGACGACATCGTGCATGGGATAGTTGATATAGGAAGTATCGACCGAAGCCGAGTCGGTGATGAAACCATCAAGAAGTCTCCAACTATGCATGACAGTGGGAACCGTTTTCTCTTTACCGCCTGCCGACAAGGCAAAGAAAAGACAACAGCCCAACAAACCTATGTATTTCCGCAAAGACATTTGGCACAAAGGTACGATATTTTTTCGGAAGATGAAAAAGGAGAGTATGACCCAAAGAAAAGACGCACCTGCACAATGCCCAAAGCAGAGACCTCCTCAACCCCTCCACAGGAGGGGCTAACAATGCCAATATCTTATTATCCTTTCGTTGAGGGGGCGATCAGGGGTCGGCAAGGTCCCGACGAGGGGTCGTAAGCACCTCCCTAAACATTCAGAGACTGAAACATAAAACAAGTACAGACTATCGACACCCAAAAGAAAAGGGAAATTCAGTCTTTGCCATCTCCATTCACGAGAAAACCTTCGGGAGTCTTTCTGACAGGATAATGCTCCGCCTCGGGAGAGTCCAAGGGAGTAAAATAGTAGTCACAGAAAGGATAGCCCATGGAGACCGTACGCGGACGCACCAAGTGAATATGCATATTCGCCATACCTTCAAAGTCCGAATTACACATAGCAGGCATCAGGTGTGCATACCCATGCTTACGGGCAAAATCCATAATCGGACAACCGCGCAACTGCATGCCGGGCAGATTATCCAAATTGGCAGGCGTACCTATACCCCAGCAGTTTCCCCACGAACCGTCAGCATGGTGCCGATTGAGGTTGCGCCCCATGACACGACCAATGAGTCGTACGCAGAAACGTATGGAACCCGTACCAAAACGCAGCCACGAGGGGAAATGCACACGGTTGAAATTCAGTGCCACGACCTGCTCAAACTGCTCCAAGGTAGGCTTTTGGGGCAATACTTCATAGTAAGCAAACACTGCCAAGGAATCATACAAATCGTCCCACATCGGGTTGCTCTTTCCGCCCGTGTAAGGGAGGTCGGTCAGGTAACTCTCATAGATGCGGCAGAGCCGTTGCCACAGTTGTTCCGCCTCCTCACGGGGAAAATCACGCAAGAGCAAAGTCTGCAAAGTCCGCTCCGTGGAAGAACTGAACCGCATGTGGCGGCGTGTATCTATATGCAGATGCGTTTCCAACTCTACAGATTGTTTATAACAGTATAAATAGGCGTTTCTTCAATTTGCTTTGAGAGCGAGGGTGAGAATCTGTTCGAGTTCGTCCACCTTGACACGGCGAATCTTATCCCCCATAGCGACAGCAAGATGTCCTGTTTCTTCAGAAACGACAACAGCCACCGTATCCGTTTTTTCCGTCAGCCCCAAGGCCGCTCTATGACGGAGACCGTACTGCATGGGCAATTGCGCATTGTTTGAGACAGGCAGAATGCAGGCAGCACTGTCAATCTTGCCGTGCGTGATAAAAAGTGCACCATCGTGAAGCGGAGAATTCTTGAAAAAGATGTTTTCTATCATCCGTGCACTGATACGGGCATCTAATTTTTCCCCCGTCGATGTGTATTCAATCATATCCTGGCTACGAGTGACAACCAACAAAGCCCCAGTCTTCGTTTGCGACATATTCTTGCACGCCTCCATGATCTGGTGTACATTCTCCTGCAACTGCGCCTGCTCGCGCCCCGTGTGCAAGGTTTTGTGAATAGTACGCGCATTGAAGCGTGCCCCGATGTGTGAAAAGAAAGAACGTATCTCGTCCTGGAAAATCACTATGAGCGCCAAAGCGCCCACATTAATGATACGATCGAAGATAGCACCCGTGAGTTCCAGCGCAAAAACATAAGAGGTGATGAACCATACCACAACAAAAGCGAGTATGCCCCAGAAGAGATTGACCGCTCCGGAACGCTTCAGAATACGGAACGCCTCGTAGAAGATAACCGCCACAAGGAAAATGTCCACAATATCTTTGAAACCTATCTGAAAACCCATATTCTACAGCATTAGTCGTTGTTTTTTCCGCAATACAACTGATAGAGGCGGATTGCCTCCATGGCAGGTTTTACATCGTGTACCCGCAAAAAAGCCGCCCCTTGCTGCAACGCCAACATATTGAGCGCCGTCGTGCCATTGAGCGCTTCGTCCGGAGTGCAGCCAAGCGGTTTGTATATCATAGACTTACGTGAAAGTCCTGCCAGGACAGGCAATTCAAACAATTGCAGCGATGCCATTTTGCGGAGCAGTTCATAGTTCTGTTGCACAGTCTTGGCAAAACCAAACCCCGGGTCAAGGATGATGTCGGAAACCCCAAGAGCGCGCAACTTATTGACACGCTGTTCAAAATAGCGCACCACTTCGGACAGAAGATTGTCGTAATGCGTGAGATTCTGCATCGTTTCCGGCGTACCGCGCATGTGCATGAGGACATAGGCTGCACGGACATCCGCCACCGTTTGGAACATATCCTTATCCAGTTCTCCCCCTGATATATCGTTGATAATCTGCACTCCGAATTCTTCCACCGCACGCTGCGCCACCGAAGCCCGGAAGGTGTCGACCGACAGAATGGCTTGCGGGAATTCACGCCGCAACACGGAAAGCGCCTTCCGCACCCGTTGCCATTCTTCTCCGGGAGGGACATCGGCTGCATCGGGACGGGACGAATACCCCCCAACATCCAGGACAGCAGCCCCTTGCTCCAAGGCACGAGCAGCGCAAGACAGAATCTGCGACTCCGTAGCCAGACGAGAGGAACCATAGAAACTATCGGGGGTGATATTGACGATTGCCATGACAGCAGGCCCATCAAAAGTCACCGCTCTACCTTGCAAGTTGAAAACATACATAACAAAGAGGCATCCATTGAACCGTGCAAAGGTAGTATTTTTCGATGAAATGCCCTAAAATTGTGTAAAAAACAACGCAAAGTACGGGTCAAGACGAGCAGAAAGTCTCTTTTTTGGAAGATTTTCGCCACTTTATGTTGGTGCAGTGGAGAAAATAACGTAACTTTGCGGACTGAATAGCATTACAATAAAGTATATATGAATAATCGGACGAAGTTTGCATTGCTTTCTGTACTGGGAACTGTTCTGAAAGCAGCGTCGCTCTCGGCAGTGGTGTTTTTCGCCTCCTGCTCGAACAATCGTGATCTGAACACCAAGGTATCCAATACCACTGGTTGGAACTACTATGACAAAAACACTACCAATTTCGAGGCATTGGCAGGAGTAACGGACCTAACCCCGACAGGTATGGTTCCAATCCAGGGCGGTACGTTTATGCTGGGCGAGAAAGATGAATTCGTCACCGCTCCGCGCAACAATCCTCAGCGTAGCATTACCGTTACGTCGTTCTACATGGACAAGTACGAAGTGAGCAACCTGAACTGGCGTGAATATGAGCACTGGATGAACATCGTGTTTGGTGCGGTTGCGCCCGGATTAGTGAAGAAAGTACTGCCGGACACCACCGTATGGCGCGAAGAGATGGCTTACAATGAGCCTTATCTGGACAACTATTACCGTCATCCTGCATTCAGTTTCTACCCGGTAGTAGGCGTTTCGTGGGAACAGGCTATGGCATACAGCCAATGGCGTACGGACCGTGTGAACGAGTTGGCTCTGATACAAGCAGGCGCCATCGCCCCACCACCATTTGCAGACCTGCAACCGACTGACGACGAAGCCTACAAAGAAGAGTGGGAAATGATGACAGGTTATGCCATGGAAGAATATGACATACCCGATCCGGAAGATCCGGAGAACGTTATCACCATGTATCGTCCTTCGTACGAATATATCCGCGACAAGTTCGTATTCAATACACAGAAGTACCTGACCGTAGCCGACTATTCGCCGGAAATGGGCAAGAAACCGAAACTGGACAGTTACGGCAACGAGAGAAAGGTTAACCGTGCCGACGGTATTCTGGTGGTAGGCTACCGCCTTCCGACCGAGGCAGAATGGGAGTTTGCCGCATACGCCCCCATCGCCGGCGAGGACGGATTGACAGTGGAGGGCAAAATCTATCCATGGTCGGGCTACCATCCCAGAAACCTGACGAGCAAGCAACGCGGCCAGTTGCAAGCCAACTTCGTAAGAGGACGAGGCGATATGATGGGTGTGAGCGGTGCATTGAATGACCGCTACGTGATCACCGCCCCCGTGGACGAGTTTATGCCCAATGACTTCGGTTTGTATAATATGGCGGGCAACGTAAACGAATGGGTGATGGACGTATATCGCGAGACAACCAACCAAGAGACGAGCGAATACAACTCTTTCCGAGGTAACATCTACACACGTCCGAAGAAGACCCAAATCGTGATGGAAGACGGAAGCATTCGCAACGAATATGTGATAGACTCCGTGGGTGCCGTTGCCACCGAGTACGCAGGGACAGATGACAAACGCGACTACAAAGACGGAGACTTTGCTTCACTGCTCAATACGGACTATCCGCTGGACACAACAGCCGTTGAGAATCTGACGGAAATAAAGCATGATCCGACCGATGTTTTAGCACCGAAAATCACAAAGAATACGCGTGTTTACAAAGGCGGCTCATGGAGAGACCGAATCTACTGGCTGAACCCGTCGACGCGACGCTATATGGATCAGGACAAATCATCGAGCACAATCGGTTTCCGTTGCGCAATGTCAACCGTTGGCAACCAGATCAGTCCTTACACAGAGAGCAAATAAAGAATTCATCACAGAACAAGTTATAGAGGGAGAGCCGAACAGAAAATGTTCGGCTCTTTTTGTATGTCACGGAAGGAGAGAGAAGACAACCATGATAAATCCAGCCCTCAAAGAGCAGATGAATAAGCAGTTAACTCAATTATAGGCCCACAAATTGTCACCGCAGGAAACCCGCTATTGATAGCCATAATAGAGATTCAATTCTACCTATCAAAAAAAATAGACAAGATACAGAAATACAATCAATATGAAAAAGACTTGTATTTTTATAAGGATACATTCCATACCAGCATTATACAGTAATAGTAGAATACTCCGGAATTGTAATTTTTGCAACATTGTACATACGGGTACTTGCATATTTATTAAAATTTCACCATCTTTGCGATATTAAAATACACTCTCTCTTATGAATGAATATAAATCAATACGATGAACGATACACTTGATAAAATACCGCTATTGACTATTCGTTTTCAAAACGATATCTCTCTTGTGGAACTACCGCAGTTTCGCGGGGCTATTATCAGTAAGGTTCCGCCTTCTCTTACTCTGTTCCACAACCATGAAGGGAATAAGTTGCGTTATCGTTATCCGCTTATCCAATACAAACGAATCGGTGGGAAAGCCGCTATTCTTTGCTTAGGTGATGGAACTGAGGCTATCGGAGAGTTCTTCGCCCACGCAGATTTCCATTTGCGAATAGGACAACGTGAAGAAAATTTTGTCATTAGTGAGATGACCGCCAAACAATGGCTTTTGCAACCATGGACTACAGATTTCCGATATACATTACGCAAATGGTTGCCTTTCAATTCTGCCAATTATGCTGCCTACCGACAACTGACAGGGCTGGCAGAACGGACACAATTGTTGAAAAACATATTGACAGGCAACATGCTTTCGATGTGTACCGGTCTTGGGAAACATATAGAATCTCCAATCACCTGCAAAATACTCAACATCCTTTCACTGCAGACATATGCATTCAAAGGAGTAAAAATGCAGGCTATGGACATAGAATTCCAAACCAATCTATACATTCCCGACTACATAGGTCTCGGTAAGGGTGTCAGCCATGGCTTCGGGATGATACATGGAATGATACATCAAACAAACAGAAAAGAAAATCAATAAATTATGGATACAAAATCATTACTTTTCATAGGTGGCGATATCAGTGGCATACAGAAATTTATCTACAATATATCTTCCAAGAAAGCTGCAGTTAGCCTAAAAGGCAGAAGCGCGTATTTGGTAGAATACACGGAGCGCATCTGTAATGGATTATTGCAAATACCCTTGATTGCGGATTGTAGCAGAAAAGAAATCATCTATTGCTCAGGCGGTAAGTTCTACGTAATAGCAGAAGATACACCCGATATACGAAAAGCCATAACCGATTATGCAGACAAAGTAGAGGCAGAACTTTGGCACGACCACTATGGGCAATTAGGAATAGCCATTGCGTATTTGCCCTTTTGTTTCACAAGCAGAGAGGAAACACAAGTTATCGTCAACGGAAAAAAAGATAAGATAGGGGTCTGCTGTGGACGGAAATGACAACGTTATTCACTGCCAAGAAAAACCGTAAATTCCACCATCTTTTAACGGAGGAATACGATTCTTTCTTTGAGGTACAAAACGTGGGCGGCGATGTGCATGTCTGCGCCATTACGGGTATAGAGAGCGATAAATGTGTGAAATTAGACAAAGATGAGAATGGCGATAGTATTTGGGTGCTACCGTCCGTAAAGGAACAAGTGGAACTTGGCAGTAAGTTGCGTGCCAAGGAGAATTTTAAGACATTTGAAGAATATGCCAAAGATGAGAAAGGTAATTCCACCTATCTGGGCATTCTCCGTATGGACGTAGATAAATTGGGTACTCGGTTTTGCAAAGGTTTCAAGGACCTGCAATCATACAGCCGGTTCTCATCGCACCTAAAAGAGTTTTTTGCTTCTATTGTCCCAGCAATGCAACAGAATAAGTACTACAAAGACTTCCTCAACATTATCTATGCAGGTGGCGATGACCTCTTTGTGGTGGGGCGTTGGGATAAGGTTATTGAGTTTGCTGCCGATGTACGCAGCGCCTTTATGAAGCATACGGCAGGTGAAAACCTGTCTATCTCAGGAGGAATGGCTATCGTGGGAGCGAAATTTCCGATTGCAAAAGCGGCAGAGATGGCGGGCGACGCCGAGGACAAGGCGAAAGAATACAACAATGGGCAGAAAAATGCCATTTGCTTCTTGGGCGAAACTGTCGGCTGGGATAATGAATTTGACGAGGTACGTACTCTCAAAGATGAGTTCTGCTATCAGATTATCAACAATAGTCTTTCGCAAGGTATCTTGCACCAACTGATGAAATACGCCGCAATGGCAACGGCTGGCAAGTCGTTCAACTACTTGTGGCATTCGGCTTACTACCTTACACGATTAACAGAACGTTGTTCGCCGGCAGCAAAAAACTTTGTGCAAGACTTGCGCAATCAACGCCTCACCAAAGGCGTACGCCAATACCAACTGACTGCTTTGGCAGCCCGTTGGGCAGAATTAGAATTAAAAATTACAAAATAAAATAAGTACGACTATGAGTTACAACAAACAATTACCGGCAACGGAGATTACCGACAAGGTAACTCGTGCGACTGTGGATTTTGCCGAAGATTTTGGGAATTACCTTGGTACGGATAAAAAGGAAAGGGATCCTAAAACAGGAAGGAACAAAATTGTTGAAACAAAACTTACGACCTCCCAGTTACGTAAATTCTTTGGCGAAGTCAAACGACAACAAATGGAAGGGTATAATGAAACGGCTTTTGTTCTACTTAAACCCAAGTTGGCTTATGCTGTTGGACGAGCAGATAGAAATTCAAAAATCAAGGATTTCTATCTAACCATTTCAAATTTGATGGACTTGGTAAAAGATGAGAAAACTTTCAAGAACTTTATTCAAGTCTTTGAGGCTATCGTGGCTTATCATAAGGCAGCAGAAGAACAACGAATGTAAAACCAAATACAAAACACAAAATTATGGCACAGTTAATAAAGAAAATCAAAATAACATCACGCTTGCAAGTACTTACAGGTCTCCATATTGGTGGCAGTAAGGAAAATGTGGAGATTGGCGGTATTGATTGCCCTGTCATTAAAGTGGCGACGCGCAAAAATCAACCCTATATCCCCGGAAGTTCACTTAAGGGGAAAATGCGTTGCTTGTTGGAGCAAGTTGCAGGTGTTGCAAAAGTTGGTGATAGTGAGAAAGTAAATCAGATGTTCGGTACAGCAAAAAAAGATAATACACTGCCTTCTAAATTGATAGTGAGAGATGCGTATTTAACCGAAGAATCTGTGGCTCAGTTGGAAGCATGTGATGCATTGGATATGCCTTATACGGAGAATAAATTCGAAAATACAATTGACCGTGTGGCAGGAAAAGCAGAACATCCTCGTCAACAAGAACGTGTCCCTGCAGGTGCTGAGTTTGCTGTTGAGATGATATTGAACATCTGGGATGATGACAATGAAAAGGAACTCAAGGAAATGTTGGAAGAAGGTATCCGTCTTATAGAAAACGACTATCTCGGCGGTAGCGGTTCACGTGGCTATGGTCAGGTGAAATTTGAAGATGTGAAGTACACCGTCGTTTATTCTAATTCCAAAGAGTGATGGCTAAAAAACAATTTACAGTCTATCGCCTTCATTTCACAAGCCCGCTTCATATTGGTGATGCACGTGAGGATTATGGCATTAGTTTGAAGACATTATCTTCAGACACGCTGTATGCAGCCCTTACAGCAACATTGGCTAAAATGGGGGCTATCCTTCCTGACGATGGCGATTTAGGATGTGTAATAAGCAGTCTGTTTCCCTATCGCAAAGATGCGCAGCCTACCACTCCTACTTATTATTTCCCGAAGCCATTAGGAGTACGATACCCCAAGGATTTGAAACCCGAAGATTTTAAGAAGGCCAAGAAAATGCAATGGCTTGACCTTCCACAGTTTGAAAAAGCACTCTATGGGCAACCGGTTGAGGTCTGCGACAATCCGGATTTTATCAAATCAGAAGTGTCAGAACGAGTGTTGGTATCTCGTGATTATTCCGAGGATAGCAAACCATTTTATATGGATAGAGTCTGTTTTGAGGGGGATTCGGGCTTGTTCTTTATCGCAGAAGGTGATACTACTATGATTGATAAAGCACTTCCCCTATTGGCGCTGGAAGGCATCGGAACAGACCGCAATGTGGGTAATGGTTTTTTTGAGTACGATAGAGATATACTTTCCGTTTCACTACCGCATGATGCGGAATATGGCCTCTCGCTTTCTACTTTTATTCCGGAGAGTAAGGAACAACTGACCACATTGTTATCAAATCATAGTTCGTATGAACTGCAGCGTCGGGGCGGATGGATAACAACGGCTCCATACAATTCTATTCGGAAGAATGTTATTTACGCCTTTGCTGCAGGTAGCGTGTTCTATGGCATTCAATCGGGTGCCGGTAGGATAGTGGATTTGGCACCCCAAGGATTGGTTAAGCATCCAATATGGCGTTGTGGCAAGGCATTGGTATTACCCATTAAAATGGCATAGAGATATGATTAACAAAAAATATAATGTAACCGCCAAAGTGCTCACTCCTCTTTCTATTGGACAAGGTAGTGAGAAAGATTGGGTGTATGGCATAGACTATCTGACCAAGGAAGACGAATATGGCCATCTTTGGCTATACCATCTTGATTTGAGTAAAATGGTCGCTGCGGGAGTGGATGTAAATAAGATGGCACAGACATTTGCCGGTGGCAACCCCGGTGCTGTAAATTTATTAGTTGGTCCTAAGTTGGAAAAAGTCAGCGACCGCAAAATGCGGCTACCCGTATCGTCTGAAGACGCATTGAGCAATCCTATCAAGACTTTTCTTCGCAATCAATTGACAAATCGACCGGTCTTGGCAGGCAGTTCGCTGAAAGGTGCTTTGCGGTCTATTCTGTTTACTTACCTTCGTGAGCATAACGAACGAGATAATAAGGCGGTCTTTGGGGATATGAAAACAGGAAACGACTTTATGCGTTTTATCCGCGTGGGGGATTTTGAGTTTGAAAAAACAGGTTTGGTAAATACCAAAATTTTCAATCTTCATCTCGAAGGAACTAAGTGGGTTGGCGGTTGGAAACGTAGTAACGTTGAAACTACAAATAAGTTTGACTCAGATAATTTTAATACAATTTATGAATGTCTGATACCTAATGAGGAATCGGTGGGGAGCATTATGTTTGCAACACAACTGTTTGATGGAATAATAGAACAACCTTATTGTGAGAAAAAATCTCAGTTGATGAAAGGAGATAAGTCCATTTATAACTTATGCGCACTAATTAACAAACATACGTTGGATTATATCAATCGTGAGTTTGCTTTCTTCGAAAAATATACAGTTGAGGAGGGCACTGATGATATTTATAATGCTTTGGCTGATTTAGAAGAGGAGTGTACTCGAATTCGTGAAGAGGAGCCGAACTCATGTGTCCTGAAAATGTCCGCCGGTTCAGGTTTCCATTCTATCACGGGAGATTGGCAGTATAATGACTATACTGATACCGGAGTATATGAGTCTGGTAAAAACGCAGGCAAGAAGAAATATAAATCCCGCAAAATAGTAGTTAGTGGTAGCAAAACATTCGCACTTATGGGATTTGTAAAACTGACATTTAATTAAACAATCGAAAAATATGAATATCTTAGTTGCAAATATAAGTGCATTGCAAAGTCAACCGCAGCAAAGGGCCTATCATCTCTATTTCAAAGGTGCTATATGTGATTCTATTGTTGCATATCAAACCAACGAGAGTATAGCCAAAGCCTTTGGTGCCCTTGATGAGATTGCTAATAGTGGAGGAATACACAAGGTAGTGGCATTGGTATCGCAAAAGGTGCATGATGTGCGTGTAGAGTGGGCAAACAATTTAACAGCCTTGGAGTACTATAATCAGGTGATACATAGTCTTTGGACTCAAGCGGAGTTGGTTTCCATAGATGTTGATAACAAAGAACCGGAAGAAATGCTGCGTGAATTGATGTTACATTTCAGCCCTCATGACAATGTCTATATTGATGCTGCGGGTGGCAGGAGAACAGATGCCAATGTCATTCTGCAGACCGTAAAAATCCTACAATATGTGGATATTAAAGTTGCTATGTCATTGTATGCTGACATACAACAATCCCCTGAAAGTAGTTATATTCGCGAAACCTCTGAGTTCTTGGATTTGGAGAATATATCTGCCGCTCTTAGCGAGTTTATGTCCACGGGACGAGCGGATGCACTATATGATATACCGGATGCTAATTTTGCTGCAGAATGGAAACGGTTATTCGAGGCAATGCGTGAGTTTTCGGATAGTATCAGTATTGGTAATGTGGATAATATTGATCAAACTCTTATAAATATCCAACAGGCTATTGCTGTCTGTGAGAATATAGAGGCTGACGATGTTCATTCTGTGATTATAAAGCGTTTCCTTCCTATTTTCAAAGAAAAAATTATTGGAGAGAGTACAATAGTAGATTATTTACGTATTATTCAGTGGTGTGTGGGCAACAAGATGGTTCAGCAGGCATTGACTATAATTGTGGAGAAACTACCTAAATACTTAATAGATTATGAGTATTTTTTTCCTCGCAATGCAACAGAGAAATGTCGAATTCAAGATGCAGCCTCAAAGGACACTATGTTTCATGGCAACTGGGAAGCCTATGCGCTCTATAAGGAACTATTAGGCATTACTGCAAATGTAGATGCTTCTGTTGAGGAACTCAAACAAGTTCTTACCAATAAAAAACTTCCGAACAAGTCTAATCAAGATGTCGAAACGGCTTGGAAAACGGTACAAGGATTTAATAATAACAGACTAACATATAATGGTAGTTTGTTCTCAAGGGGGGTAACTGAAATTCGCAATGCTATTAAATATAATGGCTATAAAACATTCGATAGTTTGTGTAATAGCATTGCAAACCAAGAGCCTCTCTTATTGGCTTTGTTGGGAAAGAAAAAAGAGAAAAAGAAAGATACCATATCTGTAAAACTAACTGCTATAGACCAAATACAGCAGAATGGAGCATCTGATCAGTTCAAATATAACGAGCATTTGGATTGGCATTGGTTTACAAAAGTTCTGTATTCGTATGTGTATGTTAAGGCTATTAGAAATCAAATTAATCATGCTTCTTCCGAAGAAAATCTCACACAAGAAGATAAGGAAATCTTACGAAAACAGGGGTTGGATTGTAGCACTTATTCATTGTCAACCATTTGTAATAATTTACAGTCTTTAATAGATGCTGTTAAGAAGGCAAAACAGCCAATAGTGGTAGCGGAGAAAACTGCACTCAATGAATTTAAGGGAAACAAGGGAGATACCGTAGAAGCGACTTGTGTCAGTGCTGGAATTGTAAGAATTGAAGGATTGAATTATAATATCCCTATGGTTGTTGACCGTGCTGTAGATAAAAATGGATTGATTGGAAAAAAAGTTAAGGTTGTTGTGGAGCAATTCAGGAAGAACTCAAAAGTCGTATCTTCAGTTCGATACATTAATCCTAATCCACCTATGGACGTGTCTAATCTCTTAAGTAATTTGTAACGATTATGCTTATCAACTATTCTAATCATCCCTCTTCGCTGTGGTCAGAAGAGCAGACACAGGAAGCAAACCGGCTATTTGGAGAAATCGCAGATATACCATTTCCTATTGTGGCTCCTGATGCTGATGAACAAGACATCGTGCATCTAACAGAGACTGAACTTAAGCGAATATGCACGTTTGCTTTACCCAAAGAAGCAGTTATTCACATCATGGGCGAGATGACACTTACCTATGCGTTGGTGCATAGGCTGAAAGACATCGGATACCGCTGTGTGGCGAGTACTACATACAGGGAAGTGTATGAGGAATGCCCCAACAAAAAAATAGTATCGTTTCAGTTTGTCCGATTCCGTTGCTATTAAGGGCATACTGATAGTTTGGTACACTTTTTGTAAGCCACTTGTGTTCTTTGAAATATTGAATCTATTGATTATTAAGTGAGTATTATATATGCTGTCCGAGACTATATTCCACCCAAACAAGGATTAAGACAAAAGTTCCCGTTCTGTAACAGCACGACCGCATTAGGTCCGAGACTATATTCCACCCAAACAAGGATTAAGACCTCTGCCGCCTTGTCGTAAGTGCTGAACACTCTGATGTCCGAGACTATATTCCACCCAAACAAGGATTAAGACCCTCACTGCTTGCAGTCAAGGATTTCGAAGCCGCAATGTCCGAGACTATATTCCACCCAAACAAGGATTAAGACAACTCTCGATAAATCTCAATGTCTTCTTTAGGAATGTCCGAGACTATATTCCATCCAAGCAAGGATTAAGACATCCAAGCAATAAACTGCTTGTTAGTTTTAGGATTGTCCGAGACTATATCCATTCAAACAAGGATAGAGGGGAAGAATGAGTTTTCTCTAAAGGAAGGTCATTCTCTAATATGCAAGGACAGTGTTATCGGTTGCGTATCCATTGCTGAATCACATACTCTTCATTCGACATTATATGGGGGAAACAATGACAAATCAATAGATTCATATTTTGTACGAGAATATACATAGTGAATAACCAAAAGAAGAAGAAACAGTAATAATGGAACTGATATTGTCCACATTCGGGACCAATTTGAACACGGATAATCAGGCATTCGTGGTCACAAAGGGGCAAGAACACCAACGTGTCCCTGTGGCTGACGTGTCTGCTATCCAAATCAACAAAGGAGCAAGTATCACGAGTGATGCCGTGTTTTTAGCCATAGAGAATGAAATCCCGATTGTATTCATGGACAAGCAAGGAACGCCCAAAGGGCGCGTATGGAGCCCCAAGTACGGCTCGATATCCACTATCCGCAAAGGGCAATTGCAGTTTACTTCATCTCACGCCGCTGTGGTATGGATACGGGATATGCTGGTTCGGAAAGTGGCTAATCAAGAGGCCCTGATTCGCATTATGATTCCTCCTGCATCGCAACAGAAAGAGGCCAAACGCGCCATTCACCGCCTGGCGGTCTATCGAGACAAGATAAGCAACACAGACGGCGAGAGAATCTCGGATGTGGCTGCACAGTTGAGGGGTTGGGAAGGAAGCGCAGCACGGATTTATTTCGAGGCACTCAATATGGCATTGCCAACCAACCTGCGCTTTGCCGAGAGAACGCAACATCCGGCTCTGGACCCTGTAAATGCTTTTTTGAACTACGGATACGGATTGCTCTACGACAAAGTAGAGTCTGCCTTGATAACAGCAGGCATAGACCCCTATATCGGCGTGCTGCATCGGGATGATTACAACCGACCTGTTCTGGTATATGATGTGATAGAGATATACAGAATATGGATAGACTACGTGGTGTACTCGCTGGCATGTCAGAACATATTGTGTGACGACTATTACTCCGTACAGGCGAACGGCTCCTATTGGCTGGAATCATTGGGGCGCAGGGTATTGATACAATCCGTGAACGATTATATGGAGGAAATAGTGGAAATGCGGGGACTATCCCGTTCAAGGAGTACACACATCAACCTGTTTGCACAAGATTTAGCGCAACAATTCAAACGATATAATTAAATTTTTACTACCATGTTGTACCTTGGAAAACAAATCACATCTTCTGCAGATGTATTGCAGCCGATGACGGAAGAAGAGTTGCTGGCAATGCTTCAACAACCGCAACCGGAAATATGCAGTATGATAGAGCAATTGCGTATTGTCCGCACAGTGGACGGCAAACAATACTCCGTCCTCAAGCGGCAACTGCCGTATATCGTCTGCGGCACTTTTAACCCCGCTATCCGACGGACAGAAAACTTTGCATATATAGATAGTTTTATCGTTGATTTGGACCATCTGTCCGCACATGGGCAGGATACCTGCACTATACGCATGCGTTTGCTGACGGATAACCGCGTACAACTATGTTTTGTCTCTCCCAGTCAAGACGGACTGAAACTACTATTCAAGTTGAAGGAACGGTGTTACGATGCAGGTATATTCTCGTTGTTCTACAAGGCGTTTGTGCACAAATTTGCAGTTCAATATGATTTGGAGCAGTTGGTAGATATCCGCACTTCCGATGTTACCCGCGCTTGCTTCCTGAGTTGGGACAAAGACGCGCATTATAATCCGATAGCAGAGGCTGTGGATATTAACGGCTATATCAACGCCCAATCCCCCCAATCGCTATTCGAACAAAAACGCGCACAAGACAAGTCCGCACATCATGCAGAGGCAAAAGCGGAGTCTGCGCCGCAAACAGCAGAGCCGGATAGTGCTGCAGTGGCAAGAATCAAAGAGATACTATCACTACAGAGGGCAAAAAAGGAGGCAAAGCCGGTCTATGTGCCGGAAGAAGTGAGCGATATCATGGATAAACTCAGCGAGTATCTGACCTCACTGGATATACAAACGGATGCTATTCTCCCTATCCAATACGGGCAAAAGATACGTTGCACGTTGGAGGGGAAACACGGCGAATGCAATATCTTTTACGGAAAACGAGGCTTCTCCGTCGTAATATCTCCCCGAGGCGGAACAGACAGCACATTCAATGAGATGCTGGCAGAACTAATCAAAGGTTTTCTGACCGTATAACTATGGGGCGTACAAAGAATGTTCAGGATTACAAGGCGGCATTGGCACATATCGCGGAATCCGGTCTGTCGGAGTCTCCTGCGCCAAACAGGCAACAAGAAGCATGGGAAATGCTGCCGTCATTGAGCGATAGAGTCAAGACTATTTTGGGTGTTGTAAACAAAAGAGACAAGAGACCGTCAAATATGCTATTCTTTGTGATGTATGATATAGAGAGCAACAAGGTGCGTCGATATGTAGTCAAATATCTGGAAAAGAAAGGATGTTTCCGAGTGCAAAAATCCATATTCTTAGCCGATTTGCCTATGGAGAAATACCAGGCAATCCGCACAGATTTGGCGGAGGTGCAGGCTGCATACGAGAATATGGACAGTATTCTGGTGGTACCGATTAGTACGGATTATCTGCGTGCCATGAAAGTGATAGGAGAGAACATAGATATTGACATCGTGACCCATAATAAAAACACCTTGTTTTTTTAGGCAGCATGACAAAAATAACCAACAATAATGCTATGACAAAAAATTTCTTTATCGGTGAGGGCTTTTTGCCCCAGTTCGCACATATCATATATGAACAGTTGCTAAACCGCAAATGGGTGAGCAATGGTTCCGTGATGCACCAAATACTATGAAGGGGTGGGAAGGAAAATGCCTTCTTCCGTATCCAAATGCGACGGATACGGTGAACTCAAAAAAGCATTTTCCTGTGTAGTAGCGGCTCTTCGGGAAACGGAGAGCGATTGCATGGAAAGCCGTGGAGGAACACGAAACAGGGAATGGCGCTACACAGGTGCAGAAACCAATCCCCTCGCAAACATGCAGAATGCAGCCATTATCCGAGATATGAAAACTTATGCACAATTTTGCCAAGACTCAGCCGGATTAATGCCAATGGAATGGATTTCATACTTCTTCCGCAATACCCAAGATTTACTAAATATCCGTAAGGTTCGTGCGCAAGACAAACAATGCATAAGCGCAGATGTGAACCGGCAAGTCAGGAATTTGGATATGTTACCCCAAATATATGAAGCGATTATTCACAAACGTGCCATCCGGTTTGACTATCGCGATTTTACGGGTGAAGTCTATCATCTGCTGTTTCATCCTCAATACCTCCAAGAATATGAAGGGCGCTGGCAACTGTTCGGGAAAACTACAGGACTTAGCCACAAAGCGGTTCGTGATGTGTATAACATCGCTATTGACAGGATAGAAAAAGATACCTATTGTGAATGTGCAGATGAAACGTACCAGCCTGCAGCCCCCGGATTCTATAATCACTACTTTAGCAATATCATCGGGGTAACGCATTTAGAAAACGAGAAGACAGAACATATTCGCATACGTGCGCACAGTGCCTATATTTACGGACTGATTGATACAAAAAGACTACATCCCACTCAACGAACCATAAAACCGTATGGCTGGTATGATGACGGAGAATACGGTGAATTTGAATTGCAAGTGGAATTCAACAATGAATTGGTCGGACGCATCTTGTACTTCGGAGACGGACTAGAAGTAACGGCTCCCCAATATATACGTGAACGGTTGGCACTGCGCGTTAAAACGCTCATGAACAGATATACAGATTAGTTCCTTCGGACCGGAGAGAATAGCAATCTGATAGTAGTATAAAAACAGGTGTCTATGTCGTATGATTGCGATATTATTGGTTCCTAATCAAAACGAACCAATATAACTTTCCATACACTTTCTCGCATAATGAACAGGCAATACCTTTGTGTCATAAAACGAAGGTAATATGAATTTAAAAGTTGTGCACGACACGAATCAGTGTATTTGAGATATGATAACTTTCATTACAGGTCTCATCGCCTTTGCATTGTGGTATTTCATTTGGGGAAGAAAAAAGGGGGGGGAATAATATGCTGTTGTTTATTGTTCTTGGATTAATCATTATGTTCGTCATTGACAAACTAACGTCATAATGAGGAATGGGGTCTGTATTTTTCTACCAGACAATGTTACTTTATAAGTTTTGCGAACTCATACTATCATCAGAATAAAAAGGAGATATAAAGAGGCATACTACAGTGGTGAGGAATATGAAAAGTATCACCATTTGTTGTCTTTCGCAGACCACTTCCCCGAAAAGAAGCAACAATATATATGATTGTTTTTCTTAAGTACCTCTACATACTATAAACCCGAAACTATTATAAACCCGAAACCGATTGAGGAATATTCATCTGGCATATTGCAAGGAGGATGGTGTTCGTTAATAAACAGGAAAAGAGGAACTCTACATGAGTTTCTCTTTTCTATTATCCAAGAAAGAGGCGGGGTCCTTAGCAGGACCACGCCTCTTTTGCTATAATACCATCATTAGAGGACGTTGAGTTCTTTGAGGACGGAAGTCGTTTTGCGGACAGCAGCCTCCGAATCTGCCAACTTCTGCTTATCAGCAGGAGAGAGTTTGAATTCGACAATCTTCTCGATACCATTCTTACCAATGATACAGGGAACACCGATAGTGATATCCTTCATACCATACTCACCATCCAAAGCAGCAGAGCAAGGAATCATCTTCTTCTGGTCTTTGATGATCGCCTCAACAACCGACGAAGCCGCAGCACCCGGAGCCATCCAAGCCGATGTTCCAAGCAGACCCGTAAGAGTAGCGCCACCCACCATCGTTGACTTGACAACATTGTCGATTTCTTCTTGCGAGAGGAGTTCTGTTACAGGCACACCTTTGTAGGAAGCATAACCCATGAGAGGAATCATAGTGGTATCTCCGTGTCCGCCAATAACAAAACCATCTACATCGTTAGCATTGCAATGGAGAGCCTGGCTCAGGAAATATTTCAAGCGAGAACTATCCAAAGCACCACCCATACCGATAACCCGGTTGCGAGGAAGACCCATAGCATGAAGGGTGAGGTATGCCATTGTATCCATAGGATTACTTACAATGACAAGGATAGCGTCAGGAGAATATTTGAGAACTGACGTAACCACACTCTTAACGATACCTGCATTTACACCTATCAACTCCTCACGCGTCATACCCGGTTTACGAGGCAGACCACTTGTGACAACCACCACATCGCTGCCTGCAGTTTGCTCATAATCGTTGGTTACACCTTTCACTACGGTATCAAAGCCCATCAACTGAGCCGTCTGCATAATATCCATTGCCTTACCTTCGGCAAGACCTTCCTTGATGTCGATAAGACATACTTCGTTGGCAACCTCATTTACTGCCAATACATTAGCGCATGTAGCACCTACGTTACCTGCACCTACTACAGTTACTTTTGACATAAGATATCTGTTTTAAGATTTAATTGTGTTCACCTTTACATGCGCAAAGGTACTGCAAGTTTTTCGATTACGGAAATATATCGGCAATTTTCTCTCCACATTTTCTCACCAGTTGATCACGAAGCCTGCGTGTACGTTGATACCTGCCTGGGCATAGTACCACGCCACGGCAGTGCCATCGGTGTAGTAGGAACAGTCGCTACCGCCGTTATTGGCATACTTGGCATTGAAGATATTGTTGAGTTGGCAAAGCAGACGTATCTGCGGCACATTGGTGCGCCTGCACCATTTGTTCATCGGCAGTTGGTACCGGAGGTTCACATTGGTGGTGGTATAGGCTTTCAATATCGCATTCTCGTCTTGCACATTGTTCAAGTATTGCTTGCCCGTCACGTTGGTTTGAACAGTTGCCATGAAGCCTGCCACATCAAACGTGAAGAGCGACATCGCCGTAATGGTAGGGGAAAAAGCAATGGTCGTTTCCTTGAGAGAAATAACCTCCTCTGCATAGTAGTCGTCATCCTCTTTGTCATAGATTGCTTTCAAGTCGGTGTAGTTTTGGATTTTGTTACGCGAGAGGACAAAGTTGCCGTCCCAACGGAACCAGTCAAGTATCTTCACACCCGCGGTAATCTCCGCACCCATGCGGTACGAATCCTTCACGTTCTTGGTGGATTGCGCACCCACATCGTTGATACGGCCGGTGAGCACCAACTGGTTGTCGTAGTCCATAAAATAGAGGTTCGCGCCGACAGTGAAACGCGGGTGCGAATAGGTGTAGCCGAGTTCGTAGTCGTAGAGACGCTCGGGGCTCGGCAGACCCGTATATTCGCCCGTCTCGGCATTG
>JBNMIS010000020.1:0-25158 GCA_050873385.1 Bacteroidales bacterium | reverse complement strand
GTGAGTGAAACTCCGTTGAGTGTAACCGTAACCACGGCGGGCTAATGGAGGTGTGGACGGCGATAGCGGTGATGATGTCGGCAACGATAGCCGTACATTTGGGGCTGCCGAAAGCGATAGCATCTGTGGTGTGCAAAATTTGCAACTGCCATAAGTGTCTGTCGTTTTGGGCTACGCTCGGAGTGTTGTGGTGGTCTGGGTGCGATATGGTAGCCGCTATCCTGCTGTCTTTCGCTATGGCGTATTTGTCTAACTGGTTCGGCATACTGCTGATATGGCTGAACCGCCAATACACAGAACTATGGGAAAGAGTAAACCGAAAGAAGAAAGCGCACCGATAGGTCAGCGGCTTATCTTCACGAATATCAATAAACAATACCAACCCTTACCCCACTTTGATAGCGGGTGCAAAAACTGCTGATGTATGAACTACAAGAGTATGATAGAGACCGCCGTTAAGAACGGTGGTGGCGAAAAAGTGATGTGGAAGTCGGTGGAGACAACCAATGCGGCTATGGAGTATATCCGTGAGCACGACCCCGCCAAGTACCACGCCTTGCTGCGGGACCTGCACGAGGACTTGTGCGGTGCGCACTACGACAAGGAATTTGCCGAAGCCGATGTGGAGAAAATTTGTTACACGGACGCGGCGGGTAATGAACACCACGGCGCACATTGGACAGCAGAGCAGATAGAGACGGCTACGCAAGGCAAGAAATACCCAGAAGGTACAACCAAGTGGGATAAGTTCGTAGCCTACAATGCGTGCCACGCGGACTTCTGCAAGAAATTTGATGATGAGCAGGTAATGGATATTGCCTATCTGTTTTTCTTTGCGGACGAGGACTGGAACGGAAAAGGCAAGGTATGGGAGTATATGTCTATGAACGTGTAGGCTATTCCAATTCAACGAGGGAATGCCACAATCTGACACGCCCTCGTTTATCTGCTACCCTATACCTCATTGTAAAAGACATAGTCTATTACGCGCCTGTTTGCCCTATCCACTTTCGACCAATCGAATGAGATGTACCGCTTTTCCGCCAATGTGGATTCTGCATGGCCGAGTGCCTTGCTGATAGTGCTGTCCGACACATCTATCTTGCTTGCGTACGTAGCCCATGAGTATCGCGCCCAGTAAAAAGTAATGTCCGGGCAACCTATCATTTTTCCCAACTTCTTCAAGCGGTGTTTCATAAAGTGATAGCAACTCTCAAAAGATTGGTATTTCTCTGCAAGGTTGATAAGGTGTTCCTGTCCTTTGTGCTGGCTGATTAGGTATTGCGCCTCGGAGCAGATACCGATATGGATAGGGGACGGCTCGTGGAATTTCACTTTCTGCCTTACAAAGGTAATCTTATCCGATTGTTGCGGAAGATTGTACAGGTCAATGGGATTGATACCGCACAGCAGGAACGACAGCACAAAGAAGTCCCTTGCCAATTCCAGCCCGTTTCCTTGCTCGTGTGACAAATCAATTGTCAACAATGCCCGCATCTTATCCTCAGGAAGATACACTTTCTCCTTTTTGCTCTGCTTGATTTTGAATTTCCGAAAAGGGTAGGACTGCATATCCACCCAATCATTGTTAATGGCATAGTTGTACACTGTCCGCATATTGCGGTAAATGATTCCGCGGGTGGATAGCCCCATGCCGTTGCTCTCCATCCATTTGTCGAACTCACTAAGGAACTGATAATTGATTTCCTCGAAGAAAAATTTTTGCTTTCCACGGAACCGCTCCAATGTCTGTAGGGTGTAGTCGAATCCCTGTTGGGTCTTTTCGGTTCGGCATTGTTCTTTATATTCTATCAAGCACGATGTGAAAGTACGTTCCACCTTGTATTCTCTGTTGCGGTTTACATAGTCACGAATATCCGCGGCACTCATTACTTGTATTTTGCCGCTGCGTTCCAACTCCATAATCGCATTGATATACATATAGTATAGTGCTTGTATGTTTTGATTTATCTGTTTGGCTTTTGGGTGTGTATGTTCGACGGTACACTCGGGGTCACCGACGAACATATCTTCGCTTACAGATATGCCTGTGGATACCGAAGTGTTGGAACCTTGCGCACTCACGCGCAACTTGATTGGGAACAGACCTTGCTTGTCTGCGGTTCTCTTGTCAAGAACGATAATTACTTTTGCCATAGTTGTACTAATAATTTGTTGCACTGATTTTGCACTGCCTTTTCCTACTGCAAGAATATAGTAAACGAGTAGTAATCGGGTAGTAAATTGTAATTCTGTTAGTTATAAGTAGGCAGAAATAATGCAGATAATTGTAACTATAAAGAAAAAATCAGTAAGCCACAATATGTAACTTACTGATTTGAAAATGCTTTTCTTCTGTGGGCGTTTACGGATTCGAACCGCAGACCCTCTGCTTGTAAGGCAGATGCTCTAAACCAGCTGAGCTAAACGCCCTCTCTTTCTCTTTTGCGGTTGCAAAGGTACGACGTTTTTCTTATTCCTACAAGACTTTCGACGTTTTTTTTGAAAAAAAACATAATCCCCTGAGATATAGCATAATCAATGCTTCACTTTGCAATCGCAAAAGAGATTTTTTCCATTCATACGCCCTATTGTACGATTACTTGTATCGTTTTTTGTTCTCCTGTTGCCAATATGACACTGAGCATATACACTCCTGCTTTTTGCGGAGCATCCATTTCCGTATATCCGGAGCAGTGGACGGTCTGCTGCCGTACACCAAGACTATTGTATAAAACAGCCTCTGCGGCGATGTCGGTTGAGATATTGATAGATTCACCGACAGTTAGCAGAGTAGGTTGCACACGGATTTGCTTTTTCCCCGTTCCTTCAGATATTTTCAATGGGCATGTAAACAGGTCGGCTTTGCCTTCTGTTCCTAACCGTACGCTATACTCATCTTTGCTGTCGAACGGTTCGTCGCTGTGATAATATGAACCGGTTGCGCCTTCGATCGGTTCTCCATTCTTATACCATTGGTAAGAACTGAAAGTGTACCCTCCGTTCCTGTCAGCATTGTACAGAGTCAACACATTGTCCCATTTCTGGCGGATAATGCCGGAAGAGTACAGCACATCAAAGTTTACCGGCAGTTCCAAGGTCTGTTTGCAGACATCATCCTTGACCTCAATGACGGCATTATAGTGTCCAGGGCGGAAATAGTGCATATCGGCAACGAAACTTCCGTTGTTGTCATGCAAAGGAACCGTTTTGTCTTCAAATCTTAGTTGCGCTTCCCCTATGTCCCCTTTTATATAAGTATAAGGTATGGAAAAACTGTCGTCGTCACTGCAGAACGTATAACTCTCATTTGACATGGTCAATTCCAAACAAGTCAGAATATGCAAGTTCAAGTGTACAATACTATCACATCCTGCGGCATTGGTTCCCGTCCATTCGTATTCGCCTGACTTGTAGTACATTGTTCCGTTCCAATAACAACTATCCTTCGCTGTCAGGCTCAAAGTGCTATCTGTTTTCTGTCCGACTTCCAAATTGAAAATGACTACACTGTCGCAATTAAAATGTATTGTGTCTTTTTGAGCCTGTGTATATTGCTGCCCTCCGTATGTGATGGTTTCGCCTTCGCAGATAAAGAAGTTTCTTGTTATAGTATCGGGTCTCACAACAAGAATACGTATGTTTACATCTTCCGGCGGGTAGGTTGTCTGCGGGCAGTCTTTATGAGCATATACGGTTGCTGTTATGTCATACCATCCCGGCGACTCGTATATATAGTCGAACTTGATATTCGTTTGATTCATACTGCCTTTCTTCTTGGATCCGTCGCCCATATCCCAATCTGCATAATCGATAATGTCGCTACCCACCTGCGCATTGAGTTGTATGGGTTCCCCTATGCAATATGTTACGTCGGCGGCTACTCCGTCTTGCCAAATCTGATTGCCGATCTCAATACCTCTCCGAACAGCAGCCGACCCTACAGAATAGGCATACGACTCATCGTTTCCATTGCCATACACGTGAGCAATGAAACCGCCATCGCCTTTCAGTGTATAAATCGCATCCTGGTTCTCGGTCAATGGAACTCGGGCGTATGAGTAGTTAGGCGATCCCGCAACGGTTTTGAAATCTGTCGCAGAAACCATATTGTTCCCAAACAGCCCTGCCTTTACTTCCCGCAATTCAATATTGCCTGTGTTCGCAGTTTCTGTGACGATGTTTACGAAATGTTTGGTTGTCTTGTCTGTGTTCATTACGCCGAAGGTAATTTCACTGATTTTCTGTTCTATTGGACTAACCCAAGTCATAGACGGGTCCCCCATTTCCTCGTCAAATTCGCTCGGGACAGTTTTGTCTTTGCTTGTGTATGCATTTCCCGTGTCATAATTATACAATGCAACAGGACAAGAGGTGGTGATGTATGCGGCATCCTCTACAAAACAATAACGTGCAGGCAGGGTCGTCTTGTTCATTTGCTTTGTGATAGCCAATTCAAATTCAAAAGTCTCACATGCTGCCAGAGTCGCTATTTGATTTCCGTCTATAGAGACGGTAGTTCCGTCTTCCATAGCCGTTATCCGGAAACGGTTTGCATCTTTTTTCAGGGAACGAGTCACAATAAACTCGCGCCCCCAATAGTCTGTTGGTATAGCCTGCTCGTAGTTGATATCCCGAGCCGATACATTGTTCGGGGTTCGGGTGCAAACATCTCCGTTGAATACAGCGATTTTCTTTCCATCCTTGGCTCTCACTTTGCTACCGGAAAGCGAAACCGCTTGGGCATTTGCTTCACTTCCTTCCTGGCTACAGATATAATACACCTCGCCTTTGTTCAAGGTTACGGTAAACGGCACTTTTCCTTGCTTTTGACAATAGGTTGTGTTGTAAGGGGTTATCTCTACTTCTGTATTATCCTCCGTAGCAAGTATGCAGAAATTGCTGAATGCGGTACCTTCATTACCATAAGGAGGATATTCCTGAATAATGTAATCTGATTGCAATGCACTTATGGGCAATACGTTTGTTGCATCGAATGCATGTTCGTAACGTATGGAGGCAAACACCGACATAACTTCCGTACAACTTACTTGTAACCCTGTATTGAATTTCTGCCCGGATGCTTGAGCCCATTGCTTTTTTACATTGTCTCCGAAAGGATAAATTGCGCTCTTAGGTATATCATTTATCTTTAACCAACCCGTTCCGGGCGGAATTAAGTAGGTCTTTGTCCAGCCTGTTATAGGGTTGGTCACTGTCACCTCACCGGAACGGCTTTTGGACGATACACAGATATAAAATTCCGCCAGGTCTCCAACGTCCTTTGGTCCTCTGCCTATTGTCAATGCCACCCAAAATTCCTTTCCCTCTGTCCCCGCTGCCGCAAACATGGGCAAACAACTTCCTAATAGCAGAAAAATAAGTATATAAACGTGTCTTTTCATAATATGAATAGTATAAGTGTATGCTTTCGGATTATAGGATTTCTATTTCCACACGGCGGTTGTTCTGACGCCCTTCCTCTGTATCGTTTGTATCAATCGGTTCGCTTTCTCCCCTTCCTTCTGCCTCTATCCTGTCAGCGTCAATGCCTTTTTCTATGAGGTCTTGACGAACTGCATTGGCACGCCCTTCTGAGAGGCGTTGGTTCGCCTCGTCTTTTCCTACGTTGTCTGTATGTCCGATAATACGTATCCGTATGTCTTTATTACGCTCCAGATAAGAGAATAACGCGTTCATTGCATCTTCCGACGAAGACAAGATTCTGGTTTTGTTTGTCGCAAAGAACAGGTTCTTCATCACGAAAATTTCCCCCTTCTTTATGGGGATTAACGCAATATCCATTTTATCGCTAATGTCTCTTATGAGTGTATCTACGCTTTCATAACCGATTTGTTCGATGTGCAAAGCATATTGTATCGAATCTCTTAGCATAACTTCAGACGAACCGTTCACTGAATCTGTCGTCAGACTGTATGCGATGTCCTCATGTCCTTTTCTTGTTATTTGTACTTGGGTTGCGATGGCTGCTCCCGTTTCTTTGTCTGTAACGTTTACGCGGAATACGGGTCTGCGCTGCATATAAATCTTGACGGGTACTACGATACCTGGAGAGTCAACTGTAAACGATACGCTCTCCGGATAATAATTCTCGGCTTTAGCCGTGGCAACATATTCTCCGACGGCTGTCCTTTGTTTGACAAAGCCTTTGGTCAAGGTCTTTGGTTTCATCACCGTCCGGTTATTGGCAGTATTGTCCACTTTCACAATGGCTGTTGTTAGAGAAGTCATATTCTCTTTGTCATACACACTGATTTCTGCTGCTGATGCTGGTGCGGGAATAGGACGGGCCACTTTACCTGGTATCTCAAATTGGATGGTGAACTTTAATCCCACAAACAGATTGTTTACTCTTGTTCCCGCAACGGACAGCATGCTGTTTGTCTGCTGGGGATAAGGAGATGTTGTCTCAAAACTGAGAGGATATGTACCATTTGCTTTGTTTGTGTTTAGTATCCCATATTCTGCAAAAATACCTAACTTGTAGTGCAGATGTTCTCTTCCGAAGGGAAGCCTTTCCCCTGGTTTTGTGCGTTTCTTGTTCTTCTTGTCGGGTTGTGCTTGGAGCCATTCGTCTAAGTCTATACCTACCTCTGCACACAAACTCACGCTCGGTTGTTGCAGCGATAATTTGTGTTGGTCTTTGGCAAGAGTAGGTACGTCATATATCCCTAATCCGTAAGGATCTCTCAAGGCATCGTCTTTCACTACGATATCATATTGTCCCCTCTGGCTGTAGTTACCAAACAGACCGTATCCTACTTTCGCTCCCGCCATGAAATAATAGCGTGAGAATTGTGCACCGAATAGTATCGGCAATCCTACATAACCCGCATTCCTTGTCTCGTGCAGATCATCGGTTATGTAAAAATAGTTTCCTCCGTAAGGCTGTTCCAGTCGGCGCATGAGGCTGAACTCGTATGCGGAGGTCGAATTCAGGTAAGTGAAGTCCAATCCTGTCGCGAAGCGGAAAGCACCATATTCCAACTCGTATGTAAGCGACAGACCTGCTCCCGGACCTCCTTTTAGAGAATGATAAACATAATCATTACCTAATTCATTGGGTGAACTGATGTTGGCATAGTTGTTTGCCATCCGGTCCATGATGCCTGCGTAACCTGCTTTAGCCCCTATGTTTATCAAACTGACAACCTCTTTTCTTGGTGTGGGGTCATTGAGCGCCTCCTGCTGACGTAACCACGCTTGTTTCTGTGCCTCTTCGTCTGCTTGTTTTTGTGCCTGCCTTTGGGCTTGTGCTTTTGCAGTCTGTTCTTGTTGCTTTGCACGAGCCTCTTGTTTTGCGGCTGCGGCTTTCTGTTGGGCTTTTTGCTTCTTGGCTTGTTCCTTTTGTTTCTGAGCCTTTTTCTTGTCTGCCTCTTTTTTCTTCTTGACCTGTGCCGCGGCTTTTTGCTTTTGTGCTGCAGTCTGCGGTGTGGCGGCTTGCATGCGCATTGCCGAATAGTCCGGGGTATAGACCGGTGTCAATAAGACAACCAGGACGAATAATCTGTATAGTAATGTTTTCATTGTTGTAAATCCTCCTGCCGTTATTGAACCATGAATTTGAAGTTACGTTCCTGTTTGCCTGTCACCACGCGCAGAATATAAAAACCTTTTTCTTCGGGAACCCTTACTGTGCTCCCGCCCGCAGGAATCGCTTTCTGTTGGATAACCTCCCCGTTTATGTTGATCCACATCACGGTCGCATAATCCTTTGCATTCACGAATATGTCGCTTCCTGCTTGCGCTGCTGTCCCGGATAATACAATGGTGGAGTCGGGCTTGAACTGCCACTTGTCATCGTTTTCCGAGAATCTCTTGGCGCACGTACAGGTCTTCATTTCTTCTGCCGTCCCTTTGTTTATGGTAAAACACAGATAAAACGACTCGTCTTTGTAGTTTTCATAACCCAAATCATACATGTTCAGAGTCGCACTGTTCTGTCCCGCTACGGCGGTGCTGTCGCTTGCTCTGTACCATTGATAGTCGCTCAAGTCTTCGCCCGCAAAAGGTGCTGCCAGCAAGCCTAAAACATTTTTAAAGCGTTGGGACAATACGTCATTGTCGTAACTCAGCATAAATAGCAATGTGGTATCCACTGTCCCGCATTCCGATTCTATCTGCAGGCGGATGCCGTATTCTGTCGCTTGCTTGGCGCCGTCCGGTATGGAAATCCCGAAATACTCTGGCGTGATAATCAGTTCGCTGTCTTTGAAGCCTGCCTGTTGCGCTGCCGTGTTGTAGGTGAGTTGTTCGCCTGATAGGGCAATGCCAGATTCGTTGCTGTAGTATATTTTGCCTACAAACGGCTCACCTTCCACCTTGCAAGGTATGTCCACGGAGGTGATGCTGAAGGTCAAGCGGCCTATGCTCACTTTGATGGGGATGCTGTCCATTACCGATTGCCCGGCGCATAAGTTCGAAGACTTCCTGTACACAAGGGCGTATGCATGGTAAATCCCGTCTTGGGCATAGAAATGTTTGACGGACGAACTGTCGCTTCCCGAGTCATCGGTGTAAGGGGTATTCCCGTCTCCGAATCCCCAGACAATCTTCTCGAAGTTGTAGTTCAGTTTGCAGCCGAATTGTATTGTGTCTTGCCCGCACAATGTGTTTTCCTCGCTGTCTGCGGTAAACTCTTTGCCGTTGATGGTGATGGTCGATTGAAGCGGCTTGGTCGCGCCGCCGGCAGAGTAACCGTATGACTCGTTTTTGGTAAATCCGTACACATGGGCGATAAAGTTGCTTCCGTTGCTCCGCAAGGTATGGTTTTGTGCCGTTGTTCCCAACTCTTTTTGTGCGAAATAATACGTGCTTGAACCTGCCACGGGGCTGAAGTCGCTGGCAATTGACGCACCGTCTAATGTCATCTTCTCCGGTGCGTCTGTCACTATGTTTGTATAGTGATAGGTCGTCCCGTTCTTGCTGGCATATGTGGCAAATGTAATCTCGTCAATCTGTTGCTCTATCGGATTGATCCATAGCATTGCAGGGTCGCCGTTGTTGTTCTTGTCTCCGTCGTATTGTTGCGATACCATAAACAAATGTACGGCACAGGGGCAGGAGGTCTCAAGCATGCAACTCTTGTCTTTCACCAAAGGATCGGCAAGTGAACTGAAACTCTCTCCGATTTCGAACTCCCAATACTGTTTTTTATCCGTGTTGAAATCAAAAGTATGCACCAGGTTCCCGTTGATTCGCACCTCTGTCCCGTCATAGAGAGCCATCACACGCAGAATGTCACGCTTCCTGTTCTTGGAAGCGGTGATGGCAAACGTGTTTCCCCAATATTGCGTCGGCATGGCTTGGGAGAAAATGTGGTCACGTTGTTTCTTTTGGTAGGGTATGTTGGTGTGCGGACAACCTTGGAAAACGGCTATCTTCTTGCCGTTTCTTGCTTTTACGTAAGTGCCGCTCAAGTCGCCGTTCTCGCCGTCGGCTTTGCCCGTCCAGACGTAAAATACCTCTCCTTTCCGTAGTGCGGGGGTAACCAGTGTATCCCCCAGGTGATAGTTCCTGTATGCCTCATATTCGGGTTTTACATCGAACAATCTGTCTCCCCAATTGGCATATTCAGTCTCAAACTGGCGCGCTCCCTCGGTCTGTACGGTCGGACAATATTCCACTTCCGTCCCGTCTTCTGTCGCAATAATGGCAAAATGCGATCCCTGTGTGGAGGAGGTGCCGGCATGGTCCGACGGAGTGTATGTTTGCACGATATAACTGTCTTGCAAAGAAGCCGTCGGTATCACGTTTGTTGCATCAAAGGTCGCTCTTTTGTAGTTCGTTGCAAAAAGGGAAATATCTGCTGTTGACGTTACGTGTAATGCACAAGTGTCTGCTTTTTCCGAATAGACAGCATAGCAAACCTTGCCGCTTGTATTCATGGCGCTGCGGGCGGCGTCTCGTAGTACGCTCCCGTCTTCGTAAATATCCACCAGACTTAGTGCACCGGCTGTAATATGAATGTTTTCACTGTATCCTGTGTACGGGTTTTCTATGGTGACGTCACAATCTTCCCTCGATGATATGGACAACGAAAGAGTTAAAGTGTTGTTGCTGTCTTGGTCTGCTTGCAGGAATGTAACCCAGAAATCTTTGCCTTCTGTCGACTGACCTTTGCTGCTTTGGGCATTGGCAGTGGAGATGTTGGAAAAATAGAGTAAACTGCTGAAAAACAATATGAAAAATACTTGCTTCTTCATGATATTGATGTTGTTTGACAATGCATAATTCTACGTTGCAAAGGTACTCCATAACTCGCCCGTATAAGTGTAATAATTGGCACAATGTGTGGAAAAATCTGCAGGCTGTTTCCTTGGGAAAAACAAATAATCTCCGACCTGTTATCGCTCTTGCAGTGTCTTTCTGGACGAATAAACGGATAGTCTCCTTTGCCTGCAAACTGCTGTCCGCTCAATGTGGAACCGTAAATGCCTGATGGGACTTCTTCGACCCCTCGACGACCCCTCGAGCCGACCTCGGCGGGCGGTCTGTTGCTTGGCAAACTGACAGCGTTGTCGGGTTTGTTGAACCTGTTCGGCTTGTGGAACCAATAGGCTCAGACAGGTGCCTCGATGGAATTCGTTCCTTCTGGTGGCGGGAAAGGGCTGTTTCTTGATGCATGTGGGAATGGAGAATGCGTTTGGTTCTGTCTTTCACGGAAGGAAAAGGTCCTGTTTATTTCTTTTGCCCGAGTATGGAATAGTTTCCTGTCCTGTGTTTTATGGTTACTTGTCCGCCTTGCATGACTTTTTCTGTCCCTTTTTCTTTCTGTCGGGTTATGGTGGGGAGGCCTTCCTGCAATGGTTCTTTGCTCGCTTCTGCTTCGTTCGATACCTCTCCCGTTGTGCTGCTTACCCTGTAATATACGCTCTCTCCTCTCAATTCTTTGGGCAACGCTACATAATATTCGAATATGCCGTGCCGCTCTGTCGCATGGTCTATCTCGGCAGGATAACCGCTGATGGACAGTTGTTCCGTTTGTAAATCGCCTTGAATCAGGTAGAGTTCGTGCAGGCAGGCACGTTTGGTTGTTTTCCCGCCGTAGGAAATCAAACGGATGGAATCTGTTCCGGCAGGAATGGTAACATGGTAAAATTGCTCGTCTCTTGACTCTGGTAGCAGAATAATGCTGTCCGCTGTCGGATGATTGTCCAGGAAGATGCGGATTTCTCCGCTGGACGCCGTCTGATACATGTTTGCTCTGAAGTGTAGAACAGCGCTTTTCTTCAAACCTGACGGTCGGAGCACGATGCCTCCGTCCGTATCGCCTACGCCCAATACAACGCCTGTCGTACCCGCGTTTCCCAGCCTGCCGATTTGTCCCGCTGTCAGCGTGGTGTCGATTCGCTTTGGTGTTACCGAAGGCATATTGATGAGTGTGTCATTCTTTCCTGTCACGTGTTTGGTATATACGTCCAGCGTGTATGTGGTGTGAAAGTCTAGCCAACGGGCTGTAAAGCCTTCCTCGGTTCTGTCTGTCGGAGCGTAAGCGGCAAAGTTCGTGTAATCTTCTTGCGGAGTATAGGTGTCTTGGGCGGTACACTCCAATCGGCTCAATTGCACACGCTCGCCCCGTTTGTCTCCCCATATGTATTCCACCAACTCAGGATAGTCTATGTACGGGTTGCGGTTCTCTTGCACATCGTAGATGGCATTGGCACGCTCAGTTTCCTTCCTGCTCACGGGGTCGGCTCTGTGCCAGTCAAGCAGCACTTCTGTCAGTATGTCCTGGAATATCAGATAATGGTCGTCCGATACGTACCGCTCATAGTCTTTGTTGCCTGCTCCCCATGGCAGATCCTGATATGCGGTTACGGCGTAGAAGTAGGTTCGGGCAAAATCGCCTCTGTATTCCTCTGCCGGTTCAAAGCATATCCATGGATAGAGCGACGATACAGCCTTGTCCATTCTGAACGAGCCGTTGTCAAACTTGTCTCCTTTCTGTACGTGTCCGGGAGGGTAATTGCTTTTCTGCCCGTTGGCTTGGGCGTCTGAGGGATTAAGTATGAACAGGTCCTGATAAGCACGTTTCGATGAGGCTGTGTCGCTTTTTGTCCAACCCCACCACGATTTCGGAATACAGTGCTCTATCTGTATGCCGCCTGCCGAACCGCCGTCGTAAGGGTAATAACGCTTCGTATCCGAATACATATCCCATATCGTACCGTCTGCCCGCTTGTCCGTCAGGGGGAAATAGTTCCACGAACCGGGATAGTAGATATTTTCCTGATAGGTGTACCCCTGTGTCCCGTAAGCAACCCGTTTGCCGCCGCGGCATATCTCATAAAGGCTTGCTTTCAACAGGGAGTCGGCTTTCCCGTTTGCTGAGTCATAGTACCCTTCGGGAATGCCTGCCGCCTGTGACGGTAAGATAAAAATACCGGCAATCAGGCATACCGCAAATTTCTTCAGGACGCGGGTCGCTTGCATGACTGGAAACTATATATGCTTTTTGCGTGAAAGATACAGGGAGATGTTCAGTACAACGTACCATAAAATACATGCTGCGCTGCCTGCAAACACAAAATGGGGCATGCCGAGTATGCAGGCTGTTGCGATGCTGCATAATAGAAGTATGGCGGTCACTATCAGGAATGTGTAGGGCACTTTGTTTTCTTTCCATGCTAAACTGTGGAACTTGAAAGAGAAGAACGGAATCTCTGCCAGAAGCAGATAGCAACTCAATGCACAGGTTGCCAGTAGTATTGTTCCGACGGCTTTGGGATTGCTCGTCTCTGTGAGTAGTTCGGGAATACAGCACACCGACCCCCAGAAAATGGCATTGGCGGGTGTGGCCAAGCCTATGAAGCCGCTGCGTTGCCGGTCGTCAATGTTGAACTTGGCAAGACGTAGTGCCGAAAAGGCTGCCATCGCCAATGCCAGTACACTCCACATCCCTGTTGCCGGACGGAGATAGCAGCAAACCATCATGGCAGGTGCCAGACCGAATGTAATATCGTCTGCCAGTGAATCCAACTGCAGTCCAAGCGGACTTGATACGTGCAGCAGACGGGCTGTCATGCCGTCAAACAGATCAAACACGGCTCCTGCCGTCATCAACAGAAAGGCATATACAAATTGTTCTTGCGTGGCTAGCAACACGGCCCCGCTGCCGCAGAGCAGATTGCAACAGGTGATTGTGTTGGGAATGTGCTTTTTAATGTTCATCTTGTTTCGTTTAACAGCTGTTCTTCTTTATTTCTTGCCGTACTCCTCGTCCAGACGTCTGTAAGCAAGGAAGGTTACCAGGAGCGTAGCCACACTGCATGCCATCACCATCCAGAAGAAGGCTTTGTAACCGATAGCCATTTCTATACTGCCTGCTACAAAGCCGGGCAACATCATGCTAAGCGCCATGAAGGCGGTGCATATTGCATAGTGGGAAGTCTTGAATTCGCCTTCCGAGAAGTACATCATATACATCATATAGGCGGTAAAGCCGAACCCGTAACCGAACTGTTCTATGGAGATGGCTAAACCTATCAACCATGGGTTACTGGGCAGACAACTGCTTAGATATACAAAGGTAAGGCAGGGAAGGGTCATACAGGCAGCCATAAGCCACAGCGAGCGTTTCAGACCGCGCTTCGATATGTATATGCCGCCTATGATACCGCCTAACAGCAAAAAGATAACGCCTATTGTGCCGTACAGCAAGCCCACCATGTCGGTGCCTAATCCCAATCCTCCGCCGATAATCTTGCCGGCTTCGTTCACGGTTACTTCCCGTGCATCAACCAGAAAAGGCTGGCACAGTTTGATGAGAAAGCCTTCCGGAAGACGGTAAAGCAGCATAAACAGGATGGCAAGCCATACTCCTTTCTTGGTGAAGAACGTAGAGAATGAATTCCCCAACTCCTTGAACGAACCTGCTGCTTGCTCTGTCTGGCGCGGTGTGTCGTCTTTCGCTTTTGGAAGCATGAAGATATGGTACATCGTAATGGCAAACATGACAACGGCGGTAACGCCCAATGTAATCTGCCAGGAGTAGGGTATATTGCCCGTTTTGCGCTCAATGGTGCCGGCTATCAATACCAATACGCCTTGTCCGAATACGGAAGCAATGCGGTAGAAAGTGGAACGGATGCCGATAAACTTTGCCTGGCTGCTTTGGCTGTGTGCCAGCATATAATAACCGTCTGCGGCTATGTCGTGAGTGGCAGAGGCAAAGGCGGCAATGATAAAGAGTACCAGTGTCAGCCAAAACATGCTTACGGAGGTGCTTTTGGTGGCTATCAGCCCTGCGTCAGGGTGGGGTAGTGTCGCTGTAAGCAGAATACACAGGGCTGTCAGCAACACTTGCATGCCGATGATCCACCAGCGTTTGGTCTTCACTACGTCAACTATCGGGCTCCATACACCTTTCAGAAACCACGGGAAATACAGAAGTGTGGTGAAGAATGCCAACTGGTCGTTCGGAACGCCCATCTTGGCGAACATCATCACGGATATGTTGTTTACTAGGAAATAGGGGATTCCTTCTGCAAAATACAGGGTGGGTACCCAGAACCACGGATTGTTTCTTGCTGTGTCTTTCATCGTTTTATGACTTTGGTAGTATTGTTGTTAATCTTCAGTATGTATTGTCCGCTATGGACTGCTTGGATGTCTATCATGTCTTCTTCGCCTTCCAGTGTGTGTCGGCTGACGATTCTTCCTTGCATGTCATAGAGTACTGCCTTTTCGCCCGCGTTGGCTCCCCGTATAACCAACGCATCTTCCGTAGGATTCGGATAGATGCTCCACGTCGTTTCTGCGGTTGGCTGTACGCCTAACGATAGTTTCCCGTAGTGCAGGTATATTCCGTCTAAGGTCATCGTGTATTCACGTTTGTCCGCATTCACGTCCAATGTGAAACTGATATAATCCAGTCTTATGGGATAAACGGCAATGTCATTCGGGTGTCCTAACACACTGTCCACGTTGATAACAATGGTGTTTGTTTGGTTGGTTGTGACAGAGTTGGTTACAAAACTGTGAATGTCTTTGCTGTTGTTGGCATACATGATTGCCGTTACGCGCTGGATCGGAAAATCTCTTGGATCGTATCTGAACTCGATGTAGTCGGGAAGGCTGTACAAGGGCAGGTCGGGAATGAGTTTCAAGTTGGCTCCTCGCCCGCCGGTGAAGTTGATGGTCACGCTCGATATCCCGTCTCCCGTTTTCATGACTCGTGTATTCCATGCGCTGTTGCTTCCCTGCACTTCCCAAGTGTCTGCAGTGAAATCGGTATTCCATGCCAAAGGTGTCTTTTCGGGTATTTCTACATGCACTAAGATGGAATCCGTCTTCCCGTTCAGTGTACCATATACCCGGCATGATCCGTTGTTGACTCCGTTTATAACCCCTTTCTCCGTCACGCTGCAAACCGATGCATCTTCCGTCCGCCAACTTAGTGCCTCCGGTTGCAGGAACAGTTGCTTTCCGTTGACGGTTGAATACACTTCTATCGTATAATTGGTGTTGTTCGATATTAAGACGCTGTCCAGACGGATTTGTATATCGCTGCTTTCTGCCATCTCCACTTGGATAGTTGTCCGTGCATTTCCGTAGGTAGCGGTCACTTCTCCGCTGTTCAGGCAGACAAAACGCCCCTCGCTGTCAATATAGCCAGTCGCCTCGTCGCAAGAGAGCCGCACGCCTTCCAACTTTTTGCTGAGCAATACCCCGTATTGGTTATAACCCATGAAGTCGGGATATAGTGTACCGTATTTGGGGAGTTTTATTTTCTTTACGGAAGGAATAATCGTACTTGCCTCCGGGTCATCAGGGGCTGTGGAGAATACCCAAATGGAGTTCGCCACGGCACGCGGAGTACCGTCTGCTGCATAATTGATTACTTTCCCGCCCAGGCACATCTGTGCGCTGCCGCCTCCGTCCATACCTGCCGCCTCCGTGGCACCGCACTTCTGCAGTACGGCACACATGTCTGCAGTATACATACCCGGCTTTTCGGTTACAAACATCCACATTTTGTCCCGGCTTGCATTGGTCGCCAGCACGGTGCGGGGATAATTCTTGTTATTGTATGCCTCGTTGGTATTGCGGTTTGTTTGTACTCCGTTTTTCAGGATAAGGGCATTTCCTGTAACCATTTGCATGATGTCGGGCTTCAGTGTCTCGTCATAGGTGGATACTACACCCAGGTTCATCGTGAAAGTGTCTCCTTCTTTCAGTTGGCTCAGTGCCGAGGCACCGGTTCCCCGTCCCTGCAAAACGCCTGTACCTTCTTTGATAACGGTTCCTCCCGTCGTGTTGATGCTTTTTACTGTGCACTCCATTGTGCCGTTGATGTTCCAGCCTGCTGTACTGAATACGACCTCAATGCCGTCAGTGGAGCGGGTGGGTGTCGAACCGATGTAGTGGTTGAAAAGAGTAATTTCGTCCGTGTTGGGATTGACGCGCGTGCGGTTTACATCGCGAATGGCATAATCTGTTCCGCCTATCTTCACGGTTCCTGCAAAATCTACATTGTCGATCCATACTCTTTTCTGACGGTCTATCATCACATATCCCCTGTCGCCGTGACCGGCATTCCAGTCACTGGGTTCGCCTATCAGCACGCCGTTGCGGGCGGTTCCCGCGTAAGGCTGCCCGAGCAATCCTTGTATTTGTCCCGTGATTTGCGAACTGACAACCCAGAAGTTGCAGTTGACGCCCCCGACGCTGCGGTGACCTTCTGCGTCCAGTTTCTTGTAAGCGTCTGCCAACTGTTCCGTCGCACCCGTTCTTCCTTGCGACTGATATTCTTCCACTGTGTTGTACCGGTTATTCAAGTCTATCTCCAGCATGTAGCAGTTGTGCTTGGTGGAACCGATGGTCAGGGTGAAAGCGGTATGCTGTATTCCGGGACCTGCTTGATAATAGGAGGTGGTGTCGATGGCACATTGTTTTCCGTTGATGTCCATTGTGCCGGTTTGTGCTTGAGCCGTCAGGCTCATCATGCAGATGGCTGCTGCCAGAATGTAGTGTTGTTTCATAGTGGTATATTCTGTTTGCTAAGGCTGTTTGTCCGTATTCGTTTGTATTCTCGGAGTATTTCAGTCAAGTACCCGTTGCTCTTTCAGTTTCTTGTTGCCATTCCCTGTAGTTCCGGTGCACATTCTTTGCGTAAAATCGTACTCCGGCCCATACTCACCGCAAAGGTACTGCAAAAAATAAATCTACACAAGCAAAAAGGCAAAACGGCACGACTACGGCAAAGAAAAACAGACAGCACGGCGTTCTGTACGGGTGGAAAAAGGACGGCATGAAGCCCGTTTTTATGCCATTTGTTCGCTATGTGGTGCCTGTCGGAGAGGCAGGACAACGTATTGTGGCAGGCATGACGTCCGGAGGAAATGATTTGCTTGAAACTTTGATGTGCAGGTAGGTTGCATAGTTCAAAAAAACGCCGTATCTTTGCAGAGTAAAAAGTTTCAGGTATTGCAAAATACAAACATTACAATAAACCACAATAAACATGATTTACAGTAAAGAAGTACAGGAAATGTGCGTTGTAGCCAAAGGTCCGAAGCACGGACCGGCTCCCATCCCCGAAGAGGGCAAGTGGGTGAAGGCTACCGAGATCAAAGACATTTCAGGTTTGACACACGGTGTGGGTTGGTGTGCTCCCCAGCAGGGTGCCTGCAAACTGACACTGAACGTAAAGGACGGCGTGATCGAAGAGGCACTCGTAGAGACCATCGGTTGCTCGGGTATGACCCACTCGGCCGCTATGGCAGCAGAGATCCTGCCAGGCAAGACCTTGCTCGAGGCACTGAACACCGACCTCGTTTGCGATGCGATCAACACCGCTATGCGCGAGTTGTTCCTCCAGATCGTTTACGGTCGTACCCAGTCGGCTTTCTCCGAGGGCGGCTTGGCTATCGGTGCCGGTCTGGAAGACCTCGGCAAAGGCTTGGTAAGCCAGTGCGGTACGCTCTTCTCGACGAAGGTAAAGGGTGTCCGCTACCTGCAACTGACCGAGGGCTACATCACCAAAGAGTTCCTCGACGAGGACAACGAGGTATGCGGCTACGAATACGTACACATGGGCAAGTTTATGGACGCTATCAAGAAAGGCGTACCCGCTGACGAGGCTCTGAAACAAGTTACCGGCACTTATGGTCGCACGACCAAAGAGCAGGGCGCAGTTAAATCTATTGACCCGAGAAAGGAGTAATGCTATGATTCGTCCAGTTCAATTTGAATCACAAGACCGCCGCGAGAAACAGATTCTCGCCGCGCTGAATGCCAACGGTATCGCTTCTATCGAGGAGGCAAACCAGATCTGCGAGCAATACGGTCTCGATCCGTATCTGACTTGCGAGGAGACCCAGCGTATCTGCTTCGAGAACGCAAAATGGGCTTATGTAGTAGGTAGTGCTATTGCGCTGAAGAAAGGCTGCACCAACGCCGCTGACGCTGCCGAGGCTATCGGTATCGGTCTGCAGGCATTCTGCATCCCCGGTTCGGTGGCTGACGACCGCAAAGTAGGTCTCGGACACGGTAACCTGGCAGCCCGTCTGCTCCGCGAGGAGACCCAGTGCTTTGCTTTCCTTGCCGGTCACGAGAGTTTCGCTGCTGCAGAAGGTGCAATCAAGATTGCCGAGATGGCGAACAAAGTGCGCAAGACCCCGCTCCGTATCATCCTGAACGGTCTGGGAAAAGACGCGGCTATGATCATCAGCCGTATCAACGGTTTCACCTACGTGCAGACCCAGTTTGACTACTATACGGGCGAACTGAAAGAGGTACGCCGCAAAGCATACTCCAATGGTCCGCGTGCGAAAGTGAATTGCTATGGTGCTGACGATGTGCGCGAGGGCGTGGCAATTATGTGGCACGAGAATGTAGATGTATCCATCACGGGTAACTCGACCAACCCGACCCGTTTCCAGCACCCCGTAGCAGGTACGTACAAGAAAGAGCGTATCCTGGCCGGAAAATCGTATTTCTCGGTGGCTTCGGGTGGCGGTACCGGTCGTACCTTGCACCCCGACAACATGGCGGCAGGTCCTGCTTCGTACGGTATGACCGATACGATGGGTCGTATGCACAGCGACGCACAGTTTGCAGGTTCGTCTTCGGTACCTGCACACGTAGAGATGATGGGCTTCCTGGGTATCGGCAACAACCCGATGGTAGGTTGCACCGTGGCTTGCGCCGTAAATGTGGCTTTGGCTCTGAGCAAGTAAACAGGTTAACAATAATCATTATAAAAAAAGGTTGTCCTCCATGGGACAACCTTTTTTGTCAGGTGTCTCTATTACTAAGATAGTGCCGGAATGATGTGAAAACAATTGCTTCCGCTACCAACAACGTTGTTGTTCAATTATTAAGATTGTGTCGGTATGATGTGAAAACGATGCCCAAGTGGAATCCAAGCACTGTTTTTATGGTGTGGAGAGAGTGTTCAGGTAGTGCCGGAGATGTGTCTGGCAGGTGTCAGTACGGTACTCAAGTGGTGTTAGTATGGTGGCGGAATGACATTCAAACCGTGGCGGGAAAATGTCGGAGAGGTGGGATAACGGTATTTTGGCAATGCTGAGTGGTGGTCTAAATGGTATTCAAGTTGTAGTGGAATGGTGACGGAATAATGTTCAAGTTGTGTCGTGACGGTGGCGGAATGGCATTCAGTCAATGTGGTATGAATGTCTAAATGGTGCCCAAACCGTGACGGAATGATGAGGGGATGATATTCGAGAGGTGTTTGGAGGAGAGTTAAATAGCATTTGGGCGGTGCAGGCGGAATGTGCAAATAGTATCTGAGAGGTGTCGAGAGGTAAAGTAAACGCTATTTTATAGTGCAGGGTGAATATACGAAAAGAACAGAAGAATGGTATATGGACGATATGAATAGTATATGAATACCCGTTGGCGGAATCAGGTGCACTTATTCCACTCATTGTTTGAGACACACGAATATATGAATTATACTCGTTGGCAGAATTAAGTTCACTCATTTCATCCCACTATTTGGAATATATGAGATGCAAATTATAGTTATATCTTTATACTTCTTCTTTCTTTTCTTTTGCATGATTAAAAGAAAAGAAATCAATGGGATTCCACTACCTACTTCACGGGAAGGGGTGTTTATAGAAATCCTAGTGGTTCGAGACGTTCTAGGGAGTTTGATATGTCTTTCTTTTCTTTTGTGTGAACGGGAGGGAAGGAGTCAATGGAACTCCCCCGACCCCCTCAAAGAGGGGGACAATCACAAACTCAAACCATTAGCCACCGGGTGTCAGACGTTGCCCAAAACAGGGGTCACTCGTATTTCGACGGAGACACAACCCACTTCGCTCAGACAGTATCTCCGCTATTCGAAATTCCCGCTCGATTTTTGACGCGGCGAGACAATGTCGGAAGCAACAGACCCGCTGGTCCTCATGCTGTTTTGTTTGTAAAAATTCTAGTAGATCGAGACGTCCTAGGGAGTTTGGTATGTCTTTCTTTTCTTAGTGGTGAACGTGGTTGGAGGAGTCAATGTGACTCCCCCGACCCCCTCAAAGAGGGGGACAATCACAAACTCAAACCATTAGCCACCGGGTGTCGGGCGTTACCAAAAACAGGGATCGCTCGGATTTCGGCGGAGACACAACCCGCTCCGCTCAGACAGTATCTCCGCTTGTCGAAATTCCCGCTCGATTTTTGACGCGGCGAGACAAAGCCGGAAGCGGCAGACACGTTGGTCCCCGTGCTGTTTTGTTTGTAGAAATCCTAGAAGTTCGAGACGTTCCAGGGAGTTTGGTATGTCTTTCTTTTCTTTTGGGTGAGCGGGGAGGGACAATCGGAACGGTTTTTGATACACTGCAGATATACACTAAATTATACAATCATGAAACATTCACATCTACTACAACGGGGAATTGCGGTGAGCGCTTTGTTGTGCCTGCCGCTTTGTTTGGCATGTGCTGAAGGAAATTCTGTATCAGTGACTTATACTGACGGATTGCGTGTTGATACTTTGGAAAACTGTTTGCGGATGAGCGATGACAACGCCTCCGTGTACATCTATCACGGTGTGCCTTACGCCCATGCCAAGCGATTCCGTGCGCCAGAATTGGCAGACGGTATTGAAGAGACCGACAATTACACCCACAGTTATATTACCTGTTATCAGCGACTCAACAAGGCGAATCCTGCTATTCAATACGGCGAATCGCATGTCGTTCTGGAAGAAGATGAAGAATCGCCACTGACGGAAGACTGCCTGGTACTGACGATAAACTCGCCCTATTCCCTAAATCAGCGCACAGACGGCGAATTGCCCGTGTTTGTATATATACACGGCGGAAACTATTATGCAGGTGGCGGTGAGAAAGTGAATACGCAATTGGCGGAATTCGCCTTGCGTGAGAATGTGGTGACCGTGACTGTTACATACCGTTTGGGCGTGTTCGGCTATCTGTACCAACCCGATTCCGCTTCGATGAATCTGGGCTTGCAAGACCAACTGACGGCTCTCAGATGGGTGCATGACAACATTCACCGCTTTGGCGGCGATGCAACAAACATGACGATTGCCGGTCAATCGGCAGGTGCCCAGAGTGTCGTATATTGTTTGGCAGATACGACACGGGTTCCCATCAAAAGAGCCATCGTGTTTTCGGCTCCCATGGGGTTGACGACGGGAAAATGCATAGCCAAGCAGCGTACACGCTATATAGAAAGGTATATGGAGGACAGGGGTATGAATGCGTGGACATGTCCTGCCGATACGCTATTAGCCGCCCAGTTGGCATACATGAAATCGCACCCCCAGCAATGGCACGCCTTGCCATTCTCTCCTACGGATTTATCCCAAATGCCGAAGTACGGAGACCGCGTGAAATGGCCGGAGCAGGTTGTGGTGACCGCTCAAGCGCAGGACGGAAGCATGTTCGGTCCGAAGATTGCATGGAGTTTTGTGACCCACTATGTGTTCACCAATCCCGCAAAACGCTATGTGCGTTATTTGCAAAAGCAGGGAGTGGATGCCCGTTATCATTTGTACACATGGCAGCCGCGAGGCTCGAAACTGCAAGCCGCACATTGTGCAGAACTTCCTTTGATATTGGACGGAGTGGATGAATACTGGATAGGTTCCTGGATAATGGGCGATGTGACCCGAGAGGAATTGCAGCCTATGCGCGAGAAAGCCATGGACGACATCGCAGCGTATTTGCGTACGGGCGAATGGAAGATGTAGTTCGTTTTTTATTATTACCTTGTTGAAAATACAGTTTGTATGTTTTATCCCAGGAATTGGACATACTAAACGCTTAGGATGCATTATTATACACGGATTGGTCCTTTCTTTTCTTTTGCATGACCAAAAGAAAAGAAACCAAAGAGACTCCACCATCTACTCCACGGGAAGGGGTGTTTGTAGAAATCCTAGTGGTTCGAGACGTTCCAGGAAATTGATTAGTTCTTTCTCATCTTTTGCGTGAACGGGAGGAAAGGAGTCAAGAGGACTCCACTACCTACTCCACGGAAAGGGGTGTTTGTAGAAATCCTAGTAGTCCGGGACGTTCGAGGGATAGAGTCGGTTTGTTCTCAATCTCTCGTTGAGGAGTGTTTCAGGGGTCGATGAGGGGTCGATGAGACCGGCTAAACGGAAAGCAACCGGAATCTGCTAGCCATGAGACCGTAAATGACCGTAAACAGAGGTTGTAAACACATTTATAAGTCGTTGATAAACAGGTTTTATTGTCCGGCATGAAAGTTGTCGGGACCTTTGTCGTGATTTGTCCGGTTTACATTTGTTTTGCTATGCGAAAGAAAACCTAGGAATTAGGGCGAGAGTAGCCAAAATATGATTAGATTTTGGCACAGATTTTGCAACTGACAGCGGTTAGAAACATCAAATCATACAATATGAACAGCACTGTAGATATTCGCGAACTGCAAGAGCGTATTGAACGCGAGAGTTCGTTTGTAGATGCTCTTACGATGGGAATGAACCAAGTGATTGTAGGGCAAAAACACTTGATAGAAAGTTTGTTGATAGGTCTTTTGAGTGATGGACACATTCTGTTGGAAGGTGTGCCGGGTTTGGCAAAGACTCTCGCCATAAAGACACTTTCAGACTTGATTAAGGCAAATTTCTCCCGTATTCAGTTTACGCCCGACCTGTTGCCCGCCGATGTGCTGGGTACACAAATCTATTCGCAAAAGTCGGAGGAGTTCCGCATAAAGCGAGGTCCTATTTTTGCCAACTTCGTTCTTGCCGACGAGATCAACCGTGCTCCCGCCAAAGTGCAGTCTGCTTTGCTGGAGGCTATGCAGGAGCGGCAAATCACCATCGGAGACGAGACGTTCAAATTGGAAGATCCGTTCCTTGTGCTGGCTACCCAGAACCCGATTGAACAAGAGGGTACGTATCCGCTGCCGGAAGCCCAGACCGACCGTTTTATGCTGAAGGTGGTGATCGGTTATCCGAAGAAGGATGAAGAACAGCAGATTATCCGTCAAAACCTTGGCGGTGAACACAAGCAGGTGTTGCCGATTCTTTCCACGGAGGATATCCGCAAGGCGCGGCAAATTGTCAAGGAGGTTTATCTGGACGAAAAGATAGAGAAATATATTGTTGATATAGTGTTTGCGACACGTTATCCCGACACATACGAACTGGATTCCCTGAAAGGAATGATACAATTCGGCGGCAGTCCGCGTGCAAGTATAAACCTTGCATTGGCGGCGCGTGCGTACGCCTTTATCCACAGGAGAGGCTATGTCGTTCCGGAAGATGTCCGTGCCGTATGCTATGACGTGCTGCGTCACCGTATAGGTTTGACCTATGAGGCTGAAGCACAGAATATGACCACAGAAGACGTTATCACGGAGATCTTGAACAAGGTGCAAGTCCCTTAAAGCAAACGGAAGGAAAAAGGAATACCAACATCCAGCAGAACTGTTCATGACAAACGAAGAGTTATTACAGAAAGTCAGGCGGATAGAAATCAAAACCCGAGGTCTGTCGCACAATATCTTTGCCGGTGAATATCACAGCCAATTCAAGGGCCGTGGTATGACCTTTTCGGAGGTCCGCGAGTATCAGCCGGGCGATGATGTGCGGTCGATCGACTGGAATGTGACGGCTCGTTTGAACAAGCCTTACATAAAAGTCTTCGAGGAGGAGCGGGAGATGACCGTCATGCTGCTGGTGGATGTTTCGGGCAGCCGGAACTTCGGGACCACGGTGCAGACGAAGCGTGACATGATGGCAGAGGTGGCGGCAACGCTTGCTTTTTCGACCATTGAGAATAATGACAAGATAGGCGTGATATTCTTCTCGGACAAGATAGAAAAATATATACCTCCCAAGAAAGGACGGAAACATGTATTGCATATCATCCGGGAACTTATAGACTTTGAGCCGACCTCTTCGGGTACGGATATTGCAAACAGTCTGCAATATTTCGCCAATGCCCAGAAGCGCAGATGCACGGCATTTCTGATTTCGGATCTGGATGTGCCGGTGGAAGGCACGAACGGTATCGCTGCTGCCGAGAAACCTCTCATAATAGCCTCCGAGAAGCATGACATCTCCGTTATCCAAATCTATGACAGAAGAGATGCGGAGATGCCTGATGCAGGGCTTCTTAAACTGAAAGATGCAGAGACGGGCAAGCGTATATGGGTGGACACCGGAGTCAAAACCGTGAGAGAGGGGTATGCCCAGCAATGGCAGACACAGCAGCAGGCATGGGAGAGTATCTTTACCAAATTGGGAATGAGGAATGTGAGCATCCGGACAGAGGATGATTACGTGAAGGGGTTGATAAGATTATTCAAAATATAAGGACACGCATATATGGCTCTTTCTTTACTGATATTGGGTATAGTGGTGAGTGCGCAGATAGATTCCACCGAACTATGGATAGGAGATCAGACGCAACTGCACCTGAGTGCAGCCACTACAGGCAGTGAGGAGGTTGTATTCCCCCAATACGGCGAAATGCTGACGGACGGGCTTGAGATAGTGGCACGCACCGAAAAAGACACGGCAAAACAGGCTGACGGGAGCATGGTGATCCGGCAGGATCTGACTATCACCGCCTTCAAGGATTCCCTGTTTTTTGTACCTCCCATTCCATTCGTGAGCGGGGGTGATACGATTTATACGGAACCTCTGTCGCTCAATGTGATACAACCTTT
>JBNMIS010000019.1:0-26565 GCA_050873385.1 Bacteroidales bacterium | reverse complement strand
TCTCGCCCTGTTTGTTGTAGCGTGCCGATGCTTTGAGGGATAATGCCGCGGTCTTCACCTGCACGTCCTCGCCCATCGAAGCGTCCAAGGCATTCGTGCGCACCGATGCTTCCAAGCGCGGTACGGACTTGTTGCGCTTGCTCGGGCGCAGGTTCGCCTCTACCGACGACTTCGCCAGATGTGCCTGCATATTGGTGTAGTAACCGCGCAGGTCGTCGAAAGCGAGGTTTGCCTGCAAAGTCGGCACGACGGTCGTATCCTTCGTGTTGTACTCTGCGTAGGCGGTCAGACGGGGCGCGGTGATGGTCGCTTCCATACTGTCCATTGCTGCCTGTAGCGGTGTTGCGGATTGCAGTCCGAGTGTAGCGCAGAGAACAGGGCTGCTGCCCAAGATGTTGCTTGCCTCTATCTGCAAATCAGTTTGCCCGAGTTGTGCCGTCAGCGCATCAATCATCTCAAAATCAACGCCTTGCAACGACAACTGCGCTGCCAACCAGCCTACCGACTTACGCGAAGGCTTAGGGTTAGGCAGGGTGAACTGCACACGCGTGTCGGGCAACTGGGCAAGCATGCTATCCATTTGGAAATCAATACCTTTCAGACGCATATCGCCGCTGAATTTGCCACGCTCTAAGTGCATATCCGTCAGGTCGCTCAGGCGTATCTTGGCACTTACTTTTCCTGCGGCATCGCCTTCCACCTTCATACTCTCGGGCAAGAAATAAGCGATGTCGGGCAGATGTACATCGGCATTCAGTTGCAGGTCGAGCAACATATCTGCCAACAGTTCGCTCACCTCGCCTGCTGCTTCTACCCGGGTATCTCGTGTCTTCGCCGATAGCGAATGAATCTGCACACGGCTTGCATGGTCATCATTGAGGTCGATATGTGCGTCGGCATCCAACGCCATATCACGCAGCGTGTAGGGCAACGCCGCATACTTACCTTCTCCGTCTGCTAAGACGATATGAGCATCTACCAACGGCATCTGCGCGTCGCTATACACTCCGCGCACATCGGCTTGGAGCGACACCACCCCATCCACCTCTATCTCACGGAGCATATCCGTCAGTGATGCGGGCAGTAGGGCTAACAGCGGTTTGATCTGCCACTCGCGTGCGCGCACGCTCATATCTAATCCGATAGAGTCTGCCACATCGGCGGAACCGTCTAACTGCACGGCAAACTCGTTCACCTGCAGGGTGGCTTTGCGTAGCGCAAAATGCATGGCGTCTAAGTCCACTGAAGCCGGTACGGAGAGTGCTACTTGCAGGCTGTCGGCATACTGCGTATTGCCCATAGTGGCACTCACTGCCTCCGATGCCAAGGTCAGCAACATATCGTCCCAACCGTCGGCACGTACACTAAGCGTCGTATTCGCCAACGAAGCCGACAGACTGTCTTTCTTATCCACCAGCGAGATATATCGAGCCTCCACCGAAGCGGCGTCTATGCGTATCTGCTCGAACGGCAGACCCGATGAAGTGGTATCTGTAGCAGTGGTGTCTGACGAGAGGGCAAAGACATCAAAATTGGTCTTGCCATCATCGGCGATATACACATTCGCCACCGCACCGGGCAGTGACAACTCATGGATAACCAAGCGGCTATGCTTTAAGAACTCCACCACATCCACCGTGGCTACCACCTTCGGTGCTGCCAACAGCGTATCGCTCTGTGCGCCCTCTGTGGGGTTGATCAGATACAGTCCGTCCACACGCAAGCCGAACTCGGGGAAGGTAGAAAAGAAGGTCAAATCTACCTCGCCCAACTCGTGTTGGCAGGTGATGTATTTATCTGCTGCCTGGCGTGCGATAGGCGTCAGTCGCTCGGGCGTGAAGACTATCCATATAGCCACACACACCACAATCAGCACCACGCCGACTATTGCACCGACGGTGATCCCAAATATCTTCCAAAAGCGTTTCATTTCGCACTTACCACTTTTTGGTACGAATGTATCTTTTTGTAATCGTCTTTGTACTGCAACTCGCTATTGGTCAGTTTGGTAACCGTAAAGATCTTAGGTATCTCTGCGCCGCCGTTGTCCATCAGGTGTATTTCGGTCAGGTCGGTCTGCACCAGTTTCCACTTGAACCACCCGTTGCCATAAGGTTTCAGGTCGTCTTCCGTTACATCCTCCGATTCATCCCACTCACGCGCATACATATACGCCGAGTCGGCTTTCTCGGCGGTGAAACGAACATAGTGTTTTGTATCGTTCTCCTGCCATAGTCCGAGCAAATCGCTCTGCGAGAAAGTAGGTGCTTCCGTGCCGACGCACGCTGTCATCACTACGCCGACCAATGCCACGAGGGCAATCCGTAAGATATTCTTTTTCATATCGTTACAAATTTAATATTCTTCCAACATATTCCACGATAAAGAGCCATCACTACTCTCTTGTAATTGCCAAGTTTTACCTGTTTTTGTATCCAATAGGTAAGTATCTGCAGCCATCATTCCGCCCATAAAAATTTGAAATCTTGGATACCAATCTTTATCAAATTCTATTGTATACCGATCTCTTACAATCATAAATTCCCAAGACAATGCGCCCGAAGAAGTTTTAACTAACTGCTCAACACATCCTAGAAATTTATCCAACCTAAAAGTAAGTGACCTTTTGATAGGACTTTGCACAATTTCGTATCTTGCACTATCAACCACACTTGTTGAAACGGAAGGATACTTGTTTGTTGAATACTGCGCGTGTGCACCCATTGTGGACGCGACCAATAAAAATGCAACTAAGATATTCTTTTTCATATCGTTACAATTATTTATGCTGTTCCCAATAAGTTTTTTCTTTGCTGAACCAATCTTTTCGTTCGGCTATTTTACCCATCTCCGTGTCATAGAAAGCCGCTGCAGCATCACATAACTCCAACATCCACCGTTTGCGCGATGGTTGAGGCTCAAACAGCAAACGATTGGAGTCTTTTATCTGAATCTGTCCCCAACCTAAAGCACCCAATGTGAGGCAAGTCCACGAGAAATGCTCAATCGGTTTGAAATGGCAACTGCGGTACTCGATATGATCTCCCGCCACCTGATAATCTACAATCAATACGCAGAAAGTATTGGTATCATTGCGGTAGAACTTGGCTAAGCGCTGCATAGATATGAGGTTCGGCATACTAAAGTGCGTATCCATATCGTGCGTTTTCACATCCACGGCATAATAGTTCCCATCCGTATCATAGAATGCCATATCTTCCATAGAGCGACGCTCAAAGTCCGTCTCAAACTTAGCGACAAACTGCATCGGGAAACACTCTCGCAAATGCTCCGCTAAGAACTCTTGCAAAGCATCACCCACGATACGCGGAGAAAAAGTGTTCACAATCTGTTGAGCATGTGTATTCAAATATCCCAACAGTTGATTTTCTATTTCCACAATGTGTTGTTCTATCAACATACTTCTTAGAAATTTATGGTTAATGGCGTTATATTGGGTTGCCCTGTCTTGGGCAATAAGTCTGCGTTCGCTTTCTGTTTGTTGAGCGTATTGCGTTCCCAAAACACACCGGATGTGTAGCCTTGGATAGACTTATCTTCTTCGGCTCTCGCCAAGCGTTTCTCTGCCCACAGGCAGTACTCCTCGTTTATCTCGATTCCGCAATATCGTCTGCCCAACTTCTTTGCCACCACACCGGTGGTACCACTGCCGAGAAACGGGTCGAACACCACATCGCCCACCTTAGAAGAAGCCAACACCAACTTAGCAATCAGTTTCTCCGGTTTCTGCGTCGGGTGGTCGGTGTTCTCGGGCATTGACCAAAACGGAATACTGATGTCGTCCCAGAAATTAGAGGGATAGGTCAGTCGAAACTTGCCCGCATCGCTTTCCTCCCAATCTTTCGGTTTGCCGTTTTCTTTGTAGGGGGCTATCACTTGGCGTTTCATCTTCACCGCCTCCACATCAAAGTAGTAGTGATTAGCATCCTTCACCGCAAACCAGATATCCTCCATTCCGTTTTTCCAGTTGGTCTTTGCACCGCGACCTTTCTCTCGCTGCCAAGTGATGCGATTCAGTATTGTGAGTTCGGTTTCTATCACGCGCTGCATGGCTGATGTGGACTTCCAATCGCCGCACATATACAGCGTGCCGTGCGGCTTCAGTTTCGTGCAAACCTTATGAAACCACGACAGCAGATACTGCTCGTAGGCATCATCACCCATTGCATTGAATTTCAGTCCGTTGAAATCCTTGCTTAGGTTGTACGGCGGGTCAATCACTATCAAGTCTGCAAACGCATCGGGAAGCAAGTCTAACACCTCAAGTGTATCTCCACAAATCGTATGATCCAAGTAATCTGCGCCCTGCAGCAGATCCTCCTTATACAGAAGTCTCTGTTGCAAAGCCGCGATCTCCGAAGGTGCTACCGTGAGCGTTCGATTGCGAGGTGCAGTTTCTCGTGTAGCGGACATCTTATGCCTTTTTGATGGTGATGTTTACAGTGTAGGTATCCATATCGAGGGATTGTGGGTCGGTGAGGTGATCGACCAAGGTGAGGCTTGTTGCCAATACCTGCGAGGCGATATAGTCACGGCAGTGGTCCACGGCTGCGGCTATCTCCTCACGACGCTCGATAGCAATCTCTATGCGGTCGGTTATCTCCAAGCCCGAAGTCTTGCGCAAGTTCTGAATGCGGTTGATCAGTTCGCGTGCCACACCCTCTTCGATGAGGGCGTCATTGAGTTCGATGTCGAGCGCAATGGTCAGAATACCATTGTTCGCCACGAGCCAGCCCGGCATATCCTCGGTGATGATGTCCACATCCTCGGCAACCAGGTCAATATCCAACAGACGGAACGTGCCTGCTGCCTCGAATTGTGCAATCTCGTCCTGTGTCATCTTGCTGATAGCCGCTGCGAGTTCTTTCATCTTGCCGCCCACTTTCTTGCCCAACACCTTGAAGTTCGGCTTGATTTTCTTCACTAATTTCACCTCCGAGTTCTCGGCGGTGGTAATCACTAACTCCTTGACATTCACCTCGCTCTTAATGAGGTCCTGCACATGGAGCAGGGCTTGCAGCGTCTCTTTGTCGGGCGCAGGGATAACCGCTTTCTGCAACGGCTGGCGCACGTTCTTCTCGGCACGTTTGCGCAAACTGAGGATCATCGATGTAGCCTGTTGCGCGAGATACATACTGCGCTCCAAATCCTTGTTAATCAATGTCTCGTCGGCTTTCGGCCAGTTGCTCAGGTGTACGGTCTCGCCCGTCAGATCGCGGTAGAGACGGTCGGCAAAGAACGGTGCATTGGGCGCCATCAGTTGCGCCACGGTCTTCAGACAGGTGTAGAGCGTGGTGTATGCCGCCTGTTTGTCGGCGTCCATCTCGCCGCCCCAGAAACGTTTGCGGTTGAGACGCACGTACCAGTTACTCAGGTCGTCCTGCACAAAGTCGGAGATAGCACGCCCTGCCTTGGTCGGCTCATAAGCCTCGTAATCGGCTGTAACCTCCTGAATAAGCGAGTTCAAACGGCTCAAAATCCATTTGTCAATCTCGGTAAATTGTGCATTCTGCATTGTGCATTGTGCATTGTCCCAACTATCTACATTTGCGTATAATGCAAAGAAACTGTACGTGTTGTAGAGCGTACCGAAGAACTTGCGGCGCACCTCGTCCACACCTTCGGGATCGAACTTGAGGTTATCCCACGGACTGGAGTTGGTGAGCATATACCAGCGCACGGGGTCGGCGCCGTACTTGTCGAGGGTGGCAAACGGATCTACTGCATTGCCCAAGCGCTTCGACATCTTGTTGCCGTTCTTGTCAAGCACCAAACCGTTGGAAATCACGTTCTTGTATGCCACCTTGTCCTCAATCATCGTGTGGATGGCATGGAGCGTAAAGAACCAGCCGCGGGTCTGGTCTACGCCCTCGCAGATGAAGTCTGCCGTGCGCGGAGCGTCCTGGTTCTCAAACGGATAGTGGTTCTGTGCATACGGCATCGCACCCGAATCAAACCATACGTCAATCAGGTCGAGTTCGCGCTTCATCGGCTTGCCGCTCGGCGAGCAGAGAATGATGCCGTCCACATACGGGCGGTGAAGGTCAATCACCGACGGATCGTAGTTCGCTTTCGAGTAGTTGCCCACAATATGTTTCGGGTACGGATTTTCTTTCATAAAGCCCGCCTTGATCGACTTGTCTATCTCCTCGAACAACTCTTTGATACTGCCGATACATATCTCCTCTTTGCCATCCTCGGTGCGCCATATAGGCAGCGGCGTACCCCAGTAGCGGGAGCGGGACAGGTTCCAGTCGTTCAGGTTCTCGAGCCACTTGCCGAAACGCCCCGTACCGGTGGATTCCGGTTGCCAGTTGATGGTGTTGTTCAGGCGGATCATCTCCTCGCGCGCCTTGGTGGAACGGATAAACCACGAGTCAAGCGGGTAGTAGAGGACAGGCTTGTCCGTACGCCAGCAGTGCGGATAGTTGTGCACGTGCTTCTCGATGCGGAACGCCTTGTTCTCGGCTTTCAGCACCATACAGATACTGATATCGAGGGTCTCGTCCTTGTCCGTCAGGTTCGGGTCGTAGGCATTCTTTACGAAACGCCCTGCCCACGGTTTGTACGCCTCTGTGTCAATATGTTTCGCTACAAACGCATCGTCCAGATCCTCCAGCAGGAAGAACTTGCCCGTCATATCCACCATCGGGCGCTGCTCCCCTTTCTTGGTCAGGAACACCATACCCGGTATATTCGCTTTCTTGGCTACAAACGCATCGTCTGCACCGAAAGTCGGCGCGATGTGTACGATACCCGTACCTTCTTCGGTCGTTACATAGTCGCCTGCAATCACGCGGAAAGCGTCGCCGTCGGGTGTAGCCCACGGAATGAGTTGCTCATATTCAATTCCTACAAGGTCGGTACCTTTGCCGCGCCAAAGTATTTCGGGGGCTTCGCCCAACTCCTTGGTGTAGGTGTGCAAGCACGCCTCTGCCAACAGGTAGAGAGCGGGCATCTTGGTGTACGGGTTCTCGCCGCGCACTACCACGTAGTCAATCTTCGGACCTACGCAGAGTGCTGTATTGCTCGGCAATGTCCACGGCGTAGTCGTCCACGCGAGGGCATAAAGACTCCCCTCGTCCCCCTCTTCGGAGAGGGGGAGAAGTGCGTCGGACAGCGTCTTGTTGAGCCCCTTAATCTTGAATTGGGCGGTGCAAGTCGTGTCTTTTACATCGCGGTAGCAGCCGGGTTGGTTCAACTCGTGCGACGACAGCCCCGTACCCGCAGCGGGCGAGTAAGGCTGGATAGTGTAGCCCTTGTAGAGGTAACCGTTCTCGTACAAGCGTTTGAGCAGATACCACAGCGTCTCGATATACTTGTTGTCGTAGGTGATGTACGGGTTCTCCAGATCCACCCAGTAACCCATCTGCTTGGTCAGGTTCGTCCACTCCTTGGTATATTTCATTACCTCGCGGCGGCAGGCGGCGTTGTACTCGTCCACGCTGATTTTCTTGCCGATATCCTCTTTGGTAATCCCGAGCATCTTCTCCACGCCGAGTTCCACGGGCAGTCCGTGGGTATCCCAGCCCGCTTTGCGGCGCACCTGATAGCCCTGCATGGTCTTGTAGCGGCAGAAGGTATCCTTGATAGTACGTGCCAGCACGTGGTGGATACCCGGCATACCGTTTGCCGAGGGAGGTCCCTCGAAGAACAGGAATTGCGGGTGTCCCTCGCGGGTTTCGATACTCTTGTGAAACAGGTCTTCCTTCTCCCAATCCGCCAGTCCCTCGCGGCTCAACTCGGGTAGATTCAGTTGTTTGTACTCCTTAAATTTCATATCTGCTCAATTGGATGTAAATGTCTTATATGAAGTAAAATATATGTGTTTTGTCGAATGCTGGGAGTAGGAAATTTGTATGTAGTCTGCTCCCTGCAGCACCGCTGCACACAATTAGCCTACAAAGTTACGGTAAATTTCCTCTCTATGCAAATCGGAACAAGGGGTAGGCAGGGCAACTGTATCAAAATGGACAGTACTTGGGTGGTTGTTCGGATAATTATAGATGCAAATTATAGATGAAGACCCGAAGGAAAGACTATGTCATTTATGCGGCTTGTCGGGTTCTATTCCTTCCGGCATTGTGTCGGTGTGTCTTATCTTCGCCCGACATGAAGTTTGCCTGTGTAAGGTCTGATTTAGCCCTCTCTGTAGGCGTGGAAGTCTCGGTCACACAAATAAAGAAGAAAAAGGAATATCTAACGCCCTCGAACATCTCGAACCACTCCCTAATCCCTATTGCCGGCATTTGCAGAATCGCTCAAATTACCATAACTTTGCGTTGCAGTAAGCAATATATACCTATGAAACGGATTCTGTTAGTAATGTTTTGCCTTGTTATGGGAATGTCTCTGTCCGCCCAAGCGCCGCAAGTGAGGGCCGGCAAGTTCTCTGTGGCAAGAGATAAGCAGGTGTATTTCTCAAAAGGCAATTTGCAGTATATCCGTTCTGTTGATACGTGGCAGTTTGCAGAAGCGCAGTACCGGTGTATAGGTGTAGCCAACTTGGGGACCGATGAAGACGGAAATCCCATGCTGGCAGATACCATCGACCTCTTTGGATGGGGAACGGGGAATAACCCGACACTGTGGAGTTATGACTGCAACGACTACAATGAGTTTGTGGATTGGGGCGTCAATCGGATTTGTGGCGATGAACCCGTCGTATGGCGCACATTGTCCGCTGCGGAGTGGAGGTACCTGCTTGTATCCCGCACCAATGCTCCGGAACTGCGAGGAAGTGCTGAGATTGATGGTCTGTTTGGTATGGTTGTCCTGCCCGACGATTGGGCTTCTTTGTAGGGTGTCAACTATCGCGGAATGTGGAATATCCCAAGACAATACACTCTCGAAGAGTGGCAGCAGATGGAGGAGGCTGGAGCCGTCTTTTTGCCGGCTACGGGAATACGGACACAAAATGCCGTGGACGTTCCCAGGCAGGCTGTCTATTGGTCATCAACGGGGGACAGGCAGAATGTACAGGGCATCCTTATAAGTGCCTGCGAGTTGGTGATAGGTTCCAACACCCATCCCTATTTCGGCGGAGCGGTTCGTCTCGTACAAGATGTAAACGCCGTAACAACCCGCACGGAGGATGGGTCGTCCGTTGTGCAGCCTGCCGAAAAAGTTGTCAAAAACGGAACTGTGTATATTTTGCACAATGGCAATCTGTATACTGTCCTTGCGGTAAGAGTGAAATGAAATATATTTCAATGGCGGATTATGATCGTTTTCCTGCTTCCTTGAAAAATGATAAAACCTCCATTTGTCTTAGCGGACCTCAAGCCGATCTCGACGACCCCTGAACTATATCTTATTGCCGCTTTGGCAAGAAATGGAACAGTCTGTTTCCCTGAGTCTCCTGCGGCAGAGTAAATCCGTTATCTGTTCTGTTCCGCTGGCAGGTCGGTCGTGAATGGTTCAATCCCTCCGTTCATCCCTTAAATGCTGCAACTCGTATAATTATATTTGGCGCTAGTAGAAGAAAATACTACCTTTGCCATTATCGGTGTGAAACCTTAAATTTATTACAACAGATATGATGAGTATTACGTTTTGTATCAATTATCGGGTGGAATGGGGGCAGTCTTTGTGTGTGGTGTCCGACGACTCGGTGCTCGGATGGACCAATGAAAAACCCTTGCCGCTCAAGTGCCAGGGTACCGATTTCTGGACGGCAACGGTTCCCCTGTCCGATTTCCTTAAACAGATCAACTATCGTTATGCAATCCTTTTGGAGGATGGCAATCTGGTTTATGAAGCGGGGAGAAATAGAATAGTTGATGTTCTTCCTTCCGATAAACATATTGTGCTGCACGATTTCTGGCAAGTGGACGACTACGAAAAGGCTTTTCGTTCCACTGCCTTCATGAAAGCATTGTTCCAACGGAAAAAAGAAATTGGGAGTGTGCTGCAGTCCGGCAATGTGCGTTTCTCGATTGATGCGCCGCAAGTTCTGCCTACGCAGGGAGTGGCTGTCGTGGGGAATTCCGGACAATTGGGTAAATGGGACTTGAATCGGAAACTGGTCCTTTCCGATAAGCACTTCCCTGTTTGGACGGGTTCCGTCCGGGCGGAGGCGAACGAAGTGATAGAATATAAGTACGTCATCTATGACCTCAGGTCAGGCAATGTTGTAGATATGGAAGCAGGCGAGAACCGGCAGGTCTGGGGATTGCAAAGCGGAATGACTGTCGTTCAGAACGACCGCTGTTTCCGGCGCACACAGCCTCGCTGGAAAGGAGCGGGGGTCGCTGTGCCCGTGTTCTCTCTCCGCTCCGACGATGACTTTGGGATAGGGGAGTTCCTCGATCTGAAGAAGTTGGCGGATTGGGCAGCATTGACAGGGCAAAAAATGATTCAGACTTTGCCCGTCAACGACACTACGCTGCTCCATGCGAATAGAGACTCCTATCCCTATAATGCTGTGAGCGTCTTTGCCCTGCATCCGATCTACCTCAACATAGAAAAGATGGGAAGGCTTACGCCGGCACAAAAGAAAAAATATCTGGCAACGAAAGAAGAATTCAATAAGAAAAAGATTGCCGATTATCAGGTTGTTTACGATGAGAAGATGAAATACTACAAGGCCATCTATAAGGCTGAGAAAGAGGCTGTCTTTTCGTCACCCGGGTTCAAGGAGTTCTTCCGTAAAAACAGGGAATGGCTGGTGCCTTATGCCGTGTTCTGTTATCTGCGCGATAAGAACGGTACTCCCCGTTTCTATGACTGGAAACGCTATTCGGTTTACCGGCCGGAAGATGTAGAACGCCTCTCCCAGCCTGCTGCAAAAGAATATGATGAGGTGGCTTTCCACTATTTTCTCCAGTTCCATCTCGATAAACAACTCTCCGAGGCTGTCAACTATGCCCATAGCAAAGGAATCGCTCTTAAGGGGGATATACCTATCGGTATCTCGCCCGATTCCGTCGATGCCTGGACTAATCCCGAACTGTTCAATCTCGATTCCTCTGCAGGTGCACCACCCGACGATTTCAGCATAAGCGGGCAAAACTGGGGCTTTCCCACCTACAATTGGGATGTTATGGAGAAAGATGGTTTCCGGTGGTGGAAACGGCGTTTCTGTAAGATGGCGGACTACTTCGATGCTTACCGGATCGATCATATTCTCGGGTTCTTCCGTATATGGCAGATGCCTAAGTCTGCTGTCTGGGGACTCACGGGGCATTTCTGTCCGGCTCTGCCCTATTCCATGCAGGACCTTTGGAACATGGGGGTCAAGTTGGACGAAGATCGCTTGGTGAAGCCTTACATACGTTCCAATTTCTTGGAGGAAGTGTTTGGTGAAGATACAGGCTATGCCAAGGATAAGTTCTTGAATACGAACGATGGCTATATCTATTGGTTCAAGGAAGAGTTCGATACACAACTCAAAGTGCAGGAGTACTTCGAGAAGAATCGGCTGACCGACGAACGCAGCATCAGGTTGCGCGATGCGCTCTACTATTTGCATTGCGAAGTGTTGTTCGTCCGCGACCAAGCCAATCCCGAACTTCTTCATCCCCGCATTGCGTTGTTCAACTCTCATAGTTACAACGAATTGTGGGACGATCAGAAGAAATTGCTTGCTGATATCCACAATGACTACTTCTACCGTCGCCACAACGACTTCTGGTATCGCTCGGCAATGAAGAAACTGCCTACGCTTATCAGTGCTACCGATATGCTTGTCTGCGGCGAAGACTTGGGTATGGTGCCGGCATGCGTCCCGCAGGTTATGCACCAACTCAATATCCTTTCGTTGGAAATACAGCGTATGCCCAAAGATCCCAATGTAATGTTTGCCCATCCTGCCGATGCCCCATACCTCAGTGTTTGTACCACGGGCACGCACGACATGAACCCTCTGCGCGCTTGGTGGGAAGAGGATCGGGCAAAAACGCAACGGTTCTACAATGAGCAAATGGGGTGGTTCGGTGAAGCACCGGCGGAAATGTCGGGTGAAATAGCCTCATTCATCATCAACCAGCACATGTATAGTCCTGCTATATGGGTGATTCTTCCCTTGCAGGATTGGCTGGCGGTTGATGAAAACGTACGCTTGAAAGATGCTCATGCCGAACGGATCAATTTGCCTGAGAATCCCCGTCATTTCTGGTGCTACCGTATGCACCTTACGATAGAGGATTTGCTCACGAAAGACCAATTGAATAGGCAGATAACGGAATTGGTTAATAGACGTTTCTCCTGAATGGCGCAGCATAATCAACTCGGTAGAGAGGGGGAATTGTTGGCAAGGCAATATCTTCTTAAGAAACGCTATAAGATATTGCAAACCAATTGGAAGTTGGGGAATATGGAAGTGGATATTGTGGCGCAAACAAAGAAAACGATTGTTTTTGTAGAGGTCAAGACGCGTTCGTCCGAAGCATTTCAATTGCCCGAACAGGCAGTCGATTTGCGCCGGCAGCGCCGGCTTACTGTGGCGGCCGATTCCTTTATGAAGCAGTTCCCCGATAAGTACGAGGCAAGGTTCGACATAATTGCGGTAGTGGTGTCTGACGGAAACACGGAAATTCGTCACACGATCGACGCTTTCAGCCCCGTACCGAAATACTATTGACCCGACTTGCCGGATATGCTATTGTCCCCTTGTGCCTCGATAAATTGAGACGCAAGAGGACAATGGTGTTTACTGTAGATTCTCTAATTGCTGCCGGATCTTGTTGCCAAGAGCCGTTTTGCGGTCAATGTGTTCCAGTACCGCCTGCACAAACGAATTGCTCTCGAAACTTCCTCGGACCGATTCGAAATCAGATACTTGCTGCGAGCGGTCGCCGTCCACGCCGAAGCCCGTCTGGCTGTTGAGGTTGAACTCCTTGCGCGCATCCTCGTACACCATACGGTCGAGTTTCACCACCGCATCCTGCCAGTTGTTGATGGTCTGCAAGACCAGATCAAGCGACACCTCGTCCACGTTGCAGCCCCAGACCTGTTGCAGTTTGTCGGCAGCCCATGTCCATTCGTAGGTGTAGTAGTTCTCGTGCATCTGGCGGAAACGGTCTTGTATTTGCAGGTAACTCATTCCGCCCTGCTCGATGTCGTCCATCAGGCGCGTAACCTCGCTGCGTGGGGTGATCAGTCCCGCCAGATCCACCCAGTCGCCCAGTCCGACTTCAGTATCGGGTCTCAATGCCCGATGCAGGTCGTCCATCGAATGGATATCCGCTTTTTCGATTCTGGAAATCAACGAGTTACCAAGAAACTTGGTGATGCCTATCGTATAGAGCATATCGCCGTGGACGAGCGACGAGTTGCGTATCTTGCAGTTGTTGTAGCCGTACACCTCGGTGTTCATTCCGCTCAGCGTCTGCAGTTCTTTCAGTATCTCGCGCCCGCGCCACATCTTCTGCACCGTATAGGGCGACAGCAGATTGAAATTGATAAAATCCAACTTGTCTGGGTCCTTTCGGTTGTCGCGCTTCGGCCATTTCTGCGCATCGCGTATCGTTCCCACCGTACGCAGGTTGGCACCCGGCACAAGATACGATTCCGACTGGTTTTCAATCAGGTACGAGAACGGCAGTTCGCTGGTGTCGGCATGGTTGGTATGGCGTCCCATCACGAGCGAGAAAGCACCGATCTTCGACGGCCACAGCAGATAACTGTCCGAGGTCGTCTTGGCACCGCGCTCCGCCACGCCCTGGTGGATAGGACCGAGTTTGTACATGTGGTTCGACTGGTTGCTGCCCGAACCTGCATTCAGGAACGAGAACATACCCGCGATGAGCAGCGTCGATTTGTGGTGTGTCACGGTGTAAGGACCGGCATAGATCGCACACGCCTCGCCGTGCATTCCCTGGCAGTTGCTGAAGAACAGCGATTCGCCCGCCGAGTAGTGCTTGTCGAAGATACAGCCTTGCCCGACAAAACACTTGTCCACCAGGGTTGAGTCGCCTATTTCCACGCCCGAAGCAAGGATAAAATCGGTGCATTTGACGCCCGAACCGAGTTTGGTGGGTGCAAAACGGTTGGAATTGACCGTACCGTTTTTCAGGCGTGACACGCCCGTCAGTTCGGCATAGTCGCCGATACGGGTATTCTTGATACTGCCGCAGTTGAGGATACATACGTGCTCGCCGATCTCGCCTGTCTCGCTCGCCTGCGATTCGGCATAATCGTCTATCATTCTGTCGAGTACGGCAATCATCTTCGGGCGGTGGCGGTAGAGCGTCATTACGTAGGCAAGACTTGCGCTCAGGTGGTTGAAGATAGGTATCTCGCGTCCGCCGCCCTCGTTCATCACGGGCACGCGCACACCGTTGCCGAATGTGGTGCGACCGTCCACGAGTATCGCGTTCACATTCTCGATACACGTGTCCGTCCCGATGCGGTAGTTGGCAATATAATTATGGATATTATATAGGTGCACATTGTCGCCGATCTCGCAGTTGTGAATGGTCGCGTGGTTGATACCCGAGTGCACACTCAGTCCGCCTGGGAGTTCGAACTCGCGCGTAAAATTACCCATTCTTACTACGCCAGAGAAGTGGGCATCGCGCACATATTGCGGGTCGAAACCGTCTTTTACATATACATCTGCCCAGTTCTTCGCGTCGCACCCCTGTGCGACTAACTGTTGCTGTTCTGTTATTGTTGGATTCCTATACATATCGGTTGTGGATTGTAGTCTGATTGGTCTGTTGTTGTCAGCATTGCTGAGTGATTATGTAATAATGCCCGGAACACAAAAAGAGGCTGTCTGAATTTGTGGACAGCCTCAAGTATGCTTCACTCACTGCTTTCACTGGTGTTCAAGGTACGCAACTTCGCTTTCTTCGTACTCGTTATGCCAAGTTCTTTCAACTTCTCCACTCTGCGTAAAATGTTTCCTTGTCCGTCAATCAGTTGTCCTTTACCTTTCTGATACGTTGACATGGCAGTATCCAATTGTCTTCCGAGTGCATCATAAGTCTCGGAAACCACCACCACTTTGTCATATAGTGCCGAGGCTGCCTCCAGTATCTTCTTGCAGTTATCCTCTTGTCGGGTGTTCTGCCACGTCTGAAGTACCAGGTGCAAGGTCATCATCAGATTGGTCGGGTTCACTATAATAACTCCTTGCCGGAAGGCCTCTTGTCCTAACGAAGGGTCATAATTCATGGCCATGATATAGGAACCTTCATTGGGAACGAACATAAGAACATAATTCATGGAAGACGGCACGTACTTTGGATAGTCTTTTTGTGCCAGTTCTTTCACGTGCTTTCTTACCGATTCAAAGTTCTTCCTTATGGCGTTCTGTCTCTCTTCTTCGTTGTCTGCACCCAAGGCATCGGTATAGTCTTTCAGCGATACTTTTGAGTCTACTATGATATGTTTTCCGTCCGAACAGTTGATGACTACGTCTGGACGGAGTTCATTGCCTTTTTCGCCGCGGAAACTTGTCTGTTTGGAGTACTCTGTTCCTTCACGCAGACCGCTCCCCTGTAGGATATCGTCCAACACTTGCTCTCCCCAGTCGCCGTGAACCTTGCCGCGGTTCTTCAATGCGTCCGCCAGATTGTTGGCATCTTTGCCCAATTGCTGTGTTTGGTTCACCATGTTCTGTATGGCACCCTGCAGGGTGGCGTTGCTTTGTTCATTCGATGAGCGTGTCTCGGTCATCAGTTTCCGCACATTCTCCATCTCTTTCTGGATGGGATCCAATAGTTGACCTACACTCTGTTTGTTGGCAGTGCTTAAATCTTCCGCACGTTCTTTCAGCAGACGCTGGGACGTCGTGTCAAACTTCTCGGCGAGAAGTTCCAATTGTTTCTGCTCGTATCTTTCTCGTGCCTGCTTCTCTGCTTCCTTTTCTTTCTCATGTTGTTGTTTGCTCTCTGCAAGCAAGGCATTTGCTTTTTCGGCTTCTGCTGTAAGTCGGTATATTTCTTTCTCTGCAACCTTCGCTTTTTCCTGCAATGCACATTTCTCCTCGTTCCATTCAATCTGTTTTTTCTCCAATTGGGCAATCCTCTCTTGCTGATATGTAGCCTCGCTGCGGATCTTCTCTATTTCGAGTTGCTTGTTGCTTACGGCAATCTCTATGGCTTGTCGCTTGTTGCTGCGGACAAGAAAGTAAGTGACGGCTGCGGCTATCGTCGCACCCGCTATTCCGCCTCCTAATAAACCTAATATAAGTTCCATCTTGTTTGTTGATTGAGTTATTATGGCATATGTTTTTTCAGTGCGTCATACAATATATGGGTAGGTAGTCCCATTACGTTATAGAACGACCCTTCCATCTTTTCCACACCAATGTATCCTATCCATTCTTGTACTCCGTATGCACCGGCTTTGTCTAAAGGGAGATATTTCTCCACATAGTCTTCTATTTCTTCTTCCGTGAGAGACTTGAATGTTACGTCTGTTCGGTCGGATAGTGTTTCTTGGGAACATCTGGTTGTCAGGCTTATGGCTGTGTACACTTGATGTGTTTTGCCCGATAGCATCCTGAGCATTTCCTTTGCTTCGGTTTTGTCTTTGGGTTTGCCCAACATCTGCCCGTCAATCCAGACAATTGTGTCTGCCGTGATCAATATCTCGTCTTCTTGCAACTGTGCTTTGTAGGCGTCCGCTTTCTCGCGGCAAATATAGCGTGGTATATCTTCACCTCGCAAATTTGCTGGGAAATGTTCATCACACGCGGTCTGTACGGTGGTATAAGGGATATTTAATCCCGACAATAGTTTGCGTCTTCTGGGAGAATTGCTTCCCAATAATATCTTCATGTTCGGGGTTGTTAATGAAGTTGTGTGTAAATAACTATGCTGAAAAGCAACCCTAGAAACATGACGAACTTCATCAATTGTTGTGCTGTGCGATAGTCCGAGGGAATCTTTGCTGCAATCACAAGAGCGATGTCGCACAAACTGGGGACTATCATACCGAAGATTAAGTACCTGTAAGGCAGACTCAACCAACCTGTAATGCCCAGTGTGTGGGCGAATAGATAGACAAAGTATGCCATGCCCCCGCAAGCGGCTAAGATGAGTGTCACAACAATCACTTTTGTCCATCTTGTCCCTAACGTGACGGGTAGTGTGTGGCATTCCAGTTCTCTGTCTCCTGCTTCGTCTTGCATATCTTTGATGATTTCGCGGATGAGGGTAAGCAGAAAAGCAAACAATGAGAAAACGCCGATCCAAAGATATAAATCCTGTACCAGATGAGTGTAAGATAGTATATCTCCGTACCGATATTTCAATAGGGCGACATTGGCAATGGCAATTACCAATGGAACAAGACCGGCGGCAAGACTGACAATCAAATTCCCTACAATAAACTGACGTTTGTAGGAAGATGAGTAGAACCATAGTAAACCTGGAGTGAAGACAAATATCAGACCCAGCGACCAACTGCGGACCATGATGGCTACCGCTATGCCGGAAAGTACGCCTATCACCGTCATAACTTGATGGCAAAGCATTGCGGTCGGCTTGCTGATGCTGCGGGTAACAATCTGTTTTTCGGGGCGGTTGATGGCGTCTATTCGTACATCGAAATAGTCGTTTATGGCATATCCGCCTGCTGCAATAAACACAACTCCCATGATTAGCAGGCAAAGTATGTAAGTCGGAAGTTGTTCTTCATAGTATGATACACCCAGAACAGGGAGAGCAACCATCTTCTCCATGAGCCACATAATGAATACTATGAAGAGCAGGTTCTGCCAGCGGACGAGTTGTAATATCGCTTTCATATGGATGTTGTATTAGGGTTATAATTTCTTCGTTTGGTGAGTTACAATGTCATTTTCAATACCAATCCTTTCCATGCGGGAATCTCAAGGTGAATGGGTGTATTGGGCGACATGTTGAACTGATAAGTTTTTCCGCTCAGCAAATCTATGCTGCTTACTGGTGTAAGCAATGGATTGATGCCTAAGTAGGTAAAGGTCTCTTGGGGAATTAGGATGTTTAAGTCTGCTGCATGGGCATCAAAGTTCACGGCAACCAATATCACTTCATTCTTGAAGCCGCGTACGAAGGCGTATTGTTTTTTCTTGTTGAATCCGTCTTTCTGAGCATATTCCAAATCGAACTTCTTTCCGTCTGCAATGGCTTTTTCTGTGGTCGCAATGTGAAGTAGTTTTTGGTAAAAGTCTCTCAATTCTTTTTGCTCGTCTGATAATAATGCCCCGTCAAACTTGCCATTGTTTGCCCATGCTTGTAAGGAACGTATTCCCCAATAGTCAAATATGGTCGTTCTTCCGTCAACGCCCGAAAATCCTTCTGAATCCATACCAAGTTCGCCAAGTTCCTGACCGGCATAGATCATCACGGGGTTTGTCCCTAAAAGTGACATCACGATTACAGCAGGCTCTGCACAAATTCCTCGTCCGCAGAAGAACCCTGATGCTATACGTTGTTCGTCGTGGTTTTCCAGAAAATAAAGGATGTGGTCGTGTATATCATCGGTAGCCTGCCATTGCATGGTAATCCCTTCTGCTGGAAAATCTCGGCTTGTCACGCCGCGCAGATAATCATACATACCCACTTTGTCATACAAAATATCAAACTCTCCGTCATGTATGTACGAACGATATAGGTGTGGATTATATATTTCTGCAATGAACAGAAGGTGCGGATTTGCTTTTTTTACTTGCGGAATCACCCAGTGCCAAAATTCCACGGGCACCATTTCTGCCATATCGCAACGGAATCCGTCCACGCCTTTCTCTGTCCAGTATAGGAGTATCTGTAGCATCTGATGCCATGTATTGGGTATGGGATCGAATTGTTTCTCCATACCTCCTTGATAATATACGCCGTAGTTCAGTTTCACGGTCTCATACCAGTCGTTCTTCGATGGAGATGCCGTAAAGCAGTCGTTGCCGGTTACTTTTGCGGGGTATTCCTGATAGTCACCTTTGTCAAATAGGGGTGAGAATTTCTCGTTGGGAAGATAATAGAAGTTGTTCAGTGGCGAAAAAGCCCATTCTGGATGGTCGTTCTCACCCAAATCAACCACCCCAGCAGGTTTCATGACTGATTTGTATTCGCGTGCGACATGGTTTGGAACGAAATCAATTACCGCTTTCAAGCCTGCTTTATGGGTCCTTTTGATTAGTTCGTCAAACTCCTGCATACGGTTTTGTACATCCTCAGCCAAATCTGGATCCACGTCATAATAATCCGTAATGGCATAGGGGGATCCCGCTTTGCCCTTTACAATACCTGCCGAGCAACTGGGGATGCCATATTGACTGTAGTTCGTTTGGGTGGCATGCCGGATAATTCCCGTGTACCAAATGTGCGTAGCGCCTAATTGTCGAATTTGTCGCAAGGCTTTTGTGGTAATTTGGTTAAATTTGCCGCAACCGTTTTCCTCTATTGTTCCGTTGTGTTTGCGGGTTTCACAATAGTTGCTGAAGGTTCTCGGGAGGAGTTGGTATATGATATACTTGTTGGACATAGAGCGAAATGTTATGTTTCATCTGTAGGATAGCGTTGTTCGCTACCCCAACTGCCCACAAAAGTACAAAAAAAATGCCACCCCTGCAATTGGAATAAAAAAGTCTTTCATGTGATTTTCAGCATGAAAGACTTTTCTCATGAAGCAGTTCCTTACTCCTCCTTTTTCTTTTCGCATTTGTCCGACAATGGGCAATTCTCGCAACCTGCACATTTCTCAGGCTTGCGGAAAGCACGTATCAGCAGATAAGTTGCTGTTGCCGTAGCGAGTCCGAAAGCGATATAGAAAAGAATTTCTTGTATCATAGCAACGAACCTGTTTGGAAAACAAGAAAACTGAGTAACCATGCAATGCCGGTCGAGTATAACATCGAAAACAGCATCCACTTGGTACTCGACTCTTTTTGGATGGTGGCTAATGTGGAAATACAGGGGAAGTATAATAGAATGAACAGCATTAACGAAAAAGCCGATAATGGAGTGTACAGCGGTGTTCCGTCCTCGTTTTTAAGCGATCGCAACTTCTCTGCCAATGGAATAACGCCATCTTCGTTCATCTCCGATACATCTGCGCTTTCTTCTGTCGGGTCCTCTCCGTAAAGCACTGCCATTGACGAGGCAATCACTTCTTTGGCTGCACAGCCTGCCACCAAACTGACTCCCGCTCTCCATTCCAGTCCTAAAGGTTTGAATATAGGTTCAATGGCGAGTCCTATAGTACCCAGATACGACTGCTCCAATTGTTCTTTATGCGACAATTCTTCTTTGTGCATTGGAAAATATCCCAATCCCCAGATGATGACAGAGGCCAATAAAACGATTGTCACCACTCTCGAAAACCATTCTTTTGCCTTGTCCCAGGTATGTATCATCGCGTTGCGGAAAGTCGGCAGACGATAGGGCGGCAACTCAATGACAAACGGATTGCTTTCCTCCTTAAAGGCTACTTTGCTTAGCAAAAGGGATGTTAGGATGGCAACGGTCAGACCTATCAGGTAGATGGATAATAATACAAGTGCTTGGTGGTGAGGGAAAAATGCAGCCACTAGAATGATATATACGGGTAGCCGTGCTGAACACGATACAAATGGGACGGTCAGTATAGTCAACAATCTGTCCTTCGGGTTCTCCAACGTACGGGATGCCAACACGGCTGGAACCGAACAGCCAAAGCCTATTATGTACGGAATGAACGATTTTCCGTGCACTCCCATGCGGTGCATCAGTTTGTCCATGATGAATGCGGCCCTTGCCATGTATCCTGTATCTTCCAGTACCGAAATGAAGATGAACAGAATAAGTATCTGTGGTACAAAAGCCAGCACGGCGCCGATACCGGCAATCACGCCGTCTACCAACAAATCTGTAAACACTCCGGCTGGAATACTCTCTCTCACCCAACCCGACAACGCTTCTATGCCGGTTTCAATCCATTGTTGTGGATAGGCGCCTAATACAAAAGTCGCTTCAAACATCAGGAAAAGAAACAGGAATAGTATAGGAAACCCCAACCATTTGTTGGTGAGCACTTTGTCCAATGCATAGCCGAGAGTCTGTTTTTCTTGTTGTTTGTTTGGGGTAAAGGTCTCGCTCAGTGCACCTCTTATAAAACCGAATTTCAAATCAGATATGTAGGACGAGATCTCTTCTCTTGACTCTTTTTCAAACTGCTCACGATATCGCTTGGCTGTCTCCAATACCTCTTTCCCGTTGGATAATTTCGAGAATTGCTCGTTGATAGTGCGGTCGTTCTCTATCAATTTTAGGGCTACATAACGGGTGTGATACAGGTCTTTCACCTCATCATTTTGGTTGAGCAAACGTTTGATTTCGGCAATCGCAGTCTCCATCTGTTCCCCGTAGTTGATGTGTATGTGTTTCTGAACCTTCGATTTCCCCTCATATACTTGAACAATAGCCTCCAATACATTCTCTATTCCCCACCCCGTCCTTGCTATCACTGGCACGATCGGAAAACCGAGCATCTTTTCCAGAGATTCATAATCCAGTTTGTCCCTTGTCTTTTGTAGTTCGTCGTACATGTTGAGAGCCATCACCATCGGGTGATTCCTGTCAATCAATTGGGTCGTCAGGAATAGATTGCGTTCCAGGTTGCCTGCATTGACGATGTTGAGAACCAAATCAAGCGGTTGATTGTCCAGAAAATCGCGGACATAGAGTTCTTCCGGTGAGTATTCTGTCAGTGAATACGTACCGGGTAAATCTACCAGATTAATGGTATATCCGCGATGGTGAAAGGTCCCGATTTTGGAATCAACGGTCACCCCGCTGTAGTTCCCAACCTTTTCTCGCATGCCGGTGGCATAGTTGAAGAAACTGGTCTTCCCGCAGTTCGGGTTGCCCACTAAGGCTACTGTAATGTTCTTCGATAATTCTTCTACCTCGGCACGTACATGCTCCTCTATGGTGCCGTAGAAATCGTTATCCGGATGCGCATCTTCTTCTAACGACACAACGTCTATATTGCGGGCCTCTGCCCTTCTCAGACTCACGTGTGTGCCCATGATTTCATACTCTACAGGATCTGAAAGTGGAGCATTCTTGATGACATGTACTACTTCTCCGCGTACGAAACCTAGTTCCAGAATACGGTGCCTGAAGCCGCCATGACCATGTACTTTTAGAATCATTCCGCGCTCGTTGGTCTTCAAGTCTGCCAACGTAAGAGTCTTTTCTTCCATAATACCATAATTTCTTGATGCAAAATTACTCCTGTGTAACTTATACATCAATCACTAAAAGTTGGTATTTTCTGTGGCTCTATATGGATAATCACTTGTGTCAGGTTGCCATATCGCTCTTTCAGATTTCTTTCCATCTCTTTCGTTATGTTGTGCGCTTCTGCTACGGTCATGGCAGGGGCAACTCTTACATGCATTTCTATGGCAATCTCGTTCCCGATACGTCTTGTTTTTAGGTTGTGTAGATCACTCAGGCGTTTGTCTTGCATAGCAATGGTTTTGATTTCCTCTTCCTCTTCATCGGGTAATGAACGGTCAAGCAGTTCATCAATGGCAGGTCTGAGAAGGTCATATCCTACTTTTACAATCAAGATGGAAACAACTATTGCGGCAATAGGGTCTAATACTCTCCATTTCTCGCCTAAGAAGTATGCTCCGCCTATACCGATGAGGGTACCGACTGAGGAAAATGCATCGCTTCTGTGGTGCCAGGCATTTGCTTTGAGAGCAGGAGAATCTGCTCGCTTGGCCTGATGAAAGGTGTATCTGTACAGTACTTCTTTGGCAATTATGGAGATGCCTGCCGCCGCCAAGGCTACTTTGCCTGGCCGAGGGATAGACTCACTGTGAATTACACCGATAGTCATATCTATGGCGTTGTACAGGATGCCGCCTCCTGCTATTATCAATGCAATGGCGATAATTGCAGTGGCCAATGTTTCATATTTGCCATGACCGTATTCGTGGTCTGCATCCTTGGGTTTCGAGGAAATATGGACAAAGAAAATGACGACGATATCGGTTAGAAAATCAGATAAGGAATGTACTGCGTCAGCCACCATGGCGGCTGAACGGCCATAGATGCCTGCTGCTAATTTGCATACGGACAATAACAAGTTTACACAGAACCCTACCCATGTGACCTTATAAATTGTTTTTGCTCGGTTCTTTTCTTCGGTCTCTACCATATATCTTTTGTCGTTTGTCCTTGCAAATCGGTAGTATTCCCATTCGGGTCTGTGATATATAACCTGCCGTGTATGATTGTTTTGTAGACCTGTATTGTCTGCAAAGTTGAATAATTCAATGCGGTTGCAATGGGTGTGATATTGTTGAGATAAATCTCCAGATTGGAGTAACCGCTCTCTGTCGGTAGTGCACTGTCATTCGGATTCTTTGGATCCAGACCGTGAGACGTTTCCCATTCATCAGGTATTCCGTCCGAATCACTGTCTATGTATGGCGTACCTTGTAGCGTCGGCCATCCTCCCACGGTTATTGGGTCGTCAATAATTCCTCCTTTTCCCTTTGTGCCCGTACCGGTAGCGGTTCCCGTTTTCGTCTCGTCAATAATGCGTTGGTCTTGAAAGTCTCTCTTGGGAATACTGGCTCCTACTCTATCAAGCACATGGGCATAGGCCTCATCTGCTGTCTCTGCCGTGTCAGGCAACTTGTATATTTCAGGCGACATCTCCCGCGCTCTGAAAATACTTTTGGCAATGGCGGTGTCTGAGTAGGCACCGTATTGTACTCCACAGAACCAGTTGTCTTCCGATACTTCTGGATAGTGGCTCAGATAATTGCCTTCTATGAAATGATGCGGCAAGTACCCTGCCTCCACGCTGCTTCTTGTCTGGTCTATTCGCACAAGTCTGTTCACTTTGTTGCTTGGCGAGACTTTGCTGTTCGTATTGCCTGATGCGGGGCCGTGCTTGTAGTAGTTGTTGAACATGTTCAACTCATTGCGTACCTTTTCCGACCCTATCTCTGATTCCAATCCGTATCCGGAGTTGTTTGTGCCCCAGTTATATACCACATTGTGCCTGTATTCCACTACAGCCACTGTGTCATGGGCTCTTGCGCCGTTAAATCGGATGTTGCGGCTGTCATTGTGTGCCACCAGGTTGTGGTGATAGGTGGCAAATTGTCCTCCCCATACACCGCAATACGAGCGTGCCCCTTTCGGATGATGGGCATTGTACAGCCCCTCTGCTATTATGCACCATTGTACTGTCGTATACTTGTTGTCATACATGGCAAGACACTCTTCGTTGGCCCATGTCATTGTGCAGTGATCAAAGATAACATACTCATAGTTCTCCACGTCGGTGCCGTAAGTGATGAATGGATTCTCTGTTGTCGGAGTGTCTGGTCGGAAGCGGAGATATCGCACTATAAGATGTTTTCTGCGTGGTCCCCAGTACCACATCTCTCCTCCTGTGGCACCGTTAAATAGCATGCTGTGGCCTGTGATGCATATCCCGTCCCCGGGTGCCGACTGCCCCGCTATGGTTAGGTAATCACGCTTTACTTTCAAGTCTTCTTTCAAGTGGATATTGCCCGCCACGTTGAAGACTATCGTGAGTGGCTCGTAAACTGTCACTTCTCCTTCTGCGATGGAATCTGTATGCTGACTGCTGGTAACAATCCGTTGCCTTTTTTCCTTCTGCTTGTATTGCTCCAGCGCCCACCTGAGTGAGCCCGTTATGGGTGCCTCGTTGGAGGCATAGTCAGCCAGTGTGGTCACGGTCACCACTTTTCCTCCTCTCCCGCCTTGTGCATATTTGCCGAAACCTTCGGCGCTCGGAAAAGCAAGCACTTGTGCCCGTACTGTCACAGGAGCGCCAATCGCAAAGGCTGCAAGAAGGCAGACAATCGCTTTGCTATACCGGTGTGCTACCAAACCTCCTGGGTATTGTTGTTCGGGTTCTTGGGATAGTCAATGGTGTAATGAAGCCCCCTGCTTTCTTTTCTTTCCAAGGCATGGCGTGTAATCAGATAACCCACGTTGATCATATTCCTCAGTTCGCAGATATCACGTGTCGGACGGACGCGCTTGAAGAGATCTTCAGTCTCTTCATAAAGCAGATCAAGCCGTTCCCATGCGCGGTGCAGACGCAAATCACTGCGGACTATACCCACATACGTACTCATAACCTGCCCCACTTCTTTCACATCCTGATTGATAAGCACCTGTTCTTCGTTGGTCATTGTCCCTTCGTCATTCCATGCAGGCACGTGCTCGTTGAAATCATAGGTGTCAATGACGGACATTGCATGGCGTGCTGCCGCATCTGCATAAACAACGGCTTCTATCAGTGAATTGCTTGCCAAGCGGTTGCCGCCGTGTAGTCCCGTACAGGAACATTCTCCCACGGCATACAGACGGTTTATCGATGATTGGGCGTCCAGATTCACTTTGATGCCGCCGCACATGTAATGCGCACAAGGTGCCACCGGAATATAGTCCTTGGTAATATCAATACCTATGCTCAGGCATTTGGCATAGATGTTCGGGAAGTGATGCTTCGTCTCCTCGGGGTCTTTGTGGGTTACGTCCAAACATACGTGGTCCAAAGCGTGGATCTTCATCTCGTTGTCAATAGCCCTTGCCACAATATCACGCGGAGCCAGCGACAGACGCTCGTCATATTTCTGCATGAACTCTTCGCCGTTGGGAAGCCGCAAAATGCCTCCGTAGCCTCGCATGGCTTCTGTTATCAGGTATGCAGGATGGGTCTCGCCCGGGTGGAACAGTGCAGTCGGGTGAAACTGTACAAACTCCATGTCTTTCACTTGCCCCTTTGCTCTGTAAACCATAGCGATACCGTCGCCGGTCGCAATGTTCGGGTTGGTTGTTGTGGCATATACTGCGCCCGTACCGCCGGTGGCCATAAGAGTTATTTTGCTCAGGTAGGTGTCTATTTTACCTGTCTCGGGGTTCAGGATGTAGGCACCGTAACATTCAATGTCAGGTGTGCGGCGTGTTACGCGCATGCCCAAATGGTGTTGGGTGATAATCTCAACGGCAAAGTGGTTTTCCAGTATTTCAATATCCGGATGTTGCCGTACGGCTTCCATCAAACCGCGTTGTATCTCTGCGCCTGTATCATCTGCATGGTGAAGAATACGGAACTCGCTGTGACCGCCCTCGCGGTGCAAGTCAAAACTGCCGTCCTGTTTCTTGTCAAAATTCACACCCCATGACACCAGTTCCGCTATCTGCTTCGGAGCATTTCTCACCACTTGCTCTACGGCGGCAGGGTCACTTATCCAGTCGCCGGCAACCATGGTGTCATGGATATGCTTCTCAAAGTCGTCCACAAGCAGATTGGTTACAGAGGCTATACCGCCTTGAGCCTTTGCTGTATTGGCTTCGTCAAGAGTTGTCTTGCAACACAGGGCAATCTTGTACTTGCCGGCCCGTGCCATTTTCAGTGCGAAACTCATTCCGGCAACACCGCCACCAATAATGAGTACATCATAACGCTTTGTCATTCTGTATATTGTCTTTTATGTTCGTCTTTTTTGGGGGTCCTGTTGCACAACGGATGCAACAGCAACGCGGCAAAGTTACAACTATTATTCCAAAACTATGTTTTCCGCCGCCGAAAAATAACAAACAGGCGTTTCAATCACTTGCT
>JBNMIS010000018.1:0-27266 GCA_050873385.1 Bacteroidales bacterium | reverse complement strand
ACATACGCTGCTGAAGTTCGGACTCGACAAAGAAATCGGAGAACAAAACATTCAACCTCACATATCTCTTGCCTTGAAACGAGCAAAAGACGTTTTACAAAAGTCATAAATGCAGAACAAGACCCCAGCAGAAAGCCCCTTAAAAAAAAAAGGGCTTTCTGCTATACCGGTTGGACAATGAACGTCAAGAGAGACGGGCGAAGCCTGAGCATATACAGTCAGAGGATTGTCCAGGGGTGCTTCAGGGGTCGTCGGGAGCAGCAAAGAAGACACCAAACACACTCCACCTCCACGGACACAGAAAACCAATCAATTACACACAGCAAAAAAACACTAACAAAACAACCATGTACCACTATCAGCGACACCAAGGACCATTTTGCCCGAATCTGCCGATGTGACCCCTACTTTACCGGTTTATCCTCCTGTTTCCTATTCTTCCGGCAAACATCGCACTTGCCACAAGGTTCGGAATCGGTTTCACCAAAATATGACAACAAAAGTTGACTTCTACAGAAACGGCTTTGCTCCGCATATTCGACCATAGCATGAAGCCTTTTTACATAAAGCGCTTTACGGTCTTCATAAACCGCATCAGTAATTCTCATCCGGTCCAAAGGGATACGTTCAGAAACAAAGGTGACATAAGGAGTTTTCCTGCGAGGAATGTAGCGCAACAAGCCTTCACGGGCAAAACCAATCAACACTTCGCTCAACCGCTTCGGCTTCATCTCCAAAACATTCGCCATCTCTTTGTCACGGATATAGACGGCATCGGTGAATATCCCCGTATAATGCCGCAAGAGATAACAAACCACCCTATCCTGCTCAGCCGTGAACTCCCGATGGTACAAGTCTTCCCTTGTACACAGAAATTGTACACGAGGCGAAGTTTCCGTTTCCTCCTGATATGCCAAGTAGCCAGCCTGACAAAGCAACTGCACTGCACTGAAAGCCGGAAGAAGCGGAAAATGACAGACCTGTGCAAACTTTTCCAACGGGAAGGGAAAAGTGTGTCCCATACCCGAACCGATACCAATCTCATAGAAGTTGCCGAGTGCTTCGTAGATGCGCTTTACGAACTCCTTCGGCGGATATGTATCCGCAACCCGCTTTTTGGCTTTCGTTTTATCGGTATCATTGTAGAGCAATACAGCATAAGCCTCTTTTTCATCGCGCCCAGCCCTACCCGCCTCCTGGAAATAAGCTTCCAATGTATCGGGTAGATCCCAATGAATGACAAGACGCACATCGGGTTTGTCGATTCCCATTCCAAAAGCATTGGTTGCAACCATTACGCGTATGCCCTGCCCGCTGGACGGAGAATAGTTTTTCCATTGCTGCTGCGCCTTATCCTTATCGTAAGCGGAAAGTCCTGCATGGTAAGAAGTGGATGAAATTCCCTCTTGCAAGAGCCATCCTGCAATCTCTCCGGTATGTTTCCGGTTTCGTACATAGACAATGGCACTTCCCGGTACGGTCCTGAGGATATGCAGCAATTGGGCACTCTTGTTGCCGGTTTGGCGCACAATATAGGAAAGATTACCACGAGAGAAACTTTTCTGAAAGACATTCCACTCCCGCTTGCTTCCATCGGGCAAAGCAGGCAGAGACAATCTGTCCTGAATATCACGGACTACTTCGGGCGTAGCCGTAGCCGTAAGCGCAAGAACGGGTACGTCCGGAAAATCTTTGCGTACCTCAGCGATCCGCAGGTAGGGAGGACGAAAATCGTACCCCCACTGCGAGATGCAATGCGCTTCGTCCACAGCAAGAAGGCAGACGGGAAGCCATAGCAACCGTTTGCGGAACGATTCACTCTCCAACCGTTCGGGAGAGACATAGAGAAACTTATAGTTTCCAAACTGACAGTTATTGAGAACAGTCTGTATCTGTTCATTCGTCATACCACTATAGACAGCATACGCCTTAATACTCCTCTGTCTCAAGTTCTCCACCTGGTCCTTCATCAGAGCAACAAGCGGCGTAATGACCAAACACAAGCCATCCATTGCCATTGCCGGCACCTGAAAACAAAGCGACTTTCCCCCTCCCGTAGGCATCAATGCCAACGTATCATGCCCTTCGTATACACTCCTGACAATGTCCTCCTGGAGAGGCCGGAAAGAAGCATATCCCCAATACTGCTGCAATATGTCGGTGAAGAGACCCATATATCTATATTCTCAAACCAATGGAATCAACAAGACGCCCCCCCCCGAAGCAGAGAGTCAGACAGTTTCCTCTGCAACAAAACAGAAAAAAGTTTCAAAGAGAGGCGTATGATTCTATCTTAACGTCCTATTCCCTGATAAACAAATCCTTGCGCCACCAATTCCTGTTTATCATATATATTTCTTCCATCAAGAATCAGATTACCATTCATGGAACGTGCAATGACTTGCCACGACGGCATACGGAACTCTTTCCATTCCGTAACAAGCAAAAGCGCATCCGCTCCCAAAGCAGCATCGTAGATATCGGAAGCATAGTATATGTTCCCGTCGTTCCCCAACAAGCGCTTCGCTTCCTGCATAGCAATGGGATCGTACACACGAATGCGGCACCCATTGCCAAGAAGAGAGTTGACAATAACCAGAGAGGGGGCTTCGCGCATATCGTCGGTATTCGGTTTGAAAGAAAGCCCCCACAGGGCGATTGTCTTACCGCTTAGATTGCCATTGAAATATCGCAGCAATTTATGACAGAGCACCTCTTTTTGCGCCAAGTTGACGGCTTCTACGGCTTCAATGAGACGCATGGGACAATCATGCAGACGTCCCGTATGCGCCAAAGCACGCACATCCTTAGGAAAACAGGAACCACCATATCCGATGCCGGCATAAAGGAATTTCTGCCCAATACGCACATCGGCTCCCATTCCTTTGCGCACCATATTGACATCGGCCCCCACTTTTTCGCAAAGATTGGCGATATCGTTCATGAAGGAAATACGCGTAGCCAACATGGCATTGGCTGCATATTTGGTCATCTCCGCGGAAGGAATATCCATAAAGAACACACGGAAATTATTGAGCAAGAAAGGACGATAGAGACTCGTCATCAATTGCTCGGCACGCTCACTCTCAATCCCCACCACGACTCTGTCCGGCGACATAAAATCCTTGATAGCATCGCCTTCTTTCAAGAACTCAGGATTGGACGCCACGTCGAACGGTATATCGACTTGCCGTTGCTTCAACTCTTGAGATATGGCATCTTTTACCAACTGCGCCGTTCCGACAGGTACGGTTGACTTGGTGACAAAAAGCAGATAGTGCTGCATGGTTCTCCCCACAGTATGAGCGACTTCCATAACATAGTGAAGGTCGGCAGAACCATCTTCGTCGGGAGGTGTACCTACTGCACAAAAAACAATCTCTACATCATTGATTACCTCTTCGACCGATGTAGTAAAATGGAGACGGTTTGCCTTCTGATTGCGAAGCAACATATCTTCCAAACGGGGTTCATATATAGGAATGATACCTTTCTTCAGATTCTCAATCTTCTCCGTATTCACATCTACACAGGTTACATCGTTTCCCATTTCCGAGAAACAGGTTCCAGAAACCAAACCGACATATCCCGTACCAACAATGGCTATCTTCATATCGTGTTATCTATTGGTTTTTATTCGTCGTCAGAATAATAGTTATAATCGCTCTTGCCTCCATATCCATACCCATAGCCGTACCCATAGGCGTTGTAGGCATATCCATAGCGGTTTCCTCCGATATGTTTTCCCTTTTTCTCTACAGGCATATCCGAGAAGACCAACTGTACCTTGTCTTTATAGTCGGTTTCCATCTGTTGCAGCGTATTCTTGCAGAAATACTTATTGGTCTGCATACAACGAATGACATAAAGCGTGAGGTCAGTCTGTTCGATTAGCGCAAACGCATCAGGAACTTGCCCGATAGGCGATGTATCAATAATGATAAAATCGTATTGTTTACGCAACTCCTGAATCATACTTACCAACTTATCCGTCCGTATGAGTTCCCCCGGATTCGGAGGAATGGTTCCAGCCAACAACAGATCGAAATTATAGGGCGTATCTTTGTGCAAGATTTCTTCCATTCCACATTCTCCAATAAGATAATTGGTTACACCCAAACCTGCCTCCAAGCCCAACTTCTCGTGTATATTGGGTTTGCGTATGTCCAAATCAACAAGCAACGTCTTTTTCCCTGTCATTCCATAAAGGGTGGCAAGATTGGTAGAGAGGAACGTTTTGCCATCGCCAGACTGCGTGGAAGTTATCGTAAGAACAATGTTCTGTTTTCTCCCGACAATAAACTCAATCTTTGTCCGAATAGTCCGGAGCATTTCCGCATAAGAAGAACGCGGATGCTTCTGCACCATGGTAGGATTCTGAGAACGGACATGCCGCAACGAACCAATAAGCGGGAAAGACGACAAGCGCTCCACCTCCTTTGGAATACGCAACTTATTATTGAGCAATTCAATCAATACGGACAACACAAGCGGAATGAGCAACCCCAAGACAAGATAGGTTGTCATTGTCTTTCTCTGCTGCTTGGCATTGGTGATATAGGTTGTACGCGCTTTATCAAGCACGGCATTGTCGGGGGTGTTGGATGCTTTCTGAATTTCCGTCTCTGCACGTTTCTGCAGGAAGAAAGTATAGTAATTGTCATCTATCCGATAGTTGCGTTCGATAGCAACCATTTCCAACTCTTTCTCCGGCAAGTTCTTTATGTCACGTTGCACCTGAGCATAACGGGTATTCAAGTCGTTCTTCTCAATCTCCAGAGAGGCGCGCATAGAACTGACCACTTCGTTGATTGCAGCCGTGACATTTTCTATATCTTTCGTATATTTGGCATAGTAAACATTCTTGTCGGAGAGTTCTCCGCGCTGAATACGCAAGTCGTTGAGTTGCTGCACAAGCGTCATCAACATAGGCTCATTGAGTCCGAGCGACGACGGCGCAACAATGCTTCCCTCCTCCATATTGGTGTGCAGATACTGGGTGAGATAGTCCAAATAGGTTTCCTTGAGACGGAGAGACATTTCCTGCGCATCGTAATTCTCCATCTTTTGCATAAGTGTGGATGCATAGGAAGATACATCAACGAACTTATTCTCTTGCCTGAAGTTGGTCATAGCACTCTCCGACACCGTCAGAGACTTTTGCAGGAGCGCCAACTGCTCGTTGATAAAGCGAATGGAATTGTTCGCCACGTCGTTCTTCCTATCCAGATTGTCCTGCAGATACAATTCGCTGAGTTTATCTATAAACTCACAATCCCGCTGTGGAGTTTCGCTGACCAGTGCCAAATTGAGTACGGTAGAACCTTCGCTCACAAAACTAAGGCTCAATCTTGACGAAAACTCGTTCACAAGAGAGGCTTTGTCACGGAAACGGAAATACAATTTACCATTGCCAACCATATTCTCCGTCGGCCAGACCGTGGCTTCAAACAGCGAAGACTTGATGGGTTCACCATAGTGGGACTTCACATTGAACGGCAATTTTTCATCGGTGGATGTGATGGATACCGACCCATCTTCCTGAAGTTGGATTTCGAACAACACGCCATAAGCATAAGAACTCACCATAACAGGCTCTATCAATACAGGAGTGTTTCGATAGAGATTGCGTGTACGGAAGCGTCCTTGCGTGATATACTCCACATGCATGAAAGGCAAGGAATCTACGACGCGAGACATCAAGTCGTAAGACGAAAGCATTATCACCTGGTTATTCACATTCTTGTAACCGGGATCTACCCCAAAGCCTTGCATCAATGCCTGCGATCCACCATAGACATTGGTATATTCCTTAATCAATATCGTACCGGAAGACAAGTATTGCGGAATCCATTTGCGGTTCTGCAACAGAGCAAACATCAATGCCAGGACGATGCTTATTACAAACAAATACCAATAGCGCAAAATCTTAAAGACCCACTCCATTATGTCTATGGAAGACTTTTCTTCTTCAAGCGGTACAGTAGGCAGGGAGTTTTGTGTTGCAGAAGGATTCATGTAGAACAATATGTTTGTCTGTTTTATAACGATGTATAATTGAGAACCGATACGAGAAGAGACAGTGACGACGTTATGAGCGCCAAAAAGCCACTATAGGAAGCAACTTTATAGAAACTGCCCTTGGAACGTGCCACATATATCACATCGTTGGGATAGACGTAATAATACTTGCTATCCACAAGCGTATTGGTACGGATGTCAAATTCAAGCACTTCAGGGGCTGCATTGTCCCGCGGACGGATGATACGGACATGTTTACGATCGCCTTGATTCATCATGTCGCCAGACATTGCCAATGCCTGGTAGATAGTCAGTTTGTCTTTATAGATCGGGAATGTCCCCGAGTTGATATCACCAATAATCGTGAATGTCTTGTTGTAGAGAGTAAGTTTAACATCAGCATCGGGTATGATCTCCCGGAATTTTTCCTGCACCAAGGCTTCCGCTTCCTCTATAGTCAAGCCTTGCACCACAATAGGTTCCAAGAAAGGCAAATCGACAGAACCATCGGAATAGACACGGTAGGACTTGACTTCCGTAAGGCTGGTACTGGTGTTTCCTTGCGTGATCGCTTTGGCGATCGTCTCGTCCATAGTAATCAACCGATAGATTATCTCATCGTTGATATGTATGCGATACGGTTCATAGTCCGCTTTCTCATATTGCGGGAGATTGTCACGCTCCTGCAAAAGCCCCACCGCCCGATGAGAGTAGCAACCGGAAAACAATACGCCAACAAGAAGAACAAGACAACTCGTATGTATGGTATGCAGTTTCATATTGATTCTTCTCTCTATTTACGCTTAACGGGTTGCACAATAAACCGATCGACCAACGTATAGACAAAGACACCGAACGAAAGAGTCGTTGCCGCCACAGACACAGCCGCTGCAGCAGAATTGACTCCGAACGCCTGTCCCTTAATCTTCTGTATGTAAATCACATCATTGGGCTCAACATAATAGAACTCCGAATTGATGACATCCGCAGAACGCAAGTCGAACGTCTTGATGACCGTACTATCTTCGGTTTCACGAACGATATGCACCTTTGAACGATCGCCGAAATCGGCAATATCTTTAGCCATAGCCAACGCCTCAAAAATGGTTATCTTCTCCTTGTTGATAAGGAACCTACCAGATGCCTGCGCACCGATAACAGAGAAATAGCGTTGTACAATCTGCACTTCTACAGACATATTCGGCATGGAACCTTCCTGGAGAATGATCCCCGACAATGCCTCTTCCAATTTATGCTTTACCTCCCTCGTCGTCAAACCACGTACAAGGACTTTGCCTATTGTGGGAAAAGTGATACAACCATCGTTATCCACCATGTAGGTATAGAGATCCGTATTGGACGAAGAAGAGTAATTGTTGCGAAGAAGTTGCATACTATTGGTCAATCCTCCATTAAACAAATCAGCCGTCTTTTGGTCGATAGCATACACATGGATATAGAGCCTATCGCCTTTCTGAAGTTGATAATCGGCATAGTTGACCGTATCGGCATAGGCAGGAATATGCTTATCTGCCGGTTGCATATAGTTCACCTTCCGCGCTGTAACACACGAACTGAGCCCTACCGCCAACACGGCAATCAAGAAGAAATATACAGCCTGTATCCTTTGCATAGATTGTATCAATATACCACAACTCCGCAAAGTTACTACTTTTTTGCATAACAGGCAAACGGTTCCCATGTATTTTCAGAGCAACCGCATCAAAACCACAGTATAGTCACAGTAGAGATTAGATAATAGAGATTAGAAGAACATACAGATGCCACCCATAATACAGACCAACCCGTCAAACAGAATAACTAACAAGGTTTTATGACAAATAGTCCTTTCTTTTCTTTTGCATGACCAAAAGAAAAGAAACCAATGGGACTCCCCCGACCCCCTCAAAGAGGGGGACAATCACAAACTCAAACCATTAGCCACCAGGGGTCGGGCGTTGCCAAAAATATATCTCACTCGGATTTCGGCGGAGACACAACTCGCTGCGCTCAGACAGTATCTCCGCTATTCGAAATCCTCGCTCCATTTTTGACGCACCGACACAATGCCGAAGGAACTGACCCTGCAACCCTCGTGCTGTTTTGTTTGTAGAAATCATAGTTGTTCGAGATATTCTATGGATTAGGACAATTCTTTCCAACCATCCAAGCAGTATCCCTTTTGATGCGGTTGCCCTGATATATTTTCAATGAAACCACATCAAAATCTTGTACTGCAAACAAGAGACAAAAGCAAGCAGAATGAAAACAAAAGGAAGGACTGCCCAATAATGCAATCCTTCCCCCATGCAGTTATTCCTAACAGAATGAATTATCTTACTTCATCTCGCTACCAGCAAGAGTATAGGTTTTACCATTGTGCTGTATCAGCACCCGGCCATTGCGGAAAACTTTGCCGTTATGCATAGCAGCATTACCGGCAGATGATTCGTCGGGCGAGACATTGTCTATCGCTGTCGGAATCCGGCTCGTCGTACGGAAGGTACCATTATACGTACTGAGCGGCTGCTCATCGTTACCTTTGGCAATTATGGACCATTCGTATTGCGTATCAGACTCCAATCCTGTGACGGTAAACAGGAAACCTGATTGCGTATGCAGGGCGGCAGGAGCATGGTGAGCAGTGCCACCGCAAGCCGGTGCAGCAAAGGCAATGTTGGTCAGCCGTCCTGTGCTATCGAAGGTGAGCGTACAGACAGTTTCATCGTTTTTGGTAATGGTGATAGTATATGTCTCGGCGTCTGCAGTGGTGGGCCAGGTAATGGTCACATCGGTTGTCGAAGGCGTGATGACCGGTTCATCTACATCGGCGGATATTGCTCCAATGGGAAGAATATGCGCAAAGTCTTTCCAACCTTCTGCATTTTTGTAATAAAAGGGATTTACTTTTACATAGCAAAAACCTTTCCCTGCAGGAAATCATCATTATTGACTTTGCAGCGCAAAGATACCGCAAATGTTTTGTTTCTGCAAATAAGCATGATACACCAAAGAGACGGCAGCATGGTGGTGACGGTATGCAGAAAGAGCCTATATTGCAGAAAGACGGCAAGATTTGCGCCGAGCAATCAGAGAGAGGAAGAATCGTTTTTTTTGCCTTGTCTCCAGAGTTGCCAACTATTAAAAAGATTCTGCCAAATAATGTACGCCGCCGGTCCCAAAGCAGACAAAGGAAACAGATAGGTATGTGCCATCCATATCCCCAATATGGTATTTTTCTGTCCCAATGCCTGCCCTGCCGAGACGGTTGAGCCCTGTTTTTTGCCAATCCACTTCCCCACCCCGAACTGCAAAAGGCAAGTACACAACGAACCAACCGCCAAAAGGACTGCCGAAAGCTTGTCGTAATCATCGTAAATCAATGAGTGTGTAGTACTTGCCATAAGTATAACAAGGGAAAAAGCCCATATATAAAAAGGCAGATCTGAGAAGAACGGAGACAAGCGAAGGTTTTTTCCGCACGCCCACCTATACGTACTTCGCAACAGGAGAGCCGCCAAGAAAGGTCCGATCAGCAGAGGAAAGACCTTCATTAGAATAGTAAGGAATCCCTGAAGGAAAGTAAGGTGAGCAGAAGGGTTGACTATCGGGAAAAACACCGGTGCAAAAAGAGCCACCGCAAAGTTGCTGAGCAAAGTGTAGGTTGTGAGTTGTTCCACATTTCCGCCCAACTTGCCCGTGATGACGGCTGCCGCAGTTGCCGTGGGCATCAGCACACACAACATTACCCCTTGCGCCAAGAGCAAATCAAAAGGACGCAGCAAGAAGAAACAACCGACACTTACAAACAACTGGAACATCAGCAGAATCCAATGCCACGACCGAATCCTCATGGCGTGTATATCCACTTTGCAGAACGTGAAGAAAAGCATAATGAATATCAAAAAGGGCGTTACCGGTGCGAGACGATAGAACCAGCGATAGCAGAATACACCGAGCAACATGGCAAGCGGCAGTGTCAGATTCTTGATACGGGACATCAGAAAAACAACCAACAACAGTTTACAAAATCAGCAGCGATACATCCATACCTTTCCATAGTCCCCATCAGAAGTTGAAACCCAGTCCACACATGAAAGTGAAGTTCTTCCCCTGCAGGTAGATTGGCGCGAACTTATCGAGATAGTATTGCTGCAACGCCTCCCCTTCCAGAACAACGGCATTGCCGTTCTTATCGAAACCGCCCCGATCCTCCCCTTCCACACGTTCGGAGGCAGGAGCAAAACCCCGTGCGTTGTTGTAGGAGAAATTGACTACGGCATAGCAATTGTTGAAGACCTCATACACTGCATTGAAGGCGAAAGTGTCGTTTTGGTAGGTTCGTTGCCCGAAAGGTTTCTGACCAATAATGGAGGATATGTTTTTTCTCACATAATCATATACATTGTACTTTGTGTCGTTGGTATAAGAAAACGAGAGCGACAATCCCCTGACGGGCCGATAAGACAATTCGGCGTAGATATTCTGTGCATTATCGCCCATGTAATGCCCCATAGAATAAGAGTTGGAGGTGTAGGCAAGTACATCGATGGAATGCGTATAAGTTGCTATATAAGAACGCATAAACTCGCCTTTGAGAGACAGATTCTTTACCGGCCAGTTCGTCAGGTTGAAACCGACCAGATAAGATACGGGGTTGCGTTCCGGGTTACTCTTCTTAAGCCGTGCAAACTTTATCTCGTCGGCAAAGACTGAAGCATAGAAATTGACATGCTTGAGGTTGCGTGTATTGATTGTAAAGAACACTTGCGAGTTCTGGTTTTCCGTTGCCACCCCCTTGGTGAGCAGATGGTCGAGCGACTTATAGAACGCAACAGGAATGAAATAGGCGGCTTGCACGTTCCGCTCGGCATAGACAATGGAATTACCAAAAGAGAAGGACAACTGCCGAACGGGGCTGAATGTAAACATATTGGCAGCCATATACTTGGAGGCAGGACGCGGGTGCTGCTTCAGAATACCTTCGCCGTAATTCTCCAAATAGTTGTAAGAAGTATCCAAAACGTTGCTCACAAGCCAAGCATGGAAATAGTTGAACTCGAACCAACGAACCGGTTTCAGGTTCAGGGAAAGCATAGGAACTGCAGGGTTGTGTCCCGACAGGATATTGGAGCAATGACAGGCATCGCCCCACTTAATGCGTTCGCGCTGCAAATTAATGCTCCCCCACCATGAGTAAACCGATATACCACCTTTGGAATCGGAAAAGTCGGCTCCATAGGAAGCCTCCTTGTATTGCACCCCGAGCAGGTTGTTGAGATAGGCAGGCTTTGTGAGTTTGGCTCCTTCAATTTTCGAAGTGCTTCCGTACCCGTCCGTGTAGTAGTTGCTGCTCAAGAGACGTTTCCCGTTCCATGAAATGTCGCGAAGACTTCCCCATACAGATATATGGTTCACAATATCCATATTGAGTTCCGCCCCCCACCAGCGTTTGATGATTCCACCTTTCTCGCTTGCGTAGACATCCATGCCAAGAATGGGTTTGATACTCATCTTGAACTGTCTGTTGTCGGTCAGACAGTGGAAAGCGGGTTGCGCCAAACTCAGGTTGAATGTCCGCCGGTTTGTCCATTCGACCCAATTATCAGGCACGGTGTCACATTCCAAAGCGAAGTCGTTGAGATAGAAACGCAGTTCTTTTTTCATTCTGGGGTTGAGCAAAGAATCGGCTTTCTGTGCCTCCAAGAGCAACGAAGCGACCCGTTTGCGCGTATAGGGCTGAATGGCAGAATTGAGATGAATGAGGTGCTCGGCCGCCAATTCGTCGAGAAAAGAATACAACTGCGTATATTCCATACTGACAGGAATGTTCTGTGCCAACACGTTACGCCCAAAACAAAATACAGCAAAAAGCAAGACAAGAAGAAAACGTTTTTTCATCGCAAAGAGTATGATGGTTTGGTGAACTGTGTCAATGAGACCGTGCATGCTTGAAAGTGATGGTATAGACAATCTTCCAAAAGTACAGGAAATCCGTAAGGAGAGTTCCCTGTTTTTCACAGCGCGTGAGGTAGCGTTCCTCTGATGCCTGTATATCCTCCAGCGTCTTCGGCATATCGGCATAGAAAGGCGGGAGCAATCCCGGTTTATGGCGTGTACGCTGTTTCTGCAGTTGGGGAGAATAGAGCGAGAAGTATTGCCTGGAAAGCGGCCGTACTCCCACCAACTTCATATCGCCTTTGAGTATATTGATGAACATCGGCCACTCGTCGATCCAATACTTACGCATGAAATGCCCCAAGGTTGTGACACGGATATCATGCCTGAGTTTTCCTCCCTCTTGCAAACCGTAGGTCTCGAAGATATACTGTTGCAAGTATTCGGAATAAGGATGCATGGTACGGAACTTATACACATTGAACATCTTTCCATCCTTCCCCACCCGATTCAATTTGACGAGAATACCATAGACGCGTCTTTTAACCGTCTGCGGACGGAACACACGCTGCGCCACCACGAAGATGAGATTCTGCACCTTCTGCACCTTGACGACCTTGAATCCACAATAATACAAACGTCCAAGCACTTCGGCACGGCTCAACACACGGTCTTTCCCTTCCGTAATATCGAAGTAAAGCCGCGAGGTGAGGAACAATTTCGGCAACACCCTCTTGTAGAAAAAATAGCAGGAATAGCAAATCCAATTGATGACAGGAGGATAAGTTCCCAGTATTCTCTTCTTAACAGTTCCCTGCGGCTCAAAGCAACAAACAAACTTTCCATTGTCAGGCAACTTGTCCCCCACTACACCCAACATCTTGTTGATGCCACGAATCTGATTCAATGGCATAAAGTTGACCACCACATCGTAGCGACAAGGCTTGAGACGCTGCAAATTGTAGAGTTCAGCAGTACGCAGCGTCGTGGTGTTGAAAGAAAAGAGATCGACGTTCGTCTCCAACCAATGCAGTACTTCTTCCGAACTATTGCTGCGAATGCCGTCGCGAAGGGTTTCTTTCTGCTCTTCGTCCTGCATCCAGTGAGGTGCTGCCAACACCTCGTGATTACCATCTTCAGGCACCTGCCTGACTTCTTCGCCTTCATCGAGTGCGTAGAAATAGGCATGGGAGAGAAGAAGAAAAAAGAAACTAAAGACGAGCATGGTGAGCCATATACAAGAAAGCACCATGACCGAAAAGTTCATATTCTTCGTCAGGACCTGCATATAGAACTCCATGCAGCCGAAAGAGAGCGCAGCAGCCAAAAGAAGGCGGACAGTATTGCTGCCCACCCTCATATATTTCACCCTAACGTATCTGTGCGTCAAGTAATTAGTAAGAATCCATACGCAGGCAAAAACCAAGGCAAAAGAGTCGTACTTCCGGAAGGGAATCTGCGTTGCGAGCGGAAACCACATAAGGACGACAAAGAAACTGAGAACAACCAAACAGATATCGACCACAATATAGGGCCAATACGGTTTGTAGAACACAATATGTCGCCACTTGCTACGCGTAGTTTGAGCCGCTGCGTGATGGTAGGAAAACCGAAAGAAACGGCTTATTTTTTCTTACTATAGCGTCGGTTCAAAGCCGTAACCACTTCATCGGTAACATCATAGCCCGGTTGCGCCAAAAGGATATTGTCGCCTTGCGTATTAGCCAAAATGACCTGAAAACGTCCGTTAGCGTTGAACTCCTTCAAGTAGTTATCCAGCGTATCGCGGAGTTGAAGATTGAGATTCTGGTTCTCCAACATGATGTCCTGCGTGAGTTTCGCCTCCAAATCCTGCAGGTCTTGCTGACGTTTCTGAAGACGTTGTGCTTCGGCTTCTGCGCGTTCACGGCTCAAGAAAGCGTTGTTATCCAACTTGCGCTGGAACTCCGCCATATCGCTTTGGAGCGAACGCGCTTTCTGATTGAGTTGGAGACGTGCGTCCTCCTGCCTGCTCATCAGTTTTTCGTTTGCTTCCTGCGCAAAGGTATAATTGACAAGCAGACTGTCGATGTTGATGTAAGCAACCGGCAACTGTCCTGAAACCTCGGACGCCATATCCCCACTTCCTTCCGCAACGGATTTTTTGGAAGAAGACACGATTCCCAACCAAACGAACAGACCAATGATGAGTGCGCCGAAACAGGCGTTGATACAGATTTGAATTTTATTCATAACGTTTTTCTGTTAATTTTTCATTTATAACTTGGTAACATCAATTTGCGAGTCTTTCTTTCTGCGAGCCTGCCTATCCTGGGAGGTAGCACACGTTATGCCCCTGTCACGCAAAGGTTTGCTCTGCGAGATATGCTTGCTCGAAAAGATGCCGTTTTTCTTGAAGATGACCCGTACACTCAACAAGACAAAGGCTACAAACAAGGCTATTACGGCTATAAGTATTTCTTTCATAACAAGCAGATCCTTTTTATTCCGATTGCAAAAGTAGCACTTCTTTTGCAGTTTTGCAAGACTTACGAAGAAAAGAACAAGTTTATGGGCTGATTAGTTTATCGATTTATGCGCGGCTAAAGGTGGTGACAGGTTTAGATTGTTTCATTCCTGACTCGTTGACGGACTCTTGACGGAATCAAGTTCACTCATTTCATCTCACTACTTGAAATATACGAGATACAAATTTTCTTCTTTCTTTTCTTTTGCCTGACCAAAAGAAAAGAAACCCAAAAGACTCCCCCCACCCCCTCAAAGAGGGGGCTATATCAGACTTCACTCATAGGCAAACTGCATATCGGGCGTTGCCAAAAAACAGGGGTCACCCGGATTTCGGCGGAGACACAACCCGCTCCGCTCAGACAGTATCTCCGCTTTCCGAAATTCCCGTTCCATTTTTGCCACACCGACACGATGCCGGAAGCAACAGATTCGCTGACCCTCGTACTGTTGTAGATGATAGTTGTTTATAGACATTCTAGTTGTTCGAGATGTTCTAGGGGTGGTGGCGGTTAGTTTCCGATTTCCCGTTGAGATGTGCTTCAGGTCCCGACGAGGGGTCGCAGAAATGGTACGAAAAAGTATTGAAGGTTCAGATGATGTATCGCACAGACACGCTGCCCATAAGTGCCAGTGCTGAATAATAGTTGTTCCAGATATGCCAGAAGTTCGAGGAGTTCCAGGGCGATTCATCCATAATTATCCGAACATCCACTTGCGTGCCATCCATTTTGACACGGTTGCCCTGAAAAAAAGAAGTCTATGTTGCAATGTGGTGAAATTTGTTGTATCTTTGCAGACATAATGAGGATTTGCCTCGCAAAAGCATCGTAACAATAAAAACAACAGACCATTATGGCAAACACTACACAAAACTCATCGGGAGGGTCGCTATATAATGCACTAACCTCCGGCAGCAAGATAATAGGAACCATCATAGCAGACAGCGACATCCGGATAGACGGAACCGTAGAAGGTGATTTGCAATGCACCGGCAAAGTGGTTATCGGCGAGAAAGGAATGCTGAAGGGTTCGGTAGTTTGCCAGAATGCCGAGATTTTCGGAAAGATAGACGGCAAAGTGGAGGTAGGACAAACCCTGTCGCTCCGTTCCTCCTCGAACCTGCACGGCGAAGTGAAGACACAAACGCTGGTGGTTGAACCCAATGCCGTATTCAACGGGACGTGCGCAATGGGAAAAGCCACCGAGAAGAAATAGGCGGCAACACCTCCGGTTTCCGGACATTCCTCCATTGCCAAAGGCTTCCGAAAAGCAATACAGTTGCACGGGATTGCTTTTGAAAAGAAAAAGGGGCTGTCCGCTTTCAAGCCTACAACACCCAGAACAAGGAACCAAATCCAATAACCAAAACACACTTATCAGACTATGGCACACATCAAACCATTCAAAGGCATCCGTCCTCCGAAAGAGTTGGCAAAACGCCTGTCGTCGCGTCCGTACGATGTTCTCAACTCGGAAGAAGCAAGAACAGAGGCAGAAGACAACGAAGTATCGCTTTACCATATCATAAAGCCTGAAATAGACTTTCCTGAGGGGACAGACGAGCATGATCCCCGTGTGTATGAAAAAGCCAAAGAGAATTATCAGCAATTCAAGAAGAACGGTTGGCTAATACAGGACGACGAGGAACATTACTACGTATATGCCCAAACGATGGACGGAAGGACGCAATACGGACTGGTGGTGGCAGCCTCGGTGGAGGACTATATGACAGGCGTCATCAAGAAACACGAGTTGACACGGCGCGACAAGGAGGAGGACAGAATGAAGCATGTCCGCATAAACAATGCCAACATAGAGCCCGTGTTTTTCACCTACCCGCACCGAGAGGATATGGATGCCATTGTGAAGGAAATAACCGCTACCCCACCCGAATATGACTTCAAGGCGGACAATGACGGCACGGAACACCGTTTCTGGATCATCAAAGACAAGAACGTAATCAGGAAAATCACCGACATATTCGGCGAGATACCCAACATGTACATAGCAGACGGGCATCACAGAAGTGCGGCGGCAGCGTTAGTCGGCGACGAGAAACGCCGTGAGAACCCCAACCACACGGGCAAGGAAGAGTACAACTATTTCTTAGCGGTGTGTTTCCCTGACAACCAATTGAACATCATTGACTACAACCGTCTGGTAAAAGACTTGAACGGGCTGACAGACGAAGAGTTTCTGCAAGCCTTATCAAAACACTTTACCGTGGAAAAGAAAGGGACAGAAATATACCACCCTCAGGCACTGCACAACTTCAGTTTGTACTTGGGCGGCAATTGGTATTCACTGACGGCTCACAAGGATTGCTATGACGACGGGGATCCCGTTGGAGTGCTGGATGTGAGCATTTCGTCACGTTATATTCTGGATGAGATACTGGGCATCAAAGATTTGCGTTCGGACAAGCGCATAGACTTTGTAGGCGGCATACGCGGACTGGAAGAGTTGAAGCGCCGTGTTGATTCGGGTGAGATGCGCGTAGCCTTGGCACTGTATCCCGTATCGATGCAACAACTGATTGCCATCTCCGACAGCGGCAACATCATGCCACCCAAAACGACATGGTTTGAACCTAAACTCCGATCAGGACTGGTTATTCACGAACTTGCATAACAGACGGCAAACATATTACATTGCAGTGATTGGCATGTTGCTGAGTGCGATATGCTGCTCTTGCGGCGTAAAGGCCCGTATCAAGAAAGCGGACAAGCGCTACGCCATAGGAGAATATTACGCAGCAGGCGAGATCTACAGGGGAACCTACAAACAAGTGAAAGTGAAGAACAAGCCACTTCGCGCTTACGTAGCCTTTCAGCAAGGAGAATGCTACCGCTATATCAACAACCCCCGTGCCATAACAGCCTACCAGAACGCAATCCGCAACCGATATCCAGACTCCACAATATATCTGCATTATGCACAAGTGCTACACTATCAGGGGAAATATCCTGAAGCACAAAAGCAATACAAGATATACCTGCAGTCGCACCCCGATGATTATGTGGCCCAGAGCGGTCTGTATGCCTGTCAGCAGATAGGAGACTGGCGGCAACAGAGCAGCCGGTACAAAGTGACATTAGCCAAAGAATTCAACAACAAGCGTTCGAGCAGTTTCGCTCCGGTGTTCATCGGAGAAGATGCAGATGCACTGATGTTTACGAGCAACAGGAACACATCTTCCCAAAAGAGTGCCCAGAACAGTTCCATCACGGGAGTACCTGTCAACAACCTGTACAGCATACGGAAAAATGCAGCAGGGCAATGGGAAGAACCGGAGAAAGTGGAAGGACTATCGGAAAACGCTGCAACGAACGAGAGCGAAGACAAGGAAAAAGAAGACGGAGGCATTCAGGCAAGTGCCGGCGGGAAAGAGAGTGCAGACATAGGTGTCTGTTGTTTCACACCCGACGGCAAAACGATGTATTTCTCTTATTCAAAGCCTATCAACGGCAAAGACCAAGGGGCAAAAATCTATGTGTCGGAACGAGCAAGCGGTACATGGAGCGAACCGAGAGAGGTTAAACTCTTTGCAGACAGCACTATCTCGTGCGGACATCCGAGTCTGTCGTACGGCGGCGACACGCTATATTTTGTATCGGACGCTCCAGGCGGCTACGGAGGAAAGGATATTTATCTGGCTGAGTATGAGAACGGCGACTGGGTGGGAGTAACGAACTTAGGTCCGATAATCAACACGGCAGGAGATGAACTGTTTCCGACCATAAGAAAGGATGGCTCTCTGTATTTCTCATCAAACGGACATGCAGGGTATGGCGGCTTGGATATGTTTCATGCAATACCTCAAGACAGCACTTATCTGCTCTATAACTTAGGCGCTCCATTCAACTCTGCAGGAGACGATTTCGGCATTACTTTTGCAGGAAATACAGAGAACGGATATTTCTCGTCAAACCGAGGACAAAAGAAGGGATATGATCAGATATACCGGTTTGTGCTGCCGGAAATGGTGTTCACAGTAGAAGGAACGGTTTCGGACAACAACGGCGAACACCTTACGGATGCCTACCTGCGGCTTGTCGGAGACGACGGTACCAATACGCGATTACAAGTGAGACGCGACGGCACCTACCGCCTGCGATTGAAGAAAGATGCAAATTATGTGATGCTTGCCACTGCACGGGGCTACTTAAACCAAAAACAACAGTTGAATACTCTGAACCTGACAGACAGCAAGACCTATACACAAAATTTCAATCTGGCTCCCATATCCAAACCCGTGACAATGAACAACATATTCTATGAGTTCGCAAAATGGGACCTGACACCGCAATCGGAAGAAGGATTGCAATCGCTCGTGAAACTGCTCCAGGATAATCCAAATATAACTATCGAACTGGCAGCACATACAGACAAAGTGGGAGACGCCCAGAGCAACAAGACATTGAGCGAGAAACGTGCACAGTCGGTGGTGAACTATCTTATTGCACATGGTATTGAGAAAGAAAGACTTACCCCTGTAGGATACGGTAAAGAGAAACCTGTGGTTGCAGACAAGGTATTGCACCAGAAATACAAATTTATTCCTACCGGGCAGACACTGGATGAGGAATTCATCGATACACTTGGGGCGGAAGAACAAGAGATCTGTAATCAGATAAACAGACGCACTGAGTTCAAGGTGCTGAAAACAACATACAAACTATATTGATATAAACTATATTAGACATATATGCAACAATATTTAGACCTATGCCGGCATATTCTTAAAGACGGAATCAAGAAAGAAGACCGCACAGGTACGGGTACGTTGTCGGTGTTCGGATACCAGATGCGCTTTAACATGCAGGACGGATTTCCTCTTCTGACAACCAAGAAACTGCACCTGAAATCCATTATCTACGAATTATTGTGGTTCTTACAAGGCGACACAAATGTACACTATCTGCAAGAACATGGCGTGCGTATATGGAACGAGTGGGCAGACGAAAACGGCGATTTAGGTCCCGTTTACGGACATCAGTGGCGATCGTGGCCTGATTATCAAGGAGGTACAATTGACCAAATAAGCAATGTTATCGACCTCATCAAGCATCACCCTGACAGCCGCCGTATGATTGTCAGTGCGTGGAATGTTGCAGAAGTGGATAGCATGGCTTTGCCTCCATGTCATACATTGTTCCAGTTCTATGTGGCAAACAACCGCCTCTCGCTGCAATTATACCAACGCTCGGCAGACGTTTTTCTTGGAGTGCCGTTCAATATCGCCTCATATGCTCTACTACTGCAGATGGTAGCACAAGTAACCGGGCTGACGGCAGGCGACTTTGTCCACACATTGGGCGATGCACATATCTATCTCAATCATTTGGATCAGGTTCGTCTTCAATTAACGCGAACTCCACGGTCTCTGCCACACATGACTGTCAATCCTGACGTCAAGGATATTTTCGGTTTTCACTATGAAGACTTTACCCTTGAAAATTATAATCCATATCCTCACATAGCAGGAGTTGTAGCCGTATAAAAACATAAGTATCAATGATTTCTATCATAGTAGCCATTGCAGACAGCAATGCCATCGGGCAACAGGGAGGTTTGCTCTGTCATCTGCCTAACGATCTGAAGCACTTCAAGGATATTACCTCCAGCAATACCGTTATCATGGGCAAACGTACTTTTTTCTCGCTACCTCGCCGTCCGTTACCTAACAGACGGAATATTGTAATAAGCGACATCGCCGGCGAACAGATTGAAGGGGCGGAAATGGCATATTCCATTGCCGATGCTGTTCGCCTTGCTGATAAAGACAAGGAGAATTTTATTATCGGAGGAGGAATGGTGTATAAGCAATTCATGCCCATTGCGGATAAACTCTACATCACACACATTGACCATTCATTCCCTGAGGCTGACACATTTTTCCCCATGATAGATGATTCCGTATGGCAAATGGATAGTCAGGAACACCATGAGGCTGACGATAGAAATCCATACCCCTATACCTTTGCTGAATATACCCGGAGAAAGGAACTTGCTTAATAAATACCGCCTATGTACAAACCTACAGATAAAATGTCCGATTTGATGTGCGCTGAACCTCAGACGTTGTCCGTCATAGCCAGGTTTGGCATACCTATGGGAGTGGCAGAAAAGACGATAGAGGAAGTTTGCAAGGAACATCAAATAGCCATTGACACTTTCTTGGCTGTAGTCAACTATACTACAGACAACATCACGGCTCCCATCCAGTCTCTATCGGCGGAAACGCTCGTCAACTATCTGCAGGCTGCGCATACATATTTCCTCGACTTTGCTCTTCCTGCCTTGCGGCGTAAACTGATTGAGGCTATCAATACGGCCACCAATCCTTCCAGAATACCGCTGCTTATCATCCAGTGTTTTGACGATTACATCAAAGAGATTCAAAAGCACATGGTGTATGAGAACCAATATGTCTTCCCGTATATACAAGCCTTGTTGCAGAATCAAAAACCCGCCTACGACTTGGAGATGTTCGCTAAACAGCATGGCGCTGTAAATGAAGACAACATCACATCCAAACTGACAGAACTCAAAAACTTGATTGTAAAATACTATCCTTCCGACACGGCCAACAATCTGCTCAACTCGGCGCTCTACGATGTCTTCCTGATAGAAAAGGAAATCACAACTCACTGCGCCATTGAGGATAACCTTCTCATCCCGTGTGCACGACTGCTGATGCAATGCCGGCAAGCATCTGTGCCGCAATCTTCCAAAGACGGCAATGCGAAAGAAGAATTGTCCGATAGGGAAAAAGATGTGCTCATCAAACTTGTTGATGGCATGAGCAATAAAGAAATAGCGGAAGCGCTTTGCATCTCTGTGCATACAGTCATAACGCATCGTAAGAACATCGCCCGTAAGTTGCAGATACATTCTCCCGCAGGGCTCACTATCTATGCCATAGTACATCATCTCGTTGATATCAACAACTTGAAAGAATGATCAATCGGGTCAGGCAATATATAGAAAAGAATCATTTGTTGGAAAAGGGCCGACCGGTTTTGATGGCTGTCAGCGGAGGCGCCGATTCTGTTGCCTTGCTTGATATACTTCTCTGCTTAGGCTATCAGTGCGTGGCAGTCCATTGCAATTTTCATCTTCGAGGTGCAGAATCGGATAGAGATGAACTGTTTGTGCGCAACCTGTGTCAAAAACAGGATATTCCTCTGTATGTCAACCATTTCTCTACGGAACAAGTGGCAAAAGAGCGTGGCATTTCCGTTGAGATGGCAGCGCGCGACCTTCGCTATGCTTGGTTTGAAGAATGTCGTAAGCGGTTCCATTGCCAGGCCATTGCAGTAGCCCACCATCAAAACGACCAGGCCGAAACCATGCTCTTGAATATCAAACGGGGAACGGGAATACGGGGCTTGGCAGGCATGTCTCCGCGCAATGGATATATCGTACGGCCATTGCTCTGTGTGCAAAGAGAGGATATCCTTGCCTTTCTGACACTGCAACGGCAATCCTACGTGGAAGATAGCACCAATGCTGACACACGCTTCCGGCGGAATGCCATAAGAAAACAATTGGAGCAGTATAGCGGTTCCGACATCCGGCATTTCGCCAGCACGTGCGAATATATGCAAGGCTATCTGCTGTTGATTGAAGATGCCGTAAGGAATGTCCGTGGGAAGATTATGTCCTGGGAAAGCGGTGAAACCAAAATACATATCCCTTCCTTGCTCCGCTATCCTTATGCCGATATTCTTCTGTTCGAGTTACTGCGTCCCTACGGGTTTACCGATGTGGAATCTGTATTTTTGTCCCTTACAAAAGACTCCGGCAAACGGTTCTCGTCCGGACAGTTTTCTGTTCTCAAAGACAGGGACTGTCTCGTAATTACCCCCATCCGTGAGAAACAAACGGTTACCCCCGCGGTCTCTTGTGTAGTACGGTCACTCAACCCTGATGAGTCTCTGCCGCAAGCAAACGAAAAACGTTGTTTCCTGGATAAAAGTGTGGCGGATAAATCATTGGTTGTCCGTCGTTGGAAGGCGGGTGATTCTTTCTGTCCGTTGGGTATGCACGGGCGAAAGAAAGTATCGGATTTCCTGACCGGTATGAAACTGTCACTCAATGAAAAAGACAACGTTTTCGTGCTTTGTGCCGATGAAGATATTGTGTGGGTCATTGGTTATCGCATTGATGAACGCTACAAAGTCAGGGACCTGTCCGGTGAAGTAGCCGAACTGTCTTTTATGTGCGAAGATATGTAGATACAAGGAAATGAAAGAGTTCGGCATCATAGGCTATCCGCTGGAACATTCGTTCTCTGCACAGTACTTCAATCGGAAGTTCGTGCAAGAGCATATTTCAGCACAATATTCTTCCTTCCCCATGCCGGAGATTAGCGACTTCCCTCGGCTCTGCGAACAGCACTCTTTCTGTGGTCTCAATGTCACCTGTCCGCATAAAGAACGGATAATACCCTGGTTGGATTCCTTGGACCCTGTAGCAGCCGCCATCGGAGCAGTAAATGTCATTCGGTTTCATAACGGTAAACGGATGGGATATAACACCGACGCAATAGGGTTTCGCAATTCTATCCTGCCCTTTCTTCAGGCTCGGCATACAGCCGCTTTGGTCTTGGGTACGGGAGGAGCCGCCAAAGCGGTGAACTATGCCTTGAGGTCGTTGGAAATAGAGACTACTTTTGTTTCGCGCCGACCGGCACATGATTTGCTGCAATCGCACAGCAGGCAAACATGTATCGGCTATGACGACCTCAACGAAGACATCATGCGCCGGCATTTCCTCATTGTCAATTGCACACCTTTGGGAATGTTTCCCGATATTTCCGGATATCCTCCCCTGCCCTACTATATGCTCACGGCGGAACATCTTCTGTACGATGTAATCTACAACCCCGAAGAAACCGTCTTTCTCCGTTTTGGCCGCGAGCGGGGATGCCGGACGCTCAATGGGCTGCAGATGCTCTATGGGCAGGCTGTGGCTGCATGGGATATATGGAAAAGCGATTGTTTCCCTATTGATAACGCATAATATAACCTCTAACAAATCATAACTCTGTCATGAAAAAGAATGTTGCATTGGTGTTGGCAAGCGGTGGTGCGCGAGGAATGGCACACATCGGGGCTATCGAAGAACTTGAAAGAAGAGGCTACAAAATAACATCTGTCGCTGGAACATCGGCGGGTGCTTTGGTGGCTGGGCTCTATGCTACGGGAAAACTCAACGAAGCCAAGGAGTGGTTTCTGTCCTTGGATAAACAGAGGATACTTTCTTTGGGCGACTTTTCTCTTAGTACGAGTTATGTGGTGAAAGGGGATAAAATTATTGCCTCCTTCAAGGAGATTGTCGACGATTGCCTCATTGAGGATCTCCCTATTCCTGTCTCGCTTGTGGCGAGCGATGTAATTCACAATCAGGAAGTTGTCATTGAGTCTGGCAGTCTGTTCGAAGCGGTGCGTGCTTCGGTCAGTATCCCCATGTTCTTCCGTCCTGTAAAGCGCGGCAATATGTTGCTCATTGATGGCGGTGTCTTGAATGCGCTGCCCCTCAATCGTGTGCGGAGGACTGAAGGCGATTTGCTGGTAGGAATGAACATCAGTGCACCCGACTCCATTGTACCGGAAGCAAAACATTCTGTCAAAGTGTCGGAATTGTTCAACAAAGTGCCTGCTTTCTGCAAATTGCTTGAGCATTTCGAGTTTGGTCAGAAAGAAGAGAATATCGCCGACGAAGTGGCTGACTCCATCAACTATATCTCGTTGGTATCCCGTATGACGGATATGATGATACAGCACAATACGGTTATGATGACTCAACTCATTCATCCCGATATCCTTGCCGAGATGCCGATGAATCAGTTCCCGACGTTCGCATTCGACCAAACGGACGAGATTATCGAACTTGGCAGACGGCTGATGAGCAAAGCCATCGACGATTACGAGGCGAAAGCACAGCAGACCGGCACTGGCAGATAGGAAGTGCAGATAGGCTTTTTTGCTCCTTCCTGCTTGGTTCTTGGATAGTCCTTGCTGAACACTGCAGAGCGGCTTGAACCTCACGGGGCTGAAAAGGTCTGTTTTCGACCCCTTGTCGAGACCTGAAGCACCTCTCAGCAAGTGATCAGCAAGATGGAATAAGGTAATGTTATCTGTTTCGGGGACATTTCGGGCAACCGGATTGCCTGTAATGACTTTATATATGGAACAAAGCGGAGTCATTTTTGAAAGGGACCGGGATAGTCTGCCGGCGAAATGTTCATGTGCGTAAGTTCTGCCCGTTTTGATATTGTAAAATCTGACAAGAATCACTAACTTTGCAACGCTGATTGTTTTGCGGATTGTTCCGCCCGCAGTCACCATTGTAAACTATGAACATACTTTTCACTACGTCTCTTCCTCTGCAGGGATTCACAGCGCTTGACCGGAAAGGCTGTGAACTGGTCATCCCTTCTGCACCTTGTTTTGCAGAGGAAGAACTGCGTCAAAAAATAGAGAATGCCGACATTCTCGTATCAACCTACGATTATCATGTTTCGGAGTCACTGCTTCAGTGTGCCCCGCATCTCCGTCTGATTACCAACTTTGGTGTGGGGTTCAATAATATCGATACCGCCTGTGCATCTTCACGCAACATCTTGGTTACGAATACGCCCGGACCTGTTGTGGAACCTACTGCGGAGCATGCTTTTGCTTTGATGCATACTTTGGCACACCGGACTGCCGAACTGGATAGAAAACTGCGTATGCCGGACTCTCCTGTTCACTTTGGAGTAATGAACAACTTGGGGGTGGCGCTCTTTGGAAAACAATTGGGGATTGTCGGTATGGGACGTATCGGACAAGCCTTGGCACGGCGTGCCGTAGCAGCCGGAATGACTATTGTTTACCACAACAGGCACAGGCTCCCCGAAGCAACGGAACAACGCTACAACGCACAATACGCCGACCTCCCCACTCTGCTCAGGGAGTCTGACTTTGTTTCTCTCAATTTGCCATATACGCCGGAAGTACATCATCTCATCAATGCACAAACCTTGCAACAGATGAAACCGACGGCAATGCTGATCAACACGGCACGTGGCGCACATATCGACGAGGAAGCACTTGTAGAGGCTCTGCAAAACAAGCGGATTGCAGGAGCGGCATTGGATGTTTATGAACACGAACCGCATATCAGTGAACCGCTCCGGCACCTTGATAATGTGGTTCTTTCACCTCATGTCGGAACGGGTACGTGGGAAGGACGTCTTGCCATGTGTGAAAATGTGTGTGACAATATCATTGCCTTTTTAGGCAATGATTTCAACAAAATGAATATAGTCCCATAAGGGCTGTTATCGCTATGAATATCTATAAGTTACTAAAACAATACACCCGCTTCGGAGGAGAGGCGAAGTTGTTTGCATTGTTTGTATTGCATACATTGCGAAGACGCTATATAGGAGTCTATATCGACCCCGTATTGAGTTGCAACTATCATTGTCAGATGTGCTATTACAGCAACGATGAAATACGGCGTACGCGTCACGGACGCATGACCGGAGAGCAGATCAACAACGTGGGAAAGGCGCTGTTTTCCCGCGTGCTCAAACTGCAGATAGGTTGTGGGGCAGAGCCTACCATGGATATGTCAGGGACGATGCAACTGGTCAAATTGGGCACACAATACGGAGTGCCTTATATATCTATGACAAGCAACGGCATACTGCTGACCTACGATAAATTGCAGGAATTGGTGGAGGCGGGATTGGACGAACTTACGGTCTCCCTACATGGCGTGCATAAGGATACTTATGAAGTGCTTATGGGAAACAATAAGTACGGTGCTTTTCTGGAACTGCTGCAAACAATAAAACAAATAAAGGCTCGCTACCCGAAATTCATTATTCGTATCAACTACACGATGAATGCCGACAATGTAGATGAACTGTCCGACTTTGACACTGTATTTGCCGACATACCCGTAGATGTGTTGCAACTGCGCCCTATAAGAGATTTGGGCGACTCCAAGTATCGGAATTTCGACCTCACTCATGTGTCCGGATGTTTGGACTCTGTCGTCCGCCCGCTGGCTAAACGTTGCAAAAAGAAAGGGATACTGGTTCTCTTCCCTGAACGGATTAATATAGAACGCTTCGAAAAACGGAAAGATACTCCGTATAAGGAAAAGATGGTATCCAACTTCGTTTACTATAATATCACTGCGCAAAGTTATACAACACAGAACATACACTTCGATACGGAAGACTATTCCGCTTACAGCCGTCGCGTACATATAGGACGGCAGATTCTGAAAACATTCTTTTCCACCAAAGAGAGTCAGCCCACAGCATTGTCAAATCCATTAAATTATGATATACAATAGTTTGTATAATCAGGACCACATAAAATGAAATCACAATGAATATCACAGACAGATTTTTGAAGTACGTCAGTTTCTGCACCACCTCGGACGAAGAAACGAACATGACACCCTCGACCCCGGGGCAGATGGAGTTCGCCGAATACCTGAAGAACGAACTGCAAACCATTGGTATGCAGGATGTAACGCTCGACAAGAACGGCTACCTGATGGCTACGTTGCCTGCCACCGTGGACGGCAAACCCACTATCGGCTTTATCGCGCACATGGACACATCGCCCGACGCCAGCGGCAAGCACGTTCAGCCGCGCATCGTCAAGAACTACAACGGCGAGGATATACTCCTCAACGAAGAAGAGGTGATTGTTCTCGAGACCTCCAAGTACCCCGAGATACTGCGCTACAAAGGGCAGGACATCATCGTCACCAACGGCAAGACGCTCCTCGGCGCGGACGACAAAGCGGGTATCGCAGAGATT
>JBNMIS010000017.1:0-28608 GCA_050873385.1 Bacteroidales bacterium | reverse complement strand
TACTCCAAAGGTTATATTTTACAATACAATCTTCATTCTCGTACAACAACCCCTCTCCCGTGTTTTGAGCGGCAGTTGCATTGTCAATGGATTTAGCCGTACAAACTTGTACATACTTGTAGGTCGTCCCGCAGGATGCCAGCATACTTGCACACAAGACTAATGTGCCATACAGAACAGAATGTGTTCGCATAATACTTTTGTTTTTGTGTAAGAAAGACTCCTGTTCCTACTGATTGGAATAAACAAAAAGCGTGGAGCCATTATCTCTGCTTATTCTTCATCCTGAGGTTCTGGAAAATACCTTGTACACAAGAATAAACAACAATTGTCCACGCTTGATATGTACAAGACATTCCATTGTCTCTATCAGATAGAGTTATGGCACTTTCATACACACCAATGGACATTTATTGCTCTCTTGTCTTGGGTGTACGAAATTTTCCAGATTTCAGGATACCAAAACAAGCGCTAATAAACGCCTTTTATTATATTATATGTCTGCCAACGTCCGCATTGCAAGGTTTTTTCAGTCAGGTACATATAAATACCCTTCCGCTCCCCTTGGTCATACAGAACGTTAGCAATCGCAAAAGTACAGCAAATGTTTGAATTGTGCAATTTTATCAAACAGGGGACGCCGATGGCAGTCACAAGCATGGCTGACTTTTATCCCCATCCGTCCTACCTTCCCTATCTGTTCATCCGCCCAATCTGCCTAATTCGTCCAATCTAATCTGATTCATCCAATTCGTCCACCCCTCTCATCTACCAATTTCTTGAATTCCTGGGACTTCTCGATCACCTGGAACGTCTATAACAAATAACCCTTGATGGCATTGAATGGCTGTTATCTGTAACTTCTATAATCACTTCGTCCGTTATACTGCTTATTCGGCTCATTGGTTCCATTCGTCCAATCCGTCCTGTCATCTTTCCCGCAATTGTCCAATCGTCAATCGTCAAATTGTGTATTTCCACGTCCCCTCGTCGAGACCTGACCGACACCTGAAGGAAAAATAAAGATGAAATAGGTAGTACAAAATCGTACAGCGTAAATTGTCAAATCGTAAATCATTCGCCCCCTCGTCAAGAGACAAAAAACAGAGTAATGCAAACCCTCGAATGTCTCGGACAACTAGGACGTCTTATATAAATCGCAAATTTCGGACTTTTTCCCGTTGGATATTTGCTCGCTAATCTTTTTATTGTATCTTTGCAATCAGTTCAGTGTCGGTCATTCAATGGAAATGAGACCTTGCTGCTTGTAATAATTTTCAACTTCACTACACAAGTTCGTTTAATGGAAAGACATAAACAACTGTTGGCTGCGTTGCGCCAAAACTTTGGATTTGACTCTTTCAAGGGAAATCAGGAGGCTATCATCGAAAACCTGATGGACGGCAACGATACGTTCGTTCTTATGCCCACAGGAGGCGGCAAGAGTCTGTGTTACCAACTGCCTTCGCTGCTCATGGAGGGGACGGCTATCGTCATTTCTCCGCTGATTGCCCTCATGAAGAACCAGGTGGACGCCATGCGCAACTTCAGTGAAGAAAACGGCATTGCCCATTTCATCAATTCTTCGCTCTCCAAGGTCGAGATCAATGCGGTTAAAGACGACATCATGCAGGGGAAAACCAAACTCCTGTATGTGGCACCCGAGTCGCTGAACAAAGACGAAAACATCGATTTCCTCCGGCAGGTGAAGATTTCGTTCTATGCCGTGGACGAAGCGCATTGTATCAGTGAATGGGGACACGATTTCCGTCCGGAATACCGCCGTATCTATCCCATCGTACAGCGAATCGGGAAAGCGCCTATCATCGCACTTACGGCTACGGCTACGCCCAAAGTGCAGCACGACATCCAGAAGAACCTTGGAATGCTCAAAGCCAAAGTATTCAAGTCTTCGTTCAACCGCCCCAACCTCTATTATGAGGTACGGCAAAAGACCGACGACGTGGATAAGGACTTGATACGCTACATCCGCCAGATGGAAGGAAAGTCAGGCATTGTTTACTGCCTGAGCCGCAAGACGGTGGAGGAACTTGCACAGACATTGCAGGTCAATAACATAAAGGCTTTGCCTTATCATGCAGGAATGGACTCTGCGCTTCGCAGCGAAAACCAGGATGCTTTCCTCATGGAAAAGGTGCAGGTCATTGTGGCAACCATCGCCTTTGGCATGGGTATCGACAAGCCCGATGTCCGGTTTGTGGTACACTATGATATACCCAAATCGCTGGAAGGCTACTATCAGGAAACGGGAAGAGCGGGACGTGACGGTGGCGAAGGACAATGTATCTGCTACTATTCGCCCAAAGACATCGACCGCCTGCGCAAGTTCATGCAGGGAAAACCGATTGCAGAACAGGAAATCGGCAATCAGTTGCTGTTCGAGACACAGAGTTATGCCGAGTCCACATTATGCCGGCGCAAACTGCTGCTGCACTATTTCGGGGAAGAATATCCCAACGACAATTGCGGCAACTGCGACAATTGCAAGCATACCTACAAGTGGATTGATGCCACTGAATTGTGCCAACTCATCATTGAAACGATTCAGCAACTCAACGAGAAGTTCAAGGCGGAACACATCGTGGATATACTCAAGGGCAACGAGACATCGGCAGTCCTTTCCTACAAACACAATGAATTGGAGAACTTCGGAAGCGCAAGCGATGAAGACGAGTCCACTTTGCTCGCAATCATACGCCAGGCAATGTTGCAGGGCTACCTCAAGAAGGACATCGAGTCCTATGGAGACCTCAAGATAACGGCGGAAGGAAAGAAGTTCCTCAAGCACCCTACGGAGTTCAAAGTGCCTGTGGAAGACACCGAGGAAGAGGAGATGGAAGAGATGGAGCAGAACATGGGTGGTTGCTCTGCTGCCGACGAGGTGCTGTTCTCCATTCTGAAAGACCTGCGCAAGAAGTTGTCCAAGAAGTTGGATGTTCCTCCTTTTGTGCTGTTCCAAGACCCGTCTCTCGAAGCCATGGCAACGAGTTACCCCGTCACGATGGACGAACTGCAGAACATTCCGGGCGTAGGAGCGGGAAAAGCAAAACGGTATGGAGAGGAGTTCCTCAAAGTAATCAAGGAATATGTCGAAGAAAACGACATCATCCGCCCAGAAGACCTTCGGGTTCGCACGGTGGCTAAACGCTCGCAACTGAAGATTTCCATCATTCAGGCTATCGACCGCCAGGTCGACCTGGACGACCTCGCCCTCTCCAAGGGGATGGACATGGACGAACTCCTTCAGGAAATAGAAGCAATTGTCTATTCGGGTACGAAAATCAATATCAACTATTTCATTGAGGAAGTGGTCGATCCTGATAAAGAAGAAGAGATCTACGAATACTTCAAAACTGCCGAAACCGACAATATCCAGAAAGCATTGGAAGCGTTGGGTGAAGACGATTTTACGGAAATAGAAGTTCGGTTGGTGCGCATCAAGTTCCAATCCGAATTGGGTAACTGATTGAGAACAATGCATACCAACGAGATTGATATCATCACCTTGGGGTGTAGCAAAAATCTGGTGGACGCGGAGCGGCTGATGCGTCAGTTGTCCGCCTCCGGCTATCGGTGTGTACACGACAGCGACAACCCGAAAGGGGAAATTGCTGTCATCAACACGTGCGGATTCATTGGAGATGCAAAAGAGGAAAGCATCAACACCATTCTGCAATTCGCTCAGCGCAAGAAGAAACACCAACTCAGGCAACTCTACGTGATGGGATGTCTCTCCGAAAGATACAAGCACGACTTGGAGACGGAGATTCCCGAAGTGGACAAGTACTACGGAAAGTTCGATTATATGCAATTGGTAAGCGACTTGGGAAAAGTCTATCATTCCGATATCCTTTCCGAACGGGTTCTCACCACACCTCGGCATTATGCCTACCTCAAAATCTCGGAAGGTTGCAACCGGATGTGTTCCTACTGCGCCATCCCGCTTATCACGGGCAGGCACGTCTCGCGCCCGGTGGAAGATCTCGTACAGGAGGCGGAATGGCTTGTCAGTCAAGGAGTAAAAGAGTTGCAGATAATAGCACAGGACTTGTCCTACTATGGCATCGACTTGTATGGTGAGAGCCGTTTGGCGGAATTGCTCCGGCGTCTTTCCGATGTGAAAGGTATCCGGTGGATACGCCTTCACTACGCCTACCCTGCCGGTTTCCCGTTCGATATTCTTCCCGTCATGCGCGAGAGGGATAATATATGCAAGTATCTCGACATTGCCCTGCAACATATCTCTGATAATATGCTACAACGGATGCGGCGCCATATCACGAAAGCCGAAACGTATGCCTTGATTGAACGTATTCGCAAAGAAGTCCCGGGCATTCACCTTCGCACGACTCTCCTGCTCGGACACCCGGGTGAAGAAGAAGCCGACGTGGCTGAACTCATGCAGTTCGTGCGCGACATTCGCTTCGAACGGCTCGGCGCCTTTGCTTATTCCGATGAGGAGGGCACTTTTGCCAACCGGCATTATGCCGACAACATCCCCTTGCAAACCAAATTGGACCGTGTGGACGCCGTCATGTCCCTCCAGGAAGAGATTGCTGCCGGAATCAATGCACAAAAAGTTGGTTCTGTCATGCAAGTCATTATCGATCGGGAAGAACCCGATTTCTACATTGGAAGGACCGAATTCGACTCTCCCGAGGTGGACGGTGAAGTACTTGTTGGCAAAAATACGCCGCTGACTATCGGAGAAATATATCCGGTCCGCATCACGGATGCAGAAACCTTTGATCTCTATGGAGAACCCTTGAAAGCAGAATAAGATGCCTATGACTACACAACAACTGATAACGGCTGTCTCAAAAAGAACCCGCTTGAATAAGGAGCAGGTCACCGACCTGATTCAGAATACTACTGAAATTCTGACGGACAGCCTTCTCCAGGGAAAAAATATCCACATTCAGGACTTTGGAGACTTGGAAATCCGCAAGAAGAACGAGCGGGTAAACGTCAATCCCAAAACGGGTATCCGGACACTGACGCCTCCGAAACTGCAGTTATGCTTCAAACAGAATAGCAAACTGAAAGAAATCCTATTGAAAGAAGAGTAATATGGCGGAAGAAAGAATAACACTGGCGGTGTTGCGCAAATTGCTGGCTGAACGGACCTCTTTGCCCGAACGGGAGGTAGGTGAGTTCCTTGACGAACTGTTCAATGCTGTTATCAACGGGTTGCAAACCGATAAATATGTAAGAATCAACGGATTTGGCACATTCAAAGTACAATGGAATGCTCCGCGGAAAAGCATCAATGTACAAACAGGGGAGCCTATTACGATAGAAGGATACAACAAGGTTGTCTTCACACCGGAAACCAATCTGAAAGACCGGATCAACGAACCGTTCGCCCATTTGGAGGCAATCGTCATTGACGAAGAAAAACAAGCAGATAGAGTCGAAATAAACCCCATGCAAAAATTAGGGGAACAGGCGGAAGAAATCAAAGACTTGCTCGCAGAACTCGGTGCCATTTCCGAACAACCGGCAGAAGAACGTTTGGAAACAACGGAAACAGGAGATAAACATCAAGACACACCGCCCGACGGACAGGAAGCACATAATGATTCCACGCAGGAGACTTCTGTCTCACCTCGGGAAACGGTTCCCTCACAAAGCGAAGACGCTCCTTGCGGCAAGTCCGTAGAACAACCAGCCTCCGTTTCCGGGCAGTCCGGACAGCACAAGGAGAAATCATTCCAACCATGGAAAGTGGCGGGAATAACCATACTTTGTTTCTGTCTGCTGTTGGTGGGAGGTTATTTCTTCTTGCAGCACAAAATCACCTCATGGGCGGATAGTCTTCTCGAAAAAGAAGAGACCGTTATGCCGGAAACGCCGCAAAACGATGATTACGCGGAAGAAAAAATCGTGACGGATTCTGCCTCCATTTCCAAAAAAGATACGACAGCCACTCTTCAGGAGCAGCCGGTTTCACAATCGTCCGAAGAGGAAACCACCACCCTCCGGCCGAGGGTATATACCGATTTCATCACCACGGAAACACTCACTGAAGGGAGTCGTCTCACGTGGCTGTCGCGCAAATACTATGGTGCTCCCGATTTCTGGGTTTACATCTATGAGGCCAACAAAGACGTCATACCCGACCCTAATAACATCGGCGTCGGCACGCGTCTTCGTATTCCTCGTCTCCCGAAGGATCTCATTGATACCGGCAATGAGGAAAGTATGAAACAGGCAAAACAGTTGCATAACGGGATTCTCGGGCAATTTTAAGAAACGTGGACAACGGTTTCATACATATAAAGGGGGCGCGCACCAACAACCTCAAGAATGTCGAAGTACGCATTCCTCGAAATAAGTTCGTCGTCATCACGGGGCTTTCCGGCAGTGGAAAGTCCAGTCTGGCGTTCGATACCTTGTATGCAGAAGGACAAAGACGATACGTCGAGAGCCTCTCTGCGTATGCCCGGCAATTTCTCGGCAGGATGCAAAAGCCGGAAGTGGACTTCATCAACGGCATTCCTCCGGCAATTGCCATACAGCAGAAAACGCTGGCGAAGAACCCTCGTTCCACCGTCGGCACGGTCACAGAGATCTACGACTATCTCAAGTTGCTGTACGCACGCATAGGTCACACTTTCTCGCCGATATCCGGACAGGAAGTCAGGAAACATTCGGTAGGCGATGTGGTTGATTATGTCATGTCCCTGCCGTTGGGTACGCGCTTGATGTTGCTCTCTCCTGTGAAGGAAATAGACCGTCCATTGGAGCAGCAGGCAACGATATGGCAAGAACAGGGCTTTAGTCGCTTGGTTCGTGGAAAAGACATCATCCGTATCTCCGAGATTGGCAAACAGGATATTGATACCGGAAAAGATACAATCTATCTGCTCATCGACCGTATCGTAGCCGATGGACAGCAGACCACTGCCAACCGGTTTGCGGATTCCGTGCAAACCGCATTCTTCGAAGGTAAAGGCTGCTGCTCCATTCAGTTGGAAGATGGAGCCGTTACCGGTTTCTCCATACGTTTCGAGGCTGACGGAATGCAGTTCGTCGAACCCACCGAACATCTGTTCGACTTCAACAGCCCGTTTGGTGCTTGTCCTCAGTGCAATGGGTTCGGGAATGTGATGGGTATTGATCCCGATCTCGTTATCCCGAATAAATCTCTTAGTATCTACCAGGGAGCCATCGCTTGCTGGCGGGGGGAGAAGATGGGAATATGGAACCAGGAACTCATTCGGACGGCCTCTCTCTTCGATTTTCCGATACATACGCCGTTCTATGCTCTCACCAGAGAACAGAAACAACTGATTTGGACAGGAAACACCTTTTTCCATGGATTGAACGATTTCTTCAGGATGCTGGAGGAAAAACAATATAGCAAGATACAATATCGGGTTATGTTGTCTCGCTATCGTGGAAAAACATTGTGCCCGTCGTGTGGTGGCAGTCGTCTGAGAAAAGAGGTTGAATATGTCAAAATAGGAGGAAAAAACATCACTGAACTGATTAATCTGCCTATTGGAAACTTGGCGGATTGGTTCAATCAACTCCAATTGAGCAAACACGAACAATCCATTGCCAAACAATTGCTGCAGGAAGTCACTTCTCGGCTGCAGTTCATGAAAGAAGTCGGATTGAGTTATCTGACGCTTAATCGTCTCTCAAGCACGCTCTCCGGTGGAGAAAGTCAGCGCATCAACCTGGCAAAATCTCTTGGAAGCAGTCTTGTAGGCTCTCTGTATATACTCGACGAACCGAGCATCGGACTCCACCCGCGGGACACCGACCAACTGATTGGAGTGCTCAAGGAACTTCGCGATCTTGGCAATACGGTTGTCGTTGTTGAACACGACGAGGAGATTATACGCGCGGCTGACTATATTATCGATGTCGGTCCCGAGGCTGGACGCGGAGGAGGTGAGATCGTGTGGGCTGGGAAATACGACGCAGAGAATCCGTCGTCAAACACCTCTGCCGCTCATTCCTACACCCTGGATTTCCTGACCGGCAAAGAAGTCATTTTGCCGCCAAAGTTCCGAAGACCGTGGAATAACTATATCGAAATCAAAGGAGCCTGCGAAAACAACCTCAAGAACCTGGACGTACGCTTTCCTTTGAACGTGTTCACTGTTGTCACCGGCGTTTCCGGAAGTGGCAAATCAAGTCTGGTGAGCAAAGTTCTCTACCCTGCTCTGAAGAAATACTTCGGAGGAGTGGCTGAGCACACGGGCGATTTCGATTGTCTTCAGGGTAGTCTGCACCTTGTTTCCGATATCGAATACGTCGACCAGAATCCTATCGGGACATCCACTCGGAGCAACCCTGTGACGTACATCAAGGCTTATGACGAGATTCGTAAACTCTTTGCAGAACAGCAAGCCGCTCAGCAAATGGGATTCACGGCGGCGCATTTCTCGTTCAATACGCCTGGAGGTCGGTGTGAAGAATGTAAAGGTGAAGGAACTATAACCATCGAAATGCAGTTCATGGCGGATTTGGTTCTGGAATGTGAGCATTGCCATGGCAAACGGTTCAAAAAAGATGTCTTGGAAGTCACTTACAACGGAAAGAATATATACGATGTGTTGGAGATGACGGTCAACCAGGCCATCGGTTTCTTCTCCGAAGGCAAAGGAACTACGGAGAAAAAGATTGTGAAACGCCTTAAACCGTTGCAAGACGTCGGTATTGGTTACATCAAGTTAGGGCAACCGAGCAGTACGCTGTCCGGTGGTGAAAATCAACGTGTCAAGTTGGCGGCATTCCTGGCGAATGAGAAAAGCAATCCTACCGTCTTTGTGTTCGATGAGCCTACGACGGGACTCCACTATCACGACATCAAAGTCTTGCTGCAAGCACTTAATGCGCTCATTGCCAAAGGACATACAGTCATCGTTGTCGAGCATAACCCTGCCGTCATCATGGCGGCGGATCATGTCATCGATTTGGGACCCGAAGGCGGAGAAGCAGGAGGGAATATAGTCTTTGCCGGTACTCCCGAAATGCTTTGCAAGTGTCCCGGTAGTTATACTGGGAAATACCTGCAACGCAAATAATTCTCTCCGAATAGAAACATCTCCTCTTCAGGACGGAATCCTATTGATTCATACATTCTTCTGGCTGGGTTGTCCGGTAGAACCACCAGTACGACCGGTTGTTTCTTGACTCGTGTCAGTTGGGTTATGGCATGCATAATCAGACTCTTTCCGATGCCTCGTTTTCTGTATTCCGGCATTACGGCGAGACTGTCAAGATAATACTCCCCTGCCTGTGTTTCTTCTTGCATTTGCGCCGTCTCGGGAGTGATTATATCCGATAACAGGTCAAAGGTTATCCGGCGCATCCCTGCATACCGCTCGCCGTCATAACCTATTATGGCTCCTGCTTGCGTACCTCCGTCCTCGGCCACCCACGAATTGCGCCATGAGTATAACGTATCTTCTCGTCTGCAAACCTCTTCTGCCAGTTGCATCTGTTTTCTGTTGTCCAGGCAGGAAGCATAGTCTTCCCCTAAAGCCGTAATCATACATACAGCCAGAAATGCTGCATCTTGTGGAGTCGCTTCTCTGAGTTCAATCATTCTTCGGATGGTTTAATTGATAACGTAATTCCTTGTAATTGGGGATATGGCGTTCCACTATTTGCCAGAAAGCGGAACTATGGTTGGCTTGTCGCAAGTGTGCTAATTCATGAACTACCACATATTCTATCTGTGCAACAGGCTTGCTCGCTAAGGCTGAATTGAAACGTATAGTCCGCCGCTTGGGTGTACAACTCCCCCACTCTGTTTTCATCTTCCGGACTGAATAACCCACTTTTTCCTCCTGCATAATCGTTTGCCATTTGGGCAAAAGCGTCTCCAGTACGCTTTCCAATTGTTTCTTGTAGAAGCAATCCATAATCTTCTCCCTGTTGGCACGGACGCAATCAGGTTTGCAATAGAGGACAATCTCATCGCCGCACAATTCTACACGGTTGACAATCTTGCTATCCTCGGTCCGTAGAGTATAAGCCTTTCCGAACAGGTTTATTTTTTCTCCGGATATGTATTCCAACCGTGGTCTCTGCCTCTGGATACGCTCTTGGGTCTTGCGTATCCATTCCAACCGGCTCTCTGCAAAAGCCCTGGCTTTGTCTTCGCTTTCCCCTGTCGGAATTGTCAGGCTGACACTCCCGTCCGCTGGCATAACCCGAAGAGTGATATACTTGACAGGTTTGCGCAGAACTTGTATTTTTATGCCCTCTACGATCATTCGGGATGTTCTGCGAAATACTTCCAAAGAGGGGCTGCGTGCAGAGCCTGTACTATTTCATCGTTCTTTAATAGGTCATACACTTCTTCTTTCGTACAAAGATATGTCTGTATATCCTCCGATGGTTCCTGATGAGGCTCGCTTAGTTTTTCCACTCCGATGGCAAGAAATGTATGGGAATGATTGGTATGGTTGGTCGGATTGGGAGAAAGGCACATAAATGGCATCCATTCGCCGCCTCCGAAACCGGTTTCTTCCATCAGTTCCCGTTTCGCCGCTGCCATGGGCGACTCGTCCGTCTTGTCCACAACGCCGGCACATAGTTCGTAGTGTGTCTCGCCCAAGGCATGCCTGTACTGGCTGATCAGGACAAACCGCCCCTCCTTCGTTACGGCTACAATGTTCACCCAGTCAGGAAACTCCATGATATACCATGCCGGTACAACAACTCCCGACGGCAACTGCACACGCTCTTTTCTGACGGTAAACCAGTCTCCTTCTTTGGCTACATAGTGACTGTCCAATACCGTCCATTTTCTGTTGGGTAATTTTTCCATAAGATTGATATTTGCTACACTGCAAAGATACATAAATCCCCCTGCATAGACAAATCGGCGGAATGTAACCCATGGCAATCACATCAACATGGATAGTGCGCAAGTGGTTGTTCTGATAATTACAGATGATTCCCCGAAGGAAAACCAAGTGGGATTATGAGGGTCAGCGAATCTGCCATTTCCGGCATTGTGTCGGTGCGTCAAAAATAGAGCGGGGATTTCGGGAAGCGGAGATATTGTCTGAGCGGAGCGGGTTGTGTCTCTGCCGGAATCCGAGTGCCCCCTGTTTTGGGCAACACCCGACATCAAGTTTGCCTGTGAGTAAAATCTGACATAGCCCCCTCTATGAGGGGGTTGGAGGAGTCCCCATGGTTTCTTTTCTCCCGCTCACCCAAAAGAAAAGAAAGATATATCTAAATTCCTAGAACGTCTCGAACATCTAGAATATCTGGAAACAAAACAGCACAAGGGGCAGCGAATCTGCCACTTCCGGCATTGTGTCAGTGCGTCAAAAATAGAGCGGGGATTTCGACAAGCGGAGATTCTGTCTGAGCGAAGCGGGTTGTGTCTCCGCCACAATACGAGTGACCCCTGTTTTGGGCAACGCACGACATCAAGTTTGCCTGTGAGTAAAGTCTGACATAGCCCCCTCTCTGAGGGGGTTGGAGAAGTCCCCATGGTTTCTTTTCTCCCGCTCACCCAAAAGAAAAGAAAGATATATCTAAAGTCCTAGAACGTCTCGAACATCTAGAATATCTGGAAACAAAACAGCACAAGGGGCAGCGAATCTGCCACTTCCGGCATTGTGTCGGTGAGTCAAAAATCAAGCGAGGACGTCGGGAAGCGGATTTCTGCTATCTGTTTTCGTTGGTAAGGTTTTCGGTCGCTTGGACCGTATTCTTGAAATATGCTGCAGGACGCATTTCTCTCTCTGCAAAGCGGAATAAAACTTGCTTCGGTTTAGCGGACCTCAAGCCGACCTGGACGACACACAGGGAACATGCTGTCCCTGTCGGAAAGAAGTTTCGTTTCAGCAATCATGAGACAACAGCCTCTCCATGGCTCTCAGTGTCAATCGGGATAAGGCATAATCGTCTGTTGCGGAAAGAGGAACGGCTATCGTTTCCTCTATTTTCGGTAATTCCGCCACCCTTTCTATGTGGAATCGGGCATGCAACCGTTGGTGGGATAAAACATGAAGCAGATCCACCGAATGAGTCATCTCGTCCACAGGCAGCAAACGGTCTGTTTCAACCAGAGGGAATTCATACAGGTGCTTCCATATATCGTCACCTGACCGTTGGTGCAGCAGGGTCCGGTTGTCTTGGGTCAGATAAATGGTGTAGTTCAGATAACGGTCTCGCAGTTTCGGACGAGGCTTGCGAATCGGTAGAAGTTCTGCCGTATGGTGCAGGTTCGCAAGGCAGCATTCTCGGAGAGGACATCTTTCACAATCGGGAGACTGCGGAGTACAGTATAGCGCTCCGAATTCCATAATGGCAGAATTGAACAAGCGGGACTGATCTCGGTCCAATAGTTCTTCCGCCAACTGGCGGAAATGCTTCTTTCCTGTACTCGTATCGAACACCATATCACAATCATACAAACGGGCAAGGACTCTATAGACATTGCCGTCCATGGCGGGATAAGGCAAGTTGAAAGCAAAAGAGGCAATGGCACCGGCGGTATATTCTCCCACTCCCGGCATGGAACGTAAATTATGGAATATCGCATCTTGTTCTGCCCGGGTAAGAGTCATTGGGTTACCTGATTCTGCCAATCTGCGACCATCTTCACCGCCTACATACCCCGACGTGTTTGCCACCGTCTTGGCAGCCTTGTGCAGATTCCGGGCCCTTGAGTAGTAGCCTAATCCTTGCCAGTATCTCAGCACTTCGTCTTCCGTAGCATCTGCCAGCGACTGCACATCGGGAAACCGTTCTGTAAAACGCAGGTAATAGTCCAATCCTTGTGCCACTCGGGTTTGCTGGAGTATCACTTCCGATATCCAGATGTGGTAAGGATCGGTCGTCTCCCGCCATGGCAGTATGCGCTTGTTGTTCTCATACCATGTCTCTAACGACGATTGTATATATCTTGTGTTAAAAGGAATCTCCATACCGGTAAAACTTCATTCAACGGAACGCAAAAATAGACAGACTTACGGCTATGGAGAATGTAGGCAGGTATAATTGTCCCAAGAAATCCCGCCTCACAACTTTTTCTCGCAAAAGTTTGTGGTATTCAAAAAGTTTGCGTACTTTTGCAGTCGATTTGCCGTTTACTGAACAGAGGGTTCATATCGGGCGGATTGACACCTTGTTTAATGGAAAATAGATAACAATATAAAATTTAGAACAATGACTAAAGCAGAACTCGTTAATCAGATTGCTGTTCAAACAGGTTACGATAGGTTGACCGTATTGAAGGTTGTAGAATCGTTCATGCAGAATGTAAAAGACAGTGTGTGTGACGGTGAGCCTGTTTACCTTCGTGGTTTTGGATCATTCATTACAAAAGTAAGAAAAGAGAAGGTAGCACGCAACATTTCAAAGAAAACATCAATTGTTGTTCCCGAACACACAATCCCGTCATTCAAACCTTCTAAGGAATTCGTTAAATCATTAAAATAATAAAGTTATGCCAAACGGAAAGAAACACAAGAGACATAAGATGTCTACGCACAAGCGTAAAAAGCGTTTGCGTAAGAACCGTCATAAGAAAAAGTAAAAAGACGGTTAGTTAACCCTGATATAAGAACAAACTTGAATTCCGTCTTTGTTATGTGAGTTTAAGTTTGTTCTTGTAACAATAGGTCGTTATTGCCGTCCGTAAGGATGTGGAATGACGGCATAATAGGTGCTGCAACGGTCATCTGAGTGACAATAACCTGTCGGGCGTGATAAGGTTATGGGGTAGCGCCATAAAATATTGAATAGAGTGAAAAGTGAATTAGTAGTAGATGTACAATCTACAGAAATCTCAGTTGCTTTGCTGGAAGACGAACGATTGGAAGAAATCAACCGCTATACGCAGGAAAAGACTTTCTCTGTCGGAAACATCTATCTTGGCAAGGTAAAAAAAGTAATGCCCGCGCTCAATGCGGCATTCGTAGATGTAGGCTACGAGAAAGACGCTTTTCTTCACTATCTTGATTTAGGTGCAGGATTCAATCGGTTGAATGGCTACGTACAGTCGGTCTTGACGAATGGTGCCAGGAAAACCGCAATGAGCAAATTCCAATCATTACCCGAGGTGGGGAAAGATGGAAAAATCACAGACTATCTGACCGTCGGTCAATTGATACTGGTACAGGTCGCCAAGGAACCTATCAACACGAAAGGACCACGTCTGACGGCGGAAATATCATTGGCAGGAAGAAACATTGTGTTCATTCCCTTTGCCGAAAAAGTTATGGTGTCCGGCAAGATTAAAGCGGAGTCCGAACGAAGCCGTCTCAAGCAGTTGGTACAAAGTATCAAACCCAATAACTTCGGAGTTATTGTACGGACTGTTGCCGAAGGAAAAAGAGTCGCCGAATTGGACGGAGAACTCAAACTTCTGTGCAAACGCTGGGATGAAGCCGTCAGCAGATTGTTTTCCAAGAAGAACATCGGTCTTGTCTCCGAAGAAATAGGTCGTGCCATCGGTATCATACGCGATGTGTTCAATCCCACGTTCGAGAGTATCCATGTCAACGACGAAGACGTATTCAATGAGGTCAAGACCTACATTGAGTTGATTGCTCCGGAATGTTCCGGAATTGTCCGCTTGTATAAGGATGCCCAACCCATCTTTGATCATTTCAATGTAACTCGCCAGATGAAGACAGGATTAGGACGGACCGTCAGTTTCAAGAGCGGAGGCTACCTGATCATTGAACGCACGGAGGCGTTATTTTCTATTGATGTGAACAGCGGAAGCAAGAAGATGGGCGAAAACCAGGAGGAAAATGCTTTCAATGCCAACATGCTGGCTGCCGATGAAATCGTACACCAATTGCGCTTGCGGGACATTGGAGGGATAATAATCATCGACTTCATTGATCTTGCTGACGCAGAGCACCGTCAGGCACTGTATGAACACATGGTGAAACTGATGGGATTGGACAGGGCTAAACACAACGTGTTGCCTCTGTCAAAATTCGGACTTATGCAGATCACACGCCAACGAGTACGCCCGGCGGTGGAAGTGGATGTGCGGGAAGTCTGCCCTACCTGCTTGGGAAAAGGGAAAATACAATCCTCTCTTGTCTTTACGGATAAGTTACAAGAGGAGATTGAGACTTATACGGAAAAATTCGGTAAGCACCTGTATTTGTATATACATCCGTATGTATATGCCTATGTATCGAAAGGATGGCTCAAATCCTTGAAGACAAAGTGGCGTAGCAGATATGGTATCAGAGTAATACCCGACCAACAACTCGGAATGCTGCAATACAGATTTACCGACCGGCAGCAAAATTTGCTGATAAGTGAAGATAGTAAGAAAAACGACTAACTTGTTAGTTAAAAAAGAAGAGAGACTCCCGAAAGGAAGTCTCTCTTCTTTTTTAGGATTGCCGTCAACCGATGCAAACAGACGGTCCACCTATGCGGCACACCATTGCCCGTTACACCGTACACCATTGGGTAACCGTACCTTGACCGTCCGTTTGCCCAATGGATGCGGCTTCGGATCCGTAAAACACATTACCTGGAAAGCGGAACTGAAGATTCATGCTTCTCGCCACATCGGAGTATAGGGAAACAGTTTCATGTGGATGGATTTCTTCACACCTCAGTCTCCTCTTGTACACCCCTGTTCGGAAAAATGTCAAGACGGCATGTCAGTATAAATCCACCCATTCTATGGTATTACCGGTTTCTTGCAAATACTTTTCAAAGGCGGCTCGCTCTATCACAACCGTACTACGGCAATCATTAGGGTGAAAACTCAATGTGTCAGCCCGCTTCAGATTCTTGTCCAAAAAGAGAATAACATGGTGTTCTTTGTCATTGATCAGCCCGAAGGGACTCACACTTCCGGGTTCCAAGCCGAGATACTTGAGCAGTCTCTCCGGACTCGCAAACGACAGTTTGCCGGGAGAAGGTCGTCCCGCCGCCTGCTCTTGTTGTTTCAGACGTTGCTCCAAATCATGAATCGCAAGATTTTGTCTGCAGTCAAAAGAGATAAGATAATGCTGGTTTCCTTTATGGTTCCGCATAAAAACATTCTTGCAATGCACACTCCCGTCGTCGTGCCACCATTGCATTGCCTGCTCTATCGTCTTTCCTTCTGGATGATGATAGTATGTAAATGGGATTCCATGCTCTTTCAAGTAACGGAACACTGTCTCTTCACGAGGAAACATCTCGCCTTTATCAGGAAAATCTGCTATGTCTGATATATGCATATCTGTATTTTTGTATTTATCTGTCCTGTTGTCTGCCACCTGTTCTTCTATGCAAAGATACAGAAATCAATGTTCCCGTGCAAATATGGTGCGGACGACGGCAGCACATCAGCAATCCAAACTTTCCATGTCGTCACTGCGCCACTTAAAACGTCTGGAATTCTCATCCGTCACAGACCGGATAAAGAAAAACATTGGGAGAAAAAATTGTCATCATTGTGTCAAAACGGTAAATTCACAAAGAAAAAAGGTCGACTATTTACCGATTTATTGCTAATTATGCGTTATAAGAAAAAAGTCGTTCTCAAATACCATAATAGATAGATTCTTAAATCTACTTTTGCGGCACTTTTCAATAACAACAACGAAACAACTTACTTATAACAGAAAATTCTCACCATGAAAAGAGTTCCACGTATTTGGGACAAGAAGGTCATCTCAACGATGTGTGCCGTTCTTTTCTCGTTCTCGTTTCTCTATGCTCAAAGTACTATACATGGTAATGTAGTGGATGCTGCAGGCGAACCTGTCATAGGTGCTGCAGTACAGGTAAAAGGTTCCACTGTGGGAACCATTACGGACTTTGATGGTAATTTCACTCTGCAGACCTCATCTCAAGCCACTTTGGTCGTTAGTTATTTGGGATACACAACGCAGGAAGTGCCCCTAAAAGGACAGACTAATGTCAATGTCACCTTGAAAGAAGATACACAAGCCCTTGAGGAGGTGGTGGTTGTAGGCTATGGTACGCAGAAGAAAGTCAATCTTACCGGCGCGGTAGGTGTTACCAATGCAGAAGCAATAGAGTTCCGTCCTGTGACCAATGCCACGCAGGCATTGCAAGGTCTTGTTCCCGGTTTGCAGATTACGCAAAGCAGCGGTTCATTGGAAAAGTCTCCGACTATGAATATCCGTGGTACGGCTACTATCGGCGAAGGTTCATCCGGAAGTCCTTTGGTCTTGATTGATGGAATGGAAGGCGACCTGAATACGGTAAACCCGCAAGATATCGAGTCTATCTCCGTATTGAAAGATGCGGCTGCTTCTTCTATCTATGGTTCACGCGCACCATTCGGTGTCATTTTGGTAACGACAAAAAGTGGACAGGCTGGCAAGATGCAGATCAATTACAATAACAATTTCCGTTGGGGATCGCCTATTGTAAAGATGCACCAAATGGACTCATACTCCTTTGCCAACTATTTCAATGAGGCTGCGCGCAATACATCTAATAATACAACCGACAACATATTCACCGATGAAACTTTGGCGCGTATCTTGGCTTACCAACGCGGTGAAATCAATACCACGTTGGCGTTGCCTTCAAGCGGAACACAATGGCAGGATCCTTTCCATACAGCCAATGCCAATACCGACTGGTACGATCTGTTCTTCAAGGACTTCAATTTCTCACAAGAACATAACCTCAGCGCAAGCGGTGGTAATGACAAGGTCAACTTCTACGTATCTGCCAACTACATGAACCAGCAAGGTCTGCTCAACTTGGGAGAAGAATATCTGCGCCGTTATAGTGCTACAGGTAAATTGCAAGCCTCTCTGACTAGTTGGTTGAAGTTGAACTACTCTGTGCGTTTCATGCGCGAAGACTACAACAAGCCGTCCGCTATGAACGATGGTCTTTACGAGAATTTGGCACGTCAGAACTGGCCGAACCTCCCGTTGTACGATAATAACGGTCAATTGTATTCTGCGACATGGCCGGGTCGGGACTTCATCCAGGGCGGTAAGTACAACAAGACGACCGACAACATCTATCAACAGATCGGTATCACGTTGGAACCTATCAAGAATTGGGTTACCAGTATGGATTTCAACTATAGAATTAAAACCTACGATGTGTATTCCTACACCTTGCCTACTTACAACTGCGACATCTATGGTGTGCCCATCGACAAGGATAAGGCAACTACATCGGTAACCGAAAACAAGTATAAAGAAGACTATTTGATTGCCAATATACGTACACAGTACTCTTTCAACATAAACGAAGAACACAATTTCTCTTTCATGTTGGGTGCTCAAGCCGAAAACTTGTGGCAGAAACAAAATGGCATCACTGCTTACGGCTTGGTTTTGGACGAACTTCCTGAGATTGATTTGACTACCGGATTGGTATGGAACAAGAGCACCAACTCGTGGGAAAAGAAAGACTTGACACCCTACGGAAACAGAAACTCTTGGTCAACGGCGGGTTTCTTCGGTCGTATCAACTATGATTATATGGGACGCTACTTGGTTGAGTTCAATCTCCGATATGATGGTACGTCTCGCTACCGCGGAAAACTTCGTTGGAATCTCTATCCTTCCGTATCTGCCGGTTGGAACATCGCCCGTGAAAGTTTCTGGGAACCTTACGAACATATTGCAAGCAACCTCAAACTCCGTGCTTCCTATGGTGAGTTGGGAAACCAGAATACAAACGGATGGTATCCTACCTATCTCACATTCTCTCCGAATGTAAACAGCGGTGCTTGGTTGCAGAATGGAGCACTGACAACGACCATAGGTGTACCTACCGCTATCACGACCACCCTCACATGGGAGAAAGTGCGCAACTGGAACGTTGGTTTTGACTTCGGATTCTTGAACAACCGGCTCACTGGTTCGTTCGATTACTACACACGTTATACTCTCGACATGATGGGTTCTGCACCCGAATTGCCTTCCATTTTGGGTTATACGGCACCAAAGACCAATAACACTGACTTGAAGACACGTGGTTGGGAGTTTGAGATTGGCTGGCAGGATGTCCGCAAGAACGGTTTCAGTTATGGAGCAAAGTTCCTCTTTTCCGATGCTATGACCTATGTGACACGCTATCCAAGCAACACGACGAACTCTATTGACCAGTACATCGCTGGTCAGCCTTTGGGACAGATTTGGGGTTATACGACAATTGGTATTGCACAAACAGATGCCGAGATGGAGGCTCACTTGGACCAGTTGGATGAGAATTTCTTCAATACTTATGGTTATTTCCCGTCCACAATGCGTGACGGACAGTCGGCTTTGGGTTCTGGTTGGGCTGCAGGTGATATCATGTATGCCGATCTCAATGGCGATGGTCGGGTATCGGCTGGAGACCGTACCTTGGATAATCATGGCGACTTGAAAGTTATAGGCAACAGCACGCCACGGTTCCAGTTTGGTATCGACTTGAATGCAGCATGGAAAGGTATCGACCTTCGCTTGTTCTTCCAAGGGGTCATGAAGCGCGACTATTGGCAAGGTTCTTCCTATTTCTGGGGTGCTAATACCGACCCTGAATGGTCGGCGGCTCTCGTTCAACACCTGGACTTCTGGCGCGACGAGAACAGTCTTCTGGTACAACAGGGCGTTATGAAGGCTAACACCGATGCCTACTATCCGCGCCCGTCGTTCGACCGTGGCGGTGAAGGACACGGCGTTTCAGGACGTAACCACCAGATACAAACGCGCTACTTGCAAAATGCGGCTTATATCCGTCTGAAAAACTTGCAGATTGGTTACACCCTTCCCGACAAGTGGATGCAGAAAATTCACGTTCAGAAACTCCGTATCTATTTCTCGGCTGAGAACTTGTTCACTGCCACCAAGTTGGCTACCATGTTCGACCCTGAAACAATTGATGGAGGTAACGACAACTCCGAAAAAGACTGGCGAACACGCAACAATGGTAACGCCTACCCTCTTTCACAAGAATATTCATTTGGTCTCAGTATAACACTCTAAGCAAGACACTATGAAAACATCAAATAATAAATTATTGCTCGCTATCCTCACAGGATGCACTGCTCTCACTCTGACGGGTTGCAATGATTGGCTGACGAAGGAACCGCAATCATCCGTATCACCCGAAGACTATTTCACCAAGGAATCTTCCTTGCTCGCTTTCGTGGATGGACGCTATACGGAGTTCTTGCCGACCCACGGCGGCAGCAGCAGTATTGATGGTTACGACTATGGCATGTTCCAAACCGATGCCACCACGGATAACCAGATCAACGCTTCTGCACCCGATGACAAGTATATCGGATTATGGCGTGTTCCGCAAACAGGCGGTGGATATTCGTTTAGTAATATCTACAAATGCAACTGGTTCCTGAATCAGGTGATGCCTAAATACGAAAAGGGGGAAATTAGCGGAGTAAAAGAGAATATCGACCACTATATCGGCGAGATTTATTTCCTCCGTGCCTATGAATACTTCCAGTTGTTGCAAAAGTTTGGCGACTATCCCATTGTTACCGAACCTCTGACCGACACAAAAGAAGCCTTGACGGAGGCAAGCAAACGTGCTCCGCGCGATTCTGTTGCCCGCTTCATTCTGCAAGACTTGGACCGTGCTGTTTCCTATATGTCAGGAACGGAGATGGCCAACTCCCGTATTTCGGCTGCATCTGCACTGTTGCTCAAGTCAAGAGTGGCTTTGTTTGAAGGTTCGTGGTTGAAAAACTTTGCAGGAACGGCTTTTGTTCCATGCACCAGCGAATGGCCCGGAAAAGAAAAAGAATACAATGCCAACTATCAGTTCCCTCACGGAAGTGTTGCAGACGAAGCAAACTGGTTCTTCGAACAGGCTATGGCGGCTGCTAAAGAAGTGGCATCTCACACCACACTGACTCCAAACACGGGAACTGTACAACAGACTGCAACAGACGAAGTCAACCCTTATATGGATATGTTCGCTTCCGAGGACTTGTTCTCCAATTCGGAAGTACTTCTCTGGTGTCCCTATGGTCCGAACTTGGTTGGACATAGCGTGGTAATGTACGCACAAAGAGGAAACAACAATACGGGACTTACTCGCGGATTGGTCGATAGTTATCTCATGAAAGATGGTCTGCCCATCTATGCAAGTCCGCTCTATAAAGGTGACACAAGTTTTGTTGCCGTAAGAACCGACCGTGATACACGTCTGAGTTGTTTCTTGAAAGAACCTGGACAGCGCAATTACATCTATCCCACAACGGAAAGCAATAATGCAATCGAGATTGAGCCGGTTCCGCAATTCAAAGGAGTTGTTGAAACCTATGCAACAGGCTATTCTCTGCGCAAAGGCAACTCTGTCTATCAGAAACAATGTCAACAACGCGGTTCCACAACTGGTTGTGTTGTTTTCCGCTCGGCAGAAGCATTGCTCAACTATATTGAGGCTTCCTACGAACGAAACGGAAGCATTGACGCTACAGCGGCCGAGTATTGGAAGTTGCTCCGTGCAAGAGCAGGGGTCGATGAAGACTTCAGTAAGACAATTACAGCAACAGATATGCAAAAAGAAGCAAAAAATGATTGGGGAGCATACACTGCTGGTACGATTATTGACGCTACACGTTATAACATACGTCGGGAGAGACGTAGTGAATTGTTGGCAGAGGGATTGCGGTATATGGACTTGATTCGTTGGCGTAGTTTGGATCAGTTGATCGACAATCCGTACCATGTGGAGGGTATCCATGTTTGGAGTGCTGGTATGCAGCATATCTATGCCGAAGTGGAAACAATGAACCCTGATAGCACCATTACGAAAGGTGTCCAGTTCGTTTACGGTTCCTCCAAGGCGAATGTATCGGCTCCGAGCGACTCGGAGTGGTTCCGTCCCTACCGGATGGTCGATTCGCAGAAAGGATATAGTGGTCTGACATGGAGAATGGCGCACTATTTGTATCCTATCAATGCAAAAGAGTTCTTGCTGACCTCGTCCGATGGAGCCGATAAAGAGAGTTCGCCGCTCTATCAGAATCCTTATTGGAGCAAAGATGCGGATACGGCACCTGAAAAATAATATTGGATTGGATTTGGTTTGTTTGATTTGATTAGTGAATAGATAAAAGATTTAGTGTTTGTTGATTGATTGCAGAAGTGCACAAAGTCGTGAGATTTGGTGCACTTCGTTTTTTATATCCTGTTGTCCTGCGCATGCAAAGAAAAAGGAGATACTTGGAAAAAGCATTCTTGTAGCATCATTCCGAAGCAGGTTACAAGTATGTTTTTTGTACTTGTCTGCAAGCACAAACGGTGTAAAGTATTAGCAGACCTCATCGGGACCTGGTCGAGAGAATAACGGGACAACATCGTAAAACGGTTATTCCTTGAATGAATGTGAACGTCCCGTCTCTGGCATGGGTTCTGCAAGCCCTATAGACGGAAGTTGCGCGTTCTTTGGGATATTTTGGTAATATCCCCTCCACCTCTTTCCTTCCGTTCACCCCAAAGAAAAGAAAGAACCGTCTAATTCCATGGAACATCTAGAGCATCTATAACTTCTAGAAGTTCTAGAATAACTACTCTTCTCCTCTCTGCATTGCATAAATCAATCCGCCCGTCAATGCACGAACTTCTCAACCCGTAAACAAAAACAGCCTCTCCGTTGGAGAGGCTGTAAAAGACAGTTTAATGTGTCGTCCTACAATGCTTCAAAAGAAAGTTCTATCTCGTCCGACAACGTTGCTATCAAATAATACGGGTTGTCCACATGATCCTGCATCGTATCCACAATAACATACTTCACACCTTTGAACGTATTCAACTCACGGGTGTGATCATGTCCGGAGAGGTACAGTTCCACACCGTAACGACTGAATAAGTCTGTCAGTTCATAGGTCTCTTCCATGGGGAAATTGCTGGTATGTCCTTGTGAAGCATCGCGTTTGAACATATGGGTATGTGTGAAAACTGTTATATGCCGGTAGTCTTCTTTTGCGGCCTTTTGCAGTAGGTCGCGCAACCACTTCAACTGGTTCCGTCCCATCGTTCCGTCACTGCTGTCAAGGCATATATAAAGGTCTCGTGCATGAGGTGTCTTCACCTCAAACCGGTAGGAAGATGTATGCCAGTATTTCACATAGTCAGCCCATTGCCCGAAATATATATCATGGTTACCTGCTGTCGCAAACAAGGGAACATCATTTGCTTGAGTCGATGGATCAAAAGTAAGCCCGCCCATGAAACGCGGATAATTTCCTTGGGCATTGATCATGTCCCCCAGGATTAACCCTACTCTGCATTTTGGGTCATTGCGCATCAGGTCTGCCCACTTTTTTATGTTCTTTGCAGTGGAATCTACATGAATATCCGTACATACATAGACAAGATAATCATCTTCCGGAACGGATATGGTCTTGTAACCTGCCGTATCATTATACGCCATCGACATGGCAAACCGTTCGTCTGAACGCGGACTCTGCCCGTAGAACATCCCGATCATGTCCAGATTTGGATTGCAACCCGCCAGAATCAATAAACTGAAACTATATAAGAACAACCTTTTCATAACGCATCTCTGACTTACATTATTTGCTATTGTTACCTATTGCAAAAGACACCCCGAAGAAAGCATGTATGCCATAGAAACTGGCATTCAGGTGAAACATACCCGTAGGCTTGCACTCAACACCCATATTCAATCGGACACGGGGATTCAAGTCCACCCGCCCATTCACCATGAACAAGGGCTGGAAGAAACGCTCCATCTGGTACCGGTCGAAATTGGCTACCGCAAAACTCAGGTTCCAACGACTGGCCTGAGGACGCACAAACACTTCCAGACCGTAAAGCACAGTGGGTTCAAAGTCTATGACATGCTCCGAATGCCAATCGGCATGCATCGCCTCCATAAGCCGTCCGGCTATACCCACTTGAACCGAGACATAGTCCATCCGGTAACCCAAGGAGATTCCGCCGGTAAAATCATGCAACCGGTTCCGTGCAACGGCTCGATAAAGTAACTTGGTATCCAGGAAAAGTTCCCCCGTTTTAACGGGGAATTTGGGACGCATATCCAATGAAACCGTATATATGTTGGCGATATTCAGTTGCGCCAAAGCATCCATCTCAAAATAGGTATTCAGAGGAATGGAGGCGGCAACGTCCACCCATGCATAATTTGACCACGTGTAGTTATAGCCGTAACCGATATTGGCTCCAAGGCGTATAGGCTGTTGCTCGGCATAAAGAAATGTACTGGACAACAGAGACAAAAGCAGCAACCGTAAAGAGAGTTTTCTCATTGTAGAATGTTTTATAAGGCAAAGGTAGTGCCTTTTCTCCGATTATGCAAACACCGTAAATCTGCGCTGGTGCAATGGGAGAATGAATGGGAACACTCGGAATACGCCATTTGCCCAATCGGAAATAAGATTGTACCTTTGCGTGTTAATCATCGCTGCAAATCAACCGATATGCCTGATACATTCCGTACAATCGCCGATGTCTCTGAAGGGATCTATAAAGACAAGGGTAGCAAGTTCTTGTCTTTCGCTGAGCCTGTAACAAGCATTGAGCAGGTGCGGGAACAACTGGATAAGTACAGAAAAAAATACTACGATGCGCGGCACGTTTGTTATGCATATGTGCTTGGCGCTGACCGGAACACGTGGAGAGCGAATGACGACGGGGAACCGTCGGGAACGGCAGGACGCCCTATCCTGGGGCAAATCAATTCATTCGGTCTGACCAATATTCTGGTGGTGGTCATTCGTTATTTCGGCGGCATACTTTTGGGAACGGGGGGATTGATTGTCGCTTACAGAAGCGCAACGGCGGATGCTCTTGGCAATGCCCGTATGATAGAAAGAGATGTGTTACACCGGAAAACGCTCAAGTTCCCGTATGAACGGCTCAATGAGATGATGCGTCTTGTCAAGGAAACCGGCACTCGGATAATAAAACAGGAATACGGTACGGAATGTACCATGGAATGTGAAATAAAGCAAGTTTATGAATCAAGATTTCAATAGTATTTGCGCCTACGAAGACGGCGATTTGCACGAAGCGCTCTGCAGGATTGCTCATGAAGATTCGTTTCTGCGCTTGTTACCGTCTGTCGGAAAGATGGTCGGAGATGCACAATTTGATGTAAAGAAAATCACAGATTTGTTGGAGCATGTCAGAACCATTGATGAATTCGACAATGCTGTCGTTTTGCCGTTGGTGGGAAAGATTCAGCAACTTACCACGGCAAGCCTTGTTCTTACAGGGTTGGAAAATACGGATATCAACCACCCTGCCCTGTTCCTCACCAACCACAGAGACATCATATTGGACTCCGCTTTCCTCTCTTACATCTATAAGCAACACACCGGAGAGCGTATCTACATAGGGATAGGTACTAATCTGTACGCGCAACCATGGATCGAAGACTTTGTCCGGGCCAACAAAGCGTTTAGCGTAATACGGGGCGGGAATCCTCGGCAGATACTGGCTCATTCATCCTTGCTCAGCAAATACATATTGTATGTAATTACCCGACTGCACCATAGTGTATGGCTGGCACAACGGGAGGGGAGAGCCAAAGACGGCAACGACCGCACCCAGCCTGCTGTGCTTAAGATGCTCACGATGGCAGGAGAGGGAACATTGCAGGAAAGGTTGGAAAGATTGAATATCACCCCCGTGTCGTTGTCCTATGAGTACGATCCGTGCGACTTCCTCAAAGCGAGGGAAATGCAGATAAAGCGCGACAATAATGGAGTCTGTGAAAAAACGAAAGCAGACGACCTGCTCAGCATGAAAACAGGTCTGTTGGGTTGGAAAGGGAACGTCGCTTTCCACATCACCCCCTCTGTCAATGCGGAGTTGGCAACTGTTGTCAATGGAAGTGACGTGAGGAACAAACAAATAGAAAATGTAGCGCACCTGATTGACAAGCATATCCATAGCCACTATCATATTTTCAACACCAACCGCATAGCCTATGATGCCTTTCTGCACACCGGCAGGTTTGCCGGAGAATATACCATGGAGGAGCAAAACGCCTTTATGCAATATGTAAACAGGCAGATACAGCGTATCACCGGTCTTCCTCGTCCCGACGAAGCATTTCTCCGTGAAAGAATACTGGAGATGTATGCCAACCCCCTCATCAATCACCTTGAGCAACTACCTGAAGCACAATGAAAACAGCCATATTCCCTGGTTCCTTCGACCCGTTTACTATCGGACACTACGATGTTGTGTGCCGTGCTCTGACAATGTTTGACAGCATCGTCATCGGAATAGGAAGCAATAGCGTAAAGTCACCGCTCTTCTCCGAGGAAGAACGGTTAAACACCATACGGAAAGCCTTTGCCGGCGAACCACGGGTAAGCGTGGAAATATACAATTGCCTTACGGTGGATTTTGCCCGGAAACATAAGGCGGAGTTTATCCTGCGGGGAGTACGGTGTGTCGCCGATTTCGAATACGAAAGGAATATGGCGGAAGCCAATAAAGAACTGGGAGATATTGAAACTGTCCTGCTCTACACACGACCGCAATATGCACATATATCCTCCACATTGGTACGTGATTTGTACGCACATGGAAAAGACATTTCACCATACCTTCCTTAGAATAAAACATAAAACAATGAAGAAACGAATAACCATATTACTCGCTCTGTCTGTTCTGACACTGTTTCCTTTGATAGCCCAAACGGCTACTGCACGAATCGACAAGTCAATGAGTATCTACAACGATGTAATGCGCCAGTTGGACATGAGTTATGCGGATACGCTGAACTATGAGAAAATGTCCGAAACTGCCATCAACCAGATGCTACGGCAAGTCGACCCTTATACAGTCTACATACCGGAAGACAAGACCAACAATCTGACATTCATGACAACCGGAAAATATGGAGGAATTGGAGCCGTTATCATGCAACGGGGAGACACGGTATGTATCTCCGAGCCTTACGAAGGAAAACCGGCACAGAAGAACGATGTGAGAGCAGGAGACAGATTGTTGGAGGTGGATGGAACAAAAGTCGTTGGCATGACCACGGCTGAAGTATCTTCTTTGCTCCGGGGAACACCTAAAAGTGTTGTTACGCTGAAATTAGTACGGGATGGACACGCCAAACCCGTTACACGTAGTTTTGAAAGAGAAGAGGTCAAGATTAGCCCTGTGGCCTACTCGGCCTCTCTGCCCGGCAAGATCGGCTATATTGCTTTCACGGAATTCACGGAAAACTCCGCCTCATTGTTCGGACAGACGTTGGATGGCCTGGTCTCCGAAAAGGGCATTGAACGTTTGATTATAGACCTCAGGGGAAATGTGGGAGGACTTATTGACGAAGCCGTCAAGTTGTTGAGCCTGTTCGTTGACAAGGGGACGGAAGTCGTATCCACCAAGGGAAAAACACCATCCTCTTGCAGAACCTACAAAACCCCGCTTGCTCCAAGATATCCGACAATGCCGCTCCTCGTCATTGTGGACAACAACACGGCTTCTGCTGCCGAAATCGTGGCAGGCGCATTGCAAGATTTAGACCGGGCGACCTTGCTCGGTGAACGTACTTTCGGCAAAGGATTGGTACAGACAGTACGCCCGATAGCATATAATGGACACCTCAAGGTAACCACTGCAAAATACTATATACCTTCGGGGCGCTGCATACAAGCCATCGATTATCGGAGTGCCGATAGAAACAATGGAAAGATACAGGAAAACGACAGCATAGCGCATACTGCTTTCTATACGAAAAAGGGACGGATTGTACGCGATGGTGGTGGAATCACCCCCGATATCATCATGCAAGACTCTTCCAAGATGAATATCACCTACTCTCTCTATGTACAGAATTTCTTTTTCGACTATGCCACCCGTTACCGCCGCACACATGATTCTATAGATACACCCGACAAGTTCGTAATCACCGATGAAGAACTGGCGGACTTCAAAGAGTTTATTGCCGGAAAAAACTTCCGATACAGCACAGAGACAGAAAAGAATCTCGACAAACTGATTGAAATAGCGGAACACGAAGACATCGATCAGGAAATTACGGACCAACTCACAACTCTAAGAGAAAAATTAGCGGGTAATTGGCAAGACTCTTTTGATAGAAACACGGATAATATCCGGCAATTGCTCGGAAGGGAGATTGTACAACGCTATTATTATCAGAAGGGCGAATATGCCTATTTCCTGCGCTTCGATGAACAATTGAAGAGAGCCGTCGAAGAGATACAAAAAGAAAATACAGACCCCCGTTGACGGATTTAATATGAAAAGCGAGGGTCAGCGGGTCTGTTGTTTCCGGCATTGTGTCGGTGCGTCAAAAATGGAACTCGGATTTTGATAAGCGGAGATACTGTCTGAGCGGAGCGAGTTGTGTCTCCGCCGAAATCCGAGCGACCTGTATTTTTGGCAACGCCCGACCCCTGGTGGCTAATGGTTTGAGTTTGTGATTGTCCCCCTCTTTGAGGGGGTCGGGGGAGTCCCATTGGTTTCTTTTCTTTTAGTCATGCAAAAGAAAAGAAAGAATTAATCATAGGATAAACTGTAATGTTCATGTATTCGTTTGCTTCAAACAATGAGTGGAATAAGTGCACCTAACTCCGCCAACGGGTAATACAGACATTCCATAAGGATTAATACTATGGATTATTAGGTGTGAAGAATCTTT
>JBNMIS010000016.1:0-28917 GCA_050873385.1 Bacteroidales bacterium | reverse complement strand
TTGTAATAGAGGTCGCCGGATTGGAAGTCGTAGGCGAAGAGGGAGCAGGTCGTGACAAAGAGAGCCACGAGAAGAGCAGAGAGTCTTGTTTTCATATTCATTCGTTTTTGTTGTTAATTGCACGTTGTATTGCCGATTGTACAAAGCAGGCACAAAGAAAGCGCAGACCTCCGCTGCCGCATCGGCAAACGGAGGTCTTACCATGCAATTCAAGTCAAACAAAACACGATGAAACACCTATACTCACGCAACAAGACACCCTATCCTTTTCGGATACGGCATGAGACAATGCTGCACTGACAGGTTTACCGTTACTTTGGTTTGTTCTGTTTCTTGGAAGTTGCAAAGTTCCTGTTTGCCAAAACACAAAGCGTCAATAAGCACAATCCATGTATAACAATATATGCAAAGTCCATCCAAAGACTTCGGCGACATCTGTTTCCTGCACGGAGCAAGAAACAATACTCGCCCGCTCACCTCTGCGTAAACTGCACGGCACAAATGTATAAATTCTTTTGCGAACTGACAAATTCACGGCTAACAATTTTAGTTTCAGGGAGAGGGGAGACTTATTGGCAATTTGTTACAGACGTCTTAGTTGCTCAAGAAGTCTTAGAGATTGAGTTGCTCTGTTTTTCGTCTCCCGTTGAGAGGTCAAACTATTTACGATTTGACAATTTAGACCTCCCCAATCCCCTCCAAAGGAGGGGTTAACATTGTGTTATTGACATCTCATTAAGGGGGCGATGAGGGGTGCTTGAGGGGTCGTGGAGACCGGCTAAAAGAAAGCGACTTCCTTGCGCACTGCATCACAATCAGATTATTGATTGTATCCAATGAAAAGCCAGGGGAAAAGGAGGGCGGAGAAATCGGGCAAACAGAAGAAATACGGCTAACCGGCAAGCGCAATTGCACTTTTTGCTACAAAAGCCTATCCAAACGCGACCCTCTTAATCCAACAGATAACCGAAGTTGTTGGAGAGTTGCACCATACGGTCGTAGTCTTCGGGAGAAAGATCCTGGAAATAGAAGTTGCGCGGGTCAACAGGTTTGTCACGAAGACGCACTTCGTAGTGCAGGTGCGGTCCTGTGGATTTGCCAGAGTTACCCACCAAGGCAATAATATCTCCCCGCTTGACCCGTTGTCCGACCTTCACAAGAGGTTTGGAGAGATGTGCATACAACGTTGTATAATCGAAACCATGGGAAAGCACGACCGTATTGCCATAACCTTGCTTCCACCCCACAAAAACGATTTGTCCGTTACCCGTAGCATATACATCGGTTCCGACAGGCGCCGTGAAGTCCATTCCCGAGTGGAAACGCGGAGTATGATAGACAGGATCCATACGGTAGCCATAACCACTTGCCACACGCTTGAGGTCCTTGTTCAAGACAGGCTGGATAGCCGGCAGATTCTCCATACGGATTTCGCGTGTCTTTGCCAACTCCAAGATGTCTTCATAGGACTTTGCCTGCACATACAACTCTTTCTCTATCAAGTCGGCTTTATGAGTTATCTCGGTTGCCAATTCGGAGTTGGTCATCTGCATGATAGAGTCGTAATAATCAATAGAAAAGGATGCTCCAAGCCGTACAGAAAGGGGTATTGGCTCCGCCTGAAAAAGAACCCGATACAAGTTATCATCGCGCTGTTGCAAATCGGACAAGACAACCTGCATCTGATCGAGTTGGCGAGAAAGCATGGCATACTGCGTATTGAGTGCATCCCGTTCACGCGCGACCTGCTTTTCACGCGGTGACGGGAAAAACGAGAAGAAGAGGAAGAAAAAAGCGACTCCAAAGAGGATTCCCAAGAGAACATAGGTCAAGCCACGACGCACGACATACCCTATAGTATGGTCGATACGTTCAATGGTGAGCGTTTCGGGATTCAAGTGGTACTTTTTCTTCATATCTATATGCTCAGCGCAACAACATTACTTCCGTTTTTTTCCATTGTTCTGGTTGAAGCGGATATCTTCATGAGAGAATCCACTTGGTCTTTGCAGCAAAAGTTGTACCAAATCAGACCGTTTCATACGCAGCAAGGTCTTACGTATTTCACTCTGATACTCCGGTTTATACCAAAAGAAGAACTGTCTCTGTGCCAACTTATCTTCCTTTGTTTTTGCCACATAGACACGCTCCATAGTATATGGGTTGATCCCCGTATAGTACATTTCCGTGGCAAGCGTCATGGGAGTTGGCGTAAAATCCTGCACCTGCTCCAAGCGGAAGTGCATTTTCTTTGTTTCCACCGCCAACACAGCCATATCCTCAAGCGTGCACCCCGGATGAGAAGAAATGAAATAGGGGACAAGTTGCTGGTTCAGATTGTATTCCCTATTCACCTTTTCGAAAAAAGCATTGAAGCGCCGGAAACATTCGAAAGGCGGCTTACGCATCAACTTCAAGACTTGCGGCGAGGTATGTTCAGGAGCGACCTTCAACCGTCCTGAGACATGATTGCAGATCAACTCCTCCGCATACTCATCGGTGAGCAAATCGAAGCGAACCCCACTGCCGATGAATGTTTTCCTGATATAGGGGAGCGCATCCACAGAGCGGTAGATATCCAACAAAGGAGCAAAGTCTGCATTGAGATTCTTGCACCGGTTGGGCTGAATACAGGACGGTCGTTTGCATTTCTTACAGATTTCCAAGTCTTTACCACGCATGCCATACATATTGGCGGAAGGTCCTCCCAAGTCACTCAGATAGCCCTTGAATTCCGGCAGCCGGCTTATCTTCTCCACTTCGCACATAATAGAATGTTTACTGCGCGAAACCACATGTTTTCCCTGGTGGGCGGAAATAGTGCAGAAAGCACACCCTCCGAAACAGCCACGGTGAAGATTGACGGAAAAGCGAATCATCTCGTAGGCGGGAATGGTCTTTCCTTTGTACTTGGGGTGAGGAAGATAGGTGTAAGGAAGGTCGAAAGAAGCATCCAGTTCCTCCGTCGTCATAGTAGGGAACGGCGGATTGACCACAACAAACCTGTCGTCCACCGCTTGCACCAAGCAAGAAGAGGTTACGGAATTGGATTGTTCTTCTATCTTGCGGAAATTCTCCGCCTGACAGCGTTTATCATGCAAGCATTGCTCATGCGAATGCAACAGAACGGCATCAGCAGGACAGGAAGAAGAAATCGTGGCAGTTTGCGGTATATCGGCCGGAACCATTCCATCTTTCCGCATCCGGTTCACTATTGCCTGCAGAGGTTTTTCCCCCATACCATAGACCAGCAGATCCGCCTTGGAATCGACGAGGATACTTGGTTTGAGAGTGTCCGCCCAATAGTCGTAGTGCGTGAGACGACGCATAGAAGCCTCTATTCCCCCTATTACGACAGGGGTATCGGGATACAGGCGTTTCAGTATGTTGGAGTAGGTAACAGTACAGTAGTCAGGCCGCATCCCCGCACGACCATCGGGCGTATAGGCGTCATCGGAACGGCGGCGGCGGTTAGCCGTATAGTGATTGACCATGGAATCCATACTACCTGCCGTAACAGCAAAGAAGAGACGAGGAACGCCCAGTTTGGTAAAATCCCTGAAATCGCCATGCCAATCGGGTTGCGGGACAACAGCCACACGCAATCCCATCGCCTCGAGTGTTCTTCCGATAACTGCCGCTCCAAACGAGGGATGGTCGATATAGGCATCTCCTGAGAACAGGATTACATCAAGACAATCCCAACCTCTCAGTTCCACCTCTTTTTTTGTTGTCGGAAGAAAATCAGTCAGCATCTGCCCATTATTGTTTCGTCGCCATATCGTCGATCAACAGTCTTGTGACCGTTCCTTCGGAAGAAGTAACAACTATGTCTTTATCAGAAAGGATTGTCACCGTATTGATTACAGAGTTGCCTATCTTATGACGCCAAAGCACCTGCCCCGTGGAAGCATCCACCGCATGCAGAAGCCCGTTTTTCGTCCCAAAGACAACAATCCCATTGTTCTCCATCAGCATAGAAGGATTATGGTCGTATCCATAGTGTGCATCCGTTTTCCAAAGAAGAACAGGAGCATCAGCTTGTGCGTCCATGGCAAGAACCGAATCGTTCATACAACGCGAGAAAAGCGTCTTGCCATCGTGAGAAAGCCCTATTGTTTCACGCACTTTGTGGGCTGCAGTACGCCAAACGACGTTACCTGTCTGTGCATCAAGCGCCGTCAAGAAACGGTCGGGAGCAGTAATAAAGACTTTTCCTGCCGTTGCGACAGGCCAAACTGCAGCAGGGGAGAACTTGTCATTGGGACGCCCATTATTCCACTTCCACAAGAGATGACCATCGGCACAACGCAATGCATAAAGATTGCAATCCCATGCCCCAAAATAGATATTTCCATTATAGAGACAAGGTTTAGTTTCCACATAGCCTTGAAGTTCACAAAAAGACCACAACTCATGTCCATCACGCAACCGCAAAGCACGGAAGCAACCATCGGAACCACCTATAAAGACTGTGTCGCCGGAAATAACGGGACAGCCCATGACGGCAGCACCGGTGGAGAACTTCCAACACAGACCGCCCTTCAGAGCATCCAAACAATAGATATTACCATCTGTGGAACCGAAGACAACTTTGTGTTCCGCCACAGCCGCTGTAGAGATGATGCGCCCCTGCGTTGCATACGTCCAACAAACAGTTCCGCCGGCAACCGACAAGCAATAGAACTTACCCTCGTCATCGCCCACATAAACAAAACCATCGGAGACAGCAGGAGCGGAATAGATTCCAACCTTTATGCCGGTTTGCCACATTGTGGAGACCTGCGGATAAAGGGCATTGATTGAAGTATCAGGACGGAGAGACAAGTCGGGGCACCCGTACTTACGATTTCCAGAAGGAAGCGACAACCAATGCAGAGGGGCTTGGCCTATCCTTTTTTCATAGAAACGAATAGAATCGGAATCCACTTGGATAAGCGACCAACCTCCGACGGGCTGTTTGGCACGCAGATTGGAGCGGCACAAAACATCGGGCAAACCATCACAATTGAGCAACATATTGCGGTGGTAGTGTCCTCCCAAAACTGTCTGGACAGGATATTGACGAAGAATATCGGTCACTTGGTACCAATTATCCACATCACCAGATTGCAAAGGATAATGCGTGACAGGGACTATGAGCGTCCCTTCCGGCTGGTTTTGCAACTGCTCTTTCAACCATATCAAGTCCTGCGGGGCGACATGACCGTCCGCCATCTTAATGACGGGACCGGAATTGAACCCAACAAAAAAACAATCATCATAACGAAAAGCGAACTTATCATCTCCAAACACCCTGGCAAAGTCGGTACAACCAGACTCTGACCATTTTGTTTCGTGATTGCCGGACGTGACATAGTACGGCACATCCAGACGGTCGAATTGCTCTTTTGCCCGCAACATAGAGCCTTTGTCCCCCGCCTCCGTAATATCGCCAGAAACTATTACAAAGGCTATACTATCCATAGCGTTGATTTCGGAGACGGATGCCTGCAAGTCTTCCATAGGAACCGGATTGGTCCGGGAGATATGCACATCCGTCAATAAAGCAAACCGAAAGGCGTACAGGCGACACGCACAACAAACGATTGCAAGCAAAAGACAAAGTATTCTGTAAGAGTTGTGTTTCATGATATTACTCCAAATGCAGTCCAAGCATATTTTTAAGATTATCCAACTCGCGGTTGCGTTCCACCAAGTGTTGATATTTTTCGGTGTTGGTAAAAGCAGTTCCTGCATTTTGCTCTTCCACATGGATTTGCAGAGTGATCGTATCGTTATTGAGCGCACCGGCAAGACAGGAAACGATCCTCGGCTTCCATGTCTCAAATTCTTCCGCCTGCAAGCGATTGGCGAGAGTGACAGCGACCGTCGTATTCCGCACCTGATAATGAGCATTGAACAACATCGCCTTCAGACGTTCTTCTCCAGGAAAATGTGAAGGCAATGTGAGCCAGACTTTGTCGAAGTCTTTTTCCGTGAAAGAGTCATTCCGTTCCGCCTTCGGTTGCGGCTGAACGGCCACAGTGTCAGAAGAATTTTTATCAGCAGAGGCTTTTTGCGCAAGATTCACCGTTGAGCGAATAGATATATGCGGCTGTGCCCCCGGCTTAGGCATTGCGGGACGAGGTGCCGCAGGTGCGGAAGCGACAGGCGATGGCGGCTGAACGTTCGCAGGCTGTGCCGACTGAACAGGCCGTGAGATATTCTGCTGCACCGATCTGTTTTGCATTGACGCCACCGGAGCAGGTGCAGGTTGAGATGCCGGAGCGACAGGCATCACCTGTTCCTGAGGAGCCGACAGGCGGCACAATTTTATCAGTGCCAGTTCGACCGTCAGACGTTTATTTTTGGATTGCCGGTAGGCTATATCACACTCGTTGACAATATCCAATGCCTTGAAGAGGAACGCGACCGTGCAAGAGCGCGCCTGCTCCACATAGTTCTGTTTCACTGCATCGCTTGTTTCGAGCAGTACAGTTGTTTCCGGATTCTTGCTCACCAAGACATTACGCAAGTGCGAGCCCAAGCCTATCACAAAATTGAGAGCATCAAACCCCTTGACAAGAATCTCATTGAACAGCAGCAACACATCGCCGACTTTGTTCTCCAACGCTTTGCCGACCACCTTGAAATAGTAATCAGCATCCAATACATTAAGGATATCAATGGTACGTTCGTAGGTGATGTCCGCTCCACAGAAACTCACCAACTGGTCGAAAATAGACAAGGCATCACGCATGCCCCCGTCCGCCTTTTGCGCAACCACATTCAAAGCCTCTTCAGAAGCGTTCACCCCTTCTTTGCGTGCTATGTTCTGCAGATGACGAATGATATCATTCACCGTAATGCGCGAGAAATCGTAGACCTGGCAACGCGACAAGATCGTGGGGATGACCTTGTTTTTCTCGGTTGTCGCCAGAATGAAAATCGCATACGAAGGAGGTTCTTCCAAGGTTTTGAGCAGTGCATTGAAAGCATCCTTTGAGAGCATATGCACCTCATCGATAATAAAAACCGAGTACTTACCAACCTGAGGCGGTATTCGCACCTGCTCTATGAGTGTACGAATGTTATCCACCGAATTATTGGACGCCGCATCCAACTCGTGGATATTAAAGGAGCGCTGCTCATTGAAGGCTCTGCAAGATTCACATTCATTGCAGGCTTCCTTCTCCGGCGTGGGGTGAAGACAATTGATTGTCTTGGCAAAAATTCTCGCACATGTAGTTTTTCCCACTCCACGTGGTCCGCAAAAGAGGTAAGCCTGCGCCAAATGGTTCGTGGCTATTGCATTACGAAGCGTTTGGGTAAGGTTTGCCTGACCTACAACAGACTCAAAGGTAGCGGGACGGTACTTCCTTGCGGATACAATATAGTTTTCCATATACTCCAAAGATAGTTTACAAAGGTAAGATTTCTTTCCGGAATATCCAAACAATGAAAGAAAAACACATCTCCCACAAGAACAGGAGAAAGAGACCCAAACACAAAGAAAAGGGAATAAAACCTGCAAAAAACAAAAGATTCAGAGGCGGCACGCCCACTGCACTACTTCTTCAGAGCGTTTTCAATCTGCTTGACCGAACGGCGCAAGAAAGAATCGTATTCCATCTGGTCGGCCACGTTGCGAATGGAATGCAACACCGTAGCATGATTACGGTTTCCCATTGCAGCACCAATTTCAGAGAGCGAACGGTCGGTCAGTTGTTTCGCCAAATACATTGCCACCTGGCGCGCCTGTGCAATCTCCCTTTTGCGGGACTTGGAATATACGACTTTCTCCGATATATTGAAATGGTTGCAGACCTGCGAAGTGATAGTCCCGAACTCCACGGAGTGTTCTTTGACCTGCACAATACGCCCGACGACCTGTTCCGCCAAGGTCATATCCACCTGTGCATCGGTGAGAGTGGAATACGCGAGCAGCGAAGCCAACACTCCTTCCAAATCGCGCACATTATCACAGACGTTTTCCGCCACATAATCCACCACATCGGGTGTAATTTCCAAGCCATCGCGATAGATACGGTTTCTGAGAATATCCTTGCGCAACTGAAAATCGGGCCGAGACATTTCCGCCGTCACGCCCCACTTAAAACGCGTAATGAGCCGGTCCTCCAATCCTTTCAGTTCGACCGGCGCACGATCGGAAGTAAGGATCAACTGTTTCCCCATCTGGTGCAGGTGATTAAAGATAAAGAAGAACGTATTCTGCGTCCCTTTCTTATCCGCCCAATACTGAATGTCATCCACAATGAGGACATCAATCGTCTGATAGAAATTGATGAAATCGTTGATCGTATTCCCCACCACGGCATCCATATATTGCACCTGAAACGTGTTTGCCGAAACATACAGCACACGCTTTTCAGGATAGAGTTGCTTAACCTGATTACCGATGGCATTTGCCAAATGGGTCTTCCCCACTCCACTTCCGCCAAAGATGAAAAGCGGATTGAAGATGTTCTTTCCCGGATCCGCCGAAATAGTAGAACCCGCCGTATAAGCCAATTTGTTGCACTCGCCCTTGACAAAAGTCCGGAACGTATAGGCAGGGTTGAGTTGCGGATCGAGGGCTGGCATCTGACGCTGCGAAGCATACGGAACGTTTCTTGTTTCCCTGTGGACAGGCTTTTCCACCTCTACCGTCCCTTGACTGGGAATGATAGACCCTGCACCCGAGTGACTATCTATCAGCACCCGATACTCCAACCGCGTATTGTTCCCGAAAACACGGAATATAGTCTTGCGCAACAGGTCAATGAAGTTCTCTTCGATGTACTCGGCAATAAACTGGCTCTTCACCTGAAGAATCAACACCCCGTTCTCATACTGCAAAGGCACAATGGGGGCGAACCAAGTCTTGAAAGCAGACTTGGAGAGGTTGTCTTCCAAGATTTGAAGACATTCATTCCATTGTGTCGTACAAGCGTTCATTGCCCGAGATATTGTTCTTTATAAACCGTGTTATTCCTGACGAGTAAAGTGCAAAAAAATTGCCTCACTAACAACCTTCGTTGGCGTTCGGCCTTTCTTATCATGGTTTGCTCCACCTCAATCATCAGGAAAAGCAAACAGCAACCTTTCCTTTGGTTTGCGGTGCAAATTTCAGACTTTTTTTCCGATTACACAACCCCGAAAGAAGACCCGCATTTTAGCAAGAAGTCTATATATTTCGCTTTCAGCGGGTTACGTACAAGCACCTAACAATCAAGGCGTAAACAATAAATGCAATTTACAAAATACTCATATACAAGCAGTTGACACTCGAAAAGAAAACAGGAAACATTCCAAAGAATCTCCAGATAACCGATTTAACGTTTCCTATCCATCAACAACAAAGCCTTTTTTCTTATTTTTCCGTTATTTAGAACAAGTACAGACAAGCGTTCCATAGCGTCAGACTACATGCCAAACTCGTAGGCGATGCCGATTATATGTTTATACGATGAGACATGGGTAAGTTCCACGTTCGCCTCCTTACGGGTTATATTGACATCACGCGAGTAGTGGTAGTCGAACCGATAGTAGAAATGCAGGTAGTTGGTGCGGTCGAGCCGCCAGCGAATCCCCGCCTCAGGCCGGACATAACTGATATATTGCCCATAGTGCGGTATGTCGGCAGTTGTTGCATATTGATTGAGATAACCGGTCGGCACATTGAGTGTATTGGTAATCTCCGCCATCACGTGAAAGCGCAAGGGTTTATTCGGCATCGTATAGTCCACACGCAGACGGGAACGGAGAGCGACCTCCGTATTTTTCTTTTCGTCAAGATTGACCGAATCGGCACGATAATCAACCTCCAGGCGCTCCCGCAAAGAGATTTTCCATTGGTTAATCTTCACTTGCGGCGTAACAAAGAAAAAGAACCGATGCCGCAAGAACTCCTTCGGGTCGCTCCAGCCTTTGTCACCATACAACTTGAGCGTATATCCTCCTCCCAATGCAAGATAATCCAGCGGTCGCCAAGTGAGACTCAGTGTGGTATAAGACTTCGAAAAAGCAACCGGCAGTTCCCCTTTGTCCAACAGAGAAGAAGACGCCGAAGGTTTGCCATGGGAATAAGCCGTTTCCGACAAAGACCAAGTGCCACCGAGCACGGTACGAACCTCTTCATCGATACCGAGAGTCAATTTACCGAACCAAGTCTTATTGAATTCCGCTTTCGTACGGAGTTCCGCCGTGTGTTTTACCTGATAGGAGTCGGATTTCAGTTCTTGCGCCGACAAAGAGGATGCCGCCACAACAAACAAAGCAACAAGCAATTTTCTATAATTCATCTCAACGCGGTTTTGTGGTTGAATCAATCGTATTCGTTTCATTCTTCCGGAGCATGTAATACACCTTGATATAGGCGACATCCCGAAGGAAATCGACATGCCCTATCTCTACGCTCTCAATCTCACGTCCCAACCGCTGCTCCAAGTCGCGGACAAGTTCTTCGTGCCGTTCGGGACGGATATTGTCTATTTTGTCATAGAGAACAATCTTTGCGGAACGCTGAGGCAGTCCTCTCCAGTTCTCGAAAAAGAACGCCATACCGAGCAGAAGGAGATTGACAAGCAGCATCTCGCTCCAACTGACAGACATAGCCAATCCGTTGATGACACTCAATCCGATGAGCACAAAGAGATAGGTCATCTCCCGTATAGGCACAGTCTCGGTACGATAGCGTATCATACCAAAGATAGCGAACAGTCCCAGAGCAAATCCAATCTGCAACTTCACATTATCCAACATTGCCAAAAGGAGGAACATGGTGGAAGAAAAGAGCATGAAAGTAACATAATAGTCCATGCGTTTGCTTTTCTTGTAGTACAGAAAATGCACCAGCACCCACGCCACCAGAAAGTTAAGGAGGAAGCGCAACAAAAGGTTGAGCAAGCCTGTTCCGTCAAAAAGAGGCACATCCAAAAAAGCAGTCACCGAGCGAAGGGGAAGGTTAAACTCCGCCTCAATAGCAGGATCGTAGGCAGGAACGTTTATCAACGAGTCCGTAGCGACCTTGCCCGCCGTTTCGACATCCATCATTCCATCAACTTGTATCATAGTTTTTCCATTTTGTTTATCATCCGTTTTTTCGGCAAGAACCGGTTCTTCTTCACATCAGGTTCCGTATAGACCACCCCCATGCAGTATTTGCTTATCCTCAAAGGAAGCAGACGCAGTCCGTGAAGAATTGCCACCACAGGCGACGGAACATTTCCATCGCGTTTGATTTCCATGACAGCCACCTCCCCCAACGGGCATTGCACGCCCGTCCGGACATTCTCCCACTGCAAATCCAAATCTATGGTAAGACGCTCCGTCATAGCCTTGTTGACCAATGTAATACGGCGGAAACGCGTATAAAGAACGGGAGAAAGTTCACTCTGCGGATACCAGCAATAGCGCTGCATAAAGTTCCTAACGTTTTCCACATTGTCTGCGGGAGAAGTATGCCGCGTTACCGGGATGCGTTTTTTCTTCGTTCTTCCCTTGTTGTTTTTGTTTTTTATCTCCAGAAATGTAAGAGCAGAATCCACATAGGTCCGCACACGCACCTTCTGGCGGCACAACCGCTTGTTATGGTGCTTGAGGTACATATCGAGCGAGGATGTGTCGTAATAGAGCGTATCATACTCTGCAATCCGTTTTCCATCAATCTCCTGCACACGATATTCCCCTTCGGCCTTCTGAAGAATCACAGGAAGCATACGCAACGGCACCACGTATTTTGTATCCACACGGTTCATCAATTTCACCTGCGACATCTCGTCAAGCGAAACAGGAGTCATATTCGCCAGACTGTCGCTAATCACTGAATACGTATTCGAAAACCTTTACGGAATACAGTTTGCCGTTGGGAAGATAGTTATACTGCTTGCAACGTGTACCATCGGCATTATACTCATACTTGCGAATCCTCACAGCCCGATTCTTGTCGTTATAAACAACCTCGCGCGACACAAAGCCTTCCTCGTTGTATTCAGTCGTCACACGACGTACCTGCCCATAGGTGGCATACTCTATGTCCTCTATCTTACGCCCTTCCGCATCGTACACGGTGATATGGTCCAGCCAGCGCGTTTTCGCCTTGGCGTCCGTATTCCATTCCTTGATAGTAAGATTTTTTCTTTTTGCCCGTTTCGCCAGCGTTTCAGGAGACACCTCAGCAAAGGCGACCACCGAACACAGCAAAAAGAGCATCATCGTACTATATTTCCTTAACATACAAAAAATCCATTTTTGTTTCAACTTCACACAAAGATAATCTTTTTCCGAACAAAATACAACAATCGCGCCAACAATACGATACATTTTGCAAAAAATCGACGTTATCCGTTCCATTTTATACAAACCGGCGCGTTTTCTCCCCACAAAAAAAGCCGTCCAGCCCCCGACAAGGTCCCGTCGAGGGGTCGTAAAAACCATCTTCACGCCCCATCACATTCCAAACGAAGGCTTGCAAACAGAAAACAATAATCAATATCCATTATACTTCACACAAAGACGGGCGTCCTTTGCGCAACACAACCACCGGTACACAATCCACGACACAGAACGGCGGAGGCGAAACGGCAGCATGCCCGCGCAAGACAAGCCCCTACATGCGCCGGCGGAACTCCGCCAAGACCACCGCCGTGGCAACTGCGACGTTGAGCGATTCCGCTGTAGGCTGCCCGGACGGGAAAGAAGGAATGAACAAGGGAGCGGTGATATAGCGGCGCAACGAAGCAGAGATTCCCTTACCTTCATTACCCATCATAACGATACCGAATGAAGACAAGGAACAAGAATAGATATTTTCGCCGTCAAGCAATGTCCCATAGACAGGAAGGGAGGCTTCCTGTGCGGCGGAGAGGAACCTATCAAGATCCGCATAATGCACCTCCACCCTTGCCAGCGACCCCATGGTAGCCTGCACCACTTTGCCATTGAACACATCCGCCGTTGCGGGAGAACAAACAATGTGGCGAACACCGAACCAATCGGCAGTACGAACAATCGTCCCAAGATTACCAGGGTCCTGCACTTCGTCCAAGACAAGAACCAGTCCGCTTTTTGCGAGCATCAGGCATTGCTCCACAGACATTTGCCCATCGGGAACAGCAAACACAGCCAATACATCGGGAGAGGTCTGCAACTGAGAGAGTTGTTCCATTTCCTTCCCGGAAGCCTCCAAGAGCAGGATTCCCTGCGGGATATTCTCCAGAACAGCGCCCTCTTTCACCACGACGAAGCCACGACGGAACCGAGCAAAAAGCGCCTCCACACATTTTCTCCCCTCTGCAAGAAAAAGGCGGTTTTCATCACGAAACTTCTTTTGCCGCAGGCTTCTGAAAAGTTTTATTTGTGCTTTTGTGATATGCATTGTCAATTGTTTTCTGCAAAGTTAACGAAATTAGTTGGATAACAAAAAAAGAAACGGTATCTTTGCGAAATTAAACAATTCCGTTGCAATGAAAAAAGGATGCGGTCACATAGTGTTTCTACTCTTGCTGCTTGGCTTATACAGTTGCCAAACCACCAAGTTCGTGCCTGCAGACAAATACCTACTGAACAAAACCAAACTGCACATCACCGACACGAAAGACGTGACAGGCGACGAGATGAAAGCCTACCTGAGGCAGACGCAGAACAGCGAGGTCTTCGGTTTCTGGAAACTGCAACTGGACGTTTACAACATGGCCGGCAGGGACACCACGAAATGGATCAACCGGCAATTGCTTAAAATCGGCGAGGCTCCGGAGATATACGACGAATCGCTCACACAATCGAGCATGCAACAACTGCAACGAGCCATGGAAAACAAGGGTTATTTCAATGCCCAAATAGATACAACGATCCGCACAAAAAAACAAAAACTCAACCTTACATACAATATCACGGCAGGCACTCCGTACACCGTGAGAAACTACAGGGTACGAGTGAACCAGCCGATACTGAAACAGATTGCCACCGACAAGCACTCCGTCATCACAGAGGGCATGCTGTTCGACGCCGACAAACTGGACGAAGAACGCAAACGCATAACAAGACGCATGCGCAACGAAGGATACTATCTGTTTGACAAAGACTATCTGCAATATACCGCAGACAGCGCTTTCCGCTCGAACTCGGCAGACCTTGAACTCAGTCTGCAAGACTACATCCAAGAAGCACCCGATTCGGTACAAACACAACTGTTCACACGATTCAGAATTGTTTCCGTGAACTTCATAACAGAATACGACAGGGACAAATACTCAAAGGCAGAAGAGACAAACGAACAAAAAGGCGGCTACACTTTCACCTACGCCGGCCATCCGATGCTGCGCCAAAGAACGCTCATAAAGGAGTGCGCCATCGCACCAGGGAAGACATACGACGAACGTGATGTGGAAAAAACATACGCGGCGCTCAATGCGCTGGGTCCAGTAAAATACGTGAGTATCCAATTCGAGCAGACAGGCAGAGACGAACTGACCTGCTACATCGTACTATCCAGAGGGAAAACGCATACCGTCTCAGCAGAGGTGGAGGGTACCTATTCCGCAGGCGACTGGGGCATAGCAGCCGGTGCAGGATACACCAACAGGAACCTGTTCAGAGGCGGAGAAGAGTTTTCCCTGAACGGAAGAGGCAGTTACGAATGGAGACAGACAGGAGGACGTGCCATAGAGGGCAAAGCGGAGGCATCGCTCAAGTTTCCCACCTCCACGAAACTGAGTGTATCGTACAACTACCAGAACCGTCCGGAAGAATACACGCGAACCATTGCGAATGCAAACATCCAATACTCCCTGACAGGGAAGAACAAACGGCTGAAACACTATTTCAACATAGTGGATATAAGTTATGTCTATCTTCCGTGGATATCAGAAGAATTCCGGAGTTATTTCCTGCAAAGCAGCAATCTGTTGCGCTATTCCTACGAAGATCATTTCATAACAAGTTGGGCATACGCAGGCAGTTACACATCGCAACGCGCGAAACAGCCTCTGCGCAACTACACCACCATACATTACTCCATAGAGACAGCCGGCAACCTGCTATACGGCATCAGTGCGGCATGCCATCTCCCGAAAGGAGACGACGGGATATACAAGATATTCAACATACGGTACGCCCAGTACGCCAAGGCTGACGCCGATTTCACATACTATCAGATATTCAACAAATCGCACCGTCTGGTTTATCACGCAGCATTGGGCGTTGCAGTACCCTACGGCAACGCTTCCTCCATTCCGTTCGAGAAACGATATTTTTCAGGAGGCGCCAACAGCGTGCGAGGCTGGTCGGTACGGACACTGGGACCGGGCGGATACAGCGGGACCGGAAGCAGGATTGACTACAACAACCAAACGGGCGATATAAAACTGGATCTGAACATGGAATACCGGTTCAAGTTCTTCAAATTTCTTGAATTGGCACTATTCACCGATGCAGGAAACATATGGACCATACGGGACTACGAATCGCAACCACACGGACAGTTCAAAGCGGACGAGTTCTACAAGCAGATTGCATGGAGTTACGGAATAGGCTTGCGTTTAGACTTCAGTTTCTTTGTTTTCCGCGTCGATTTCGGTGTGAAACTATATGATCCGTCGCGACTCTACACAGACCAGACACAATGGCGTACCGTACGCAACGGGCTGGGATGGAAAGACGACATGACCTTCCATTTTGCCATAGGCTATCCATTCTGAACAACGATGCTGGCACCATACATGACAAGAGGCGTCCTAGAGGCAGGATGCGACGAAGCAGGCAGAGGCTGCCTGTGCGGTCCGGTGTTTGCAGCAGCGGTTATCCTGCCTCCCACTTTCCGCAACGACTTACTGAACGACTCCAAACAACTCACGGAACAACAACGGTACGCTCTGCGCCCTATCATCGAAAAAGAGGCAACAGCATGGAGCATAGGGACAGTAACCGCAGAAGAGATAGACCGAATAAACATACTCAATGCCTCCATACTGGCCATGCACAGAGCCCTGGACAAGTTGACAATCCGACCGGAACACATACTGGTGGACGGGAACAAGTTCAAGCCCTATCACTTTATCCCCTACCGAACCATTGTACACGGCGATGCCACCTATATGTCGATTGCAGCCGCCTCCATACTTGCCAAGACCTACAGGGACGACTACATGCTCAGACTACACGAGGAATATCCATACTACGGCTGGGACAAAAACAAAGGCTACCCCACCCTGCAGCACAGGAAAGCCGTCACAGACTTCGGACCGAGCCCTTACCACAGAAAAACCTTTCATTTCACGACGAAAGACATCCAATAACAACGACTTCCCAAAAAAGAAGCGGGAAGACAAGCAACCGCCTTCCCGCAACACACAAAGCCCACCAAACAGAGACAGGCAATTTATTTCAGAAACACATCAGTCTTTCTTCGACAAACGGCCGAACAACCCTTTGCGTTTCTTCGGCTCGTCGGAATCCGCATCCTCAGCCTCCGTAGCGGCATCGTTGCTCTCCTCGGGAGTCCAAGCCTGACGCTCCTCTATCTGCCCCAACTGCTTCTCCACATAGCCGATTACATCATTCAGCCCTTCCGTGAAATGAGCAAAGTCCTCCTTATAGAGGAACACTTTATGCTTTTCGAACACAGGCGCCTCTTCTTCCGCTCCCGACTTGCGTTTACTCTCCGTAATGCAAAGATACAAATCTTCATTACGCGCTTTCTTAACATCCAAGTAATAGATACGTTTACCTGCTTTCACCGAACGAGAGTAAACTATCTCCGGCTCTTTTTTGTCTTCAAATCTACGATTTTCCATCTGCTTAATTCATTTATTGCCACACCCGGCGACAACCCGATGCAACACCTTTTCGACCGACAAAGGTACGACATTTGTTTTTCCCTTGCAAACAAATCATATAAAAATAAAAATACGCCTTTATCCGCTTGTCAGGTCGCAAAAATAGTGTAACTTTGCACAATGATTATACGCAAAGAACAGATGGCAACAACCAATATGAACGACAATTCCGCAGAGAACTCTCAAGGACAAAACAGAACATTAATCAACAGAACCCTGGTAAGAATAAAGGTTCTGCAAGTTGTTTTCGCCTATTATCAGAACGAAGGCAAAGAACTATCCGGAGAAAAGGACAGTACGACAAAAAGCAAGACATTGACTTTGCCCGCCGTTCACAGACATCTGGAAGAATCTTACGAAGATACGTACAACCTATATCTGCTGCTTCTGGACTTGGTATATGAACTAACCCGTTACGCCCAACTAAAGATAGAAGACGCACAGGAACGTGCCAAGATAATGCATACCCCGTTTGAAGCAAACCTGCGCTTCGTCAACAACCGGTTTGCCCAGCAACTTTTCGAAAACAGGACTTTGCGTACAGCCCTGGAAGAAAGACGTTTGGGTTGGGATGCCGCCCATGAGTCGTTGGGAATACTATACAAGCAGATAACAGATGCCCCGTTCTATGAAGAATACATGAGCAAAGACGATTGCCGGTATGACGACGACAAGGCTATCTGGAGAAAGATATTCAGCAATCTGCTGACCGGCAATCCCGAGTTGGAAAATGCTCTTGAAGAACTTGAAATCGCATTGGACGGACGGGATTGGACCGTGGAGGCAGACATGGTTATCAGTTACATCGTAAAGACCATCAAACGTTTCAAAGAAGAAAACGGAGCGGACCAATTGCTTCTGGAGATGTTTCAGGAAGACAAAGAAGAACAAGCAGATACAAACGGGAAGAACAAAGAGTGCGAGTTCGGCGAGCGCTTGTTAGACAGCGTTCTGAAACATTCAGAAGAATATGAGAATCTTATTGTTTCCTGCCTGAAGAACTGGGACAAAGAGCGCTTGTCGTATATGGACATGATCATACTCAAAGTGGCACTGGCTGAGATTACCACATTTCCAGACATCATGCTCCAAGTATCCATGAACGAATATATAGACATTGCCCGCGAGTATTCGTCGGAGAACAGTCCGATGTTCATCAACGGTATTCTGGAAGAAGCCGTTGCCACTCTGAAGCGAGAAAACAAATTGCTCAAGGCCATTCCGGCAGAATAGAGACACGGCTTGTTTTATTCCGAAGGAGACCAACAAACAGAAACATAAACACTTAAAACAATAAAAAGTATGCTCAATTACATTCTTTTACAGGAACAACAGACAGGAGGCCAAGGGACATGGTCGTTCCTCATCATGATGCTTCTCATTTTCGTAGTATTCTACTTCTTTATGATCCGTCCTCAGACCAAGCGTCAGAAAGAACTTCAGAAACAACGTGACGCTCTCAAAAAAGGCGACAAAGTGGTGACAGCAGGCGGCATATACGGCATTATCAAGGAAGTGAACGAGACCACATTCATTGTGGAAATTGCAAAGGATATCACTATAAAAGTGGACAAGGCTTCCGTATATGTAAGTGCAGAAGATGCTGAAAAGGCAACGTCCGAAAAGGCATAAGACTCCACAGAAAAGAGTGTGAGCCAGTCACACAGGGTTGCGTTTCACCCAACCAGCAAGAAAAGCAACAGCAAACAAGGGGACAAACATGACTACCACCAAGAAAAAAGTATATCAGATACTGCGGAAGATGAAGACATTCTTCCAAAACAGGAACTTGGGAACATTTTGTCTGTTTCTGCTGTTTGCCACCATATTATGGTTCGGTCACTCGTTAAATTCGGTACGCGAACGAACACTTGACATTCCCGTCGAGTATGCGGGAGTATCGGAAGACGTGGTATTCAACGAACCGCTACCCCAGAGCATCCAAATAGTTGTCCGAGATCAAGGAAAACGATTGCGCACTTACAGGCAAACGAGTTTCTCTACCATACAGTTTGATTTATCAAGTCAGTTGTCAGGAGAGTCGGGACAGATAACCATTTATTCGGAGCAAATCAGACAGCGCATTGGAGACCAACTGCAAGGTACTGCCAAGTTGCAACGTATTTTGCCGGAGACAATTGCAAGGGAGTTCAAAAAGCAGAAACACAAGAGGGTGAAGGTTGTATTCACAGGACAAGTGCAGCCCGCCATGCAATATTTATTGGCAACGGAACCAATGATAGACCCACAAACGGTCACCGTCTATGCTTCGAAAGAAGCGTTAGACACCATCCACTGCATTTACACGGAAGCGAGGGTGTTCAGAGAAACGAAAGACAGTCTGAACACGCAAGTGCCGCTCATTGTCCCTCAGGGGGCTCGCATAGGAAAGCCTTATGCAAATTTGCACGCTTTTGCAGAACAATATACAGAGAAAGCATTCAACCTGCCCATTGTACCGCAAGGAGTGCCTCAAGGCTTACATCTAAGGACATTTCCCGCTATCGCAGAGGTGGTAGTGAAAGTGGGTATATCTCATTTCGGGGATGTACACGAGCAAGACTTGAACGTGCAATGCCGGTTCCCTCAGGACGGAAGCAGTTTGCTTCCTGTGCAAGTGATGACACAGAATCCCTACATACTCGGCTACCGAACAAGTCCTCAGGAAGTGGAATACATCATTGAACATTAACAAGAAAGGAGAAGAGATGAGAAAGATACAGATGGTGGATCTACAATCGCAGTACTTAGCGATCAAACAAGAAGTGGATACCGGTATTCAAGAAGTGCTCGACACATCCTCTTTCATCAGAGGGAAACAAGTGACGACATTCCAGAACCGCCTCGAAAACTTCCTAGACGTACGACATGTTATCCCTGTCGGTAACGGAACCGATGCACTACTGATTGCACTGATTGGATTGGGATTGCAGCCCGGAGACGAAGTCATAACCCCGACGTTTACTTTCATTGCTACGGCAGAGGTCGCTGCATTGTTGCATTTGACACCTGTTGTAGTGGATGTGGATTGGGATACATTCAACATGTCGACAGAATCGGTCCGGCGTGCCATCACCCCGAAAACAAAGGCAATTGTGCCAGTACACCTATTCGGGCAATGTGCCAACATGGAGGAGATACTGCAAATAGCACAAGAGCATCATTTGTATGTTGTAGAAGACGCATGCCAAGCCATCAATGCGACCTACAAATTCAAAGACGGAACCACCAAGAAAGCCGGCTGCATGGGAAATGCCGGTTGCACATCGTTCTTCCCCTCCAAGAACTTAGGTTGCTACGGGGACGGCGGAGCCATCTTTACCGATGACGACGAACTGGCTGCGAAGATGCGTGCCATTGCCAATCACGGTATGGTGGTGCGTTATCATCATGACATGATCGGGGTCAACTCCCGTCTTGACAGTATTCAAGCCGCAGTATTGAATGCCAAACTGCCTCACTTGAATGAATATACAGAAAAACGGCAAAAGGCAGCCGAATACTATGACAAAGGTTTTGCAGAGAATCCCAACGTATTGACCCCTGCCAGAGCATCCTATTCGACACATGTCTTCCATCAGTACACTCTCCGCATAAAAGAAGGACATTCGCGCGATGCGCTCAAAGAAGGATTAGCAGAAAAGGAAATACCTGCCATGGTTTACTACCCTGTTCCGCTCCATTTGCAGAAAGCATATCAAGATCCACGTTACCACGAAGGCGACTTCCCCGTAGCGGAAAAACTGGCTCAATGCGTACTGAGTCTGCCGATGCATACCGAATTGAACCAAGAACAACAGGACTACATCATTCATACGGTAAATGATTTAACCTTGTAAGACTTTTGTATATGTCGACCAAAGCATCACTGACACAAGAGACGGCTCTTAAACAACGTACTACTCTGACTCCCATGCAAATACAGGAAGTCAGAGTCCTGGAGTACACCACGTTGGAATTAGAACAACGTATAGACCGAGAATTGGAAGAAAATCCAGGACTGGAACGCGGGGACGACACAAAAGAAGAATCGCTCAACGAAGAGTATGACAATGAGAATGAGGGGGAAGACGCTTTGCAAAACGATGAGTTTGATCTGAGCGACTACATATCGGACGATGACACCCCCGACTACATGCTTCACAGCAACAATGCTTCGCCAGACGACAAACAGGAGGATATTCCTTTTTCCGTAGGGGAAAGTTTTCAGGAATACTTGTCAGGACAATTAGGTTTATTGCCTCTGAGCGAAGAAAAACGCAAGGTAGCACAATACATCCTGGGTAACATCGATGAAAACGGTTACCTGAGCAGATCTCCCGAAGCCCTGGCTGATGACTTGGCATTTCATGCCAACATTGACATAAGTGACAAGGAGATGATGGATATAATCCACACCATACAATACAATTTTGAGCCCGCCGGCGTATGCGCCAGGAATCTACAAGAGTGTCTGCTACTGCAATTACAACGGCGTCAACAAAGTCCGAGTGTGGAACTGGCGACAAAAATTCTTGAGAAGTTCTACAAAGAGTTTGCCACGCATCATTATCAGAAAATCATAGATCGTTTGGGGATTACAGACCAGCAACTCAGAGAAGCCGAGACAGAGATCCGTCGTCTTACGCCCAAACCAGGCAATGCGTTGCAACAGGATCTCTACACAGGACACACCATTATCCCTGACTTCATTGTGGAAGTGAACGGGAACGACATTACCATTTCCCTGAACAATGGCAACATTCCAGAACTGCACGTAAACAGCGAGTTCAACCAAATTCTACAGAACTATCAACGTCAAAGCACTCACACGAGAGAAGAAAAAGAAGCAATCTCTTTCATCAAAGACAGAATAGATTCTGCGCGTTGGTTCATTGATGCTGTACGTCAGCGCAATGAGACACTGACCCGCACAATGACCGCTATTGTACAACTGCAACGTGACTATTTCTTAGAAGGAGACGAGAACCTGCTCAAACCAATGATTCTGAAAGACGTGGCAGACAAGACGGGATATGATATATCAACCATATCGAGAGTCTCGAACTCAAAATATGTACAGACCCCTTACGGTGTGTTACCCCTCAAATTCTTCTTCTCCGAATCAATGACAAACGAAAGCGGAGAAGAGGTGGCAACCCGCGCCATCAAGAACGCATTGCTTGGCATTATAGAGAAAGAAGACAAACAGAACCCGCTCAACGACGACGAATTAGTGGAAGCATTGCGGCAGAAAGGATTTACAATTGCTCGCAGAACCGTTGCAAAATACAGGAAGCAACTTCACATACCCGTTGCCAGACTGCGTATCGTAATATAATTATAGACAACAAACTCCCAAGATCTCCAAAACACTTTGCGCCATTAAACGAATCGCCCAAATAGTAAGTCTTCTGCTACATCCGATGCTGGTACCAACGTACGCAATGGTGCTATTGTGCATAAACGTAGCACTACAGCAAAAGGGCATTATCCCCGGCAGATGGTATGCAACCGTGATAGCAGGAACCTTTATTCTAACTTGTCTCATTCCCTTCTCAGCCTTGTTTCTACTTTGGGGCGGGGACATCAAAAAAGCCTATATGCATGACAAGGAGAGCAGGCGTATTCCCTATGTTTACGGATTGGCCTCCGCCACATCATGGTGTTTGTTTCTGCATTTCGTGTTGGGCATGCCCAAAATAGTTGGTTGGACAGCCATAGGCGCCACTATAAGTTTGCTGCTGGTTACACTCATAAACTATCGATGGAAGATAAGCGCTCACATGACAATGATGGGAGTATTGCTCGGCGGAGTACTCGCTTATTGCTGGTATATGACTGCATTCCCTTATCTTTTGTGGGCAGGCATTCTCTTGGCAAGTTGGCTTGTCATGTGGGCAAGACTATATTTGGATGAACACACAGAAACAGAGATTACAGGAGGATATTTACTGGGACTTACCGTAACTTTTCTGGCAGGTACAGGCGGTGTCATGCTATCCTAAAGAACGGGGCTTTGCCGGACCGTGTCAATTTACGCAGTGTCCCTAAATACGACTGAAACAAAGTCATAGCGAACAATAAACCTAACAACACTATGCAAAGGCTATCTTTCATTATCGTATTCGTATGTTGCCTCTTTTCCGCAGGCTTTTGTCAGGCAGACGGAGGGGTGGCACTTGTGCTTAGCGGGGGTTCGGCCAGAGGCATAACCCATATCGGTGTCATCAAGGCATTGGAAGAAAACGATATCCCGATTGACTACATAGCGGGGACATCGATGGGAGCCATCGTAGGCGGATTGTATGCAAGCGGTTGGACTACGGATGAGATTGCCTCACTCATCGGGTCGGAAAAATTCAGGCAATGGTTTTTGGGAGATGTGGACACCCGAAACAAATTCTACTACAGGCAGGGAGAACAAACACCGGCATGGCTGAGCATAAGCGCAAAGATACATAAAGAAGATTCTCCTTACGGAGTTACCTCCATGGGCAAATTCAAGACACAACGCCAACATGACGATACGGGCAAGCGCACCACTTTTACTCCTTACTTCTTACCCACAAACATATCGAATCCGCAATTGATGAACATTGCCGTTTTGGAGATGTGCGGTGCCACCAACGGAGCGACCGGAGGTGATTTCAACAAGTTGATGATACCTTTCCGATGCGTCGCCTCCGACATCTACGAGAAACGACCTGTCGTGTTTTCCAACGGCGATTTGGGAGATGCCATCCGCGCCAGCATGTCATTCCCTTTCATGTTCCGGCCCGTTGATTACGACGGAACCATTCTATATGACGGCGGTATATACAACAACTTTCCCGTAGATGTGGCCCAAGAAGAATTCAGTCCGGCATACATAATAGGCAGCAACGTCAGTCACAACAGCGGGCGCCCTGACAAGCGCAATCTCATTGCTCTGCTGGAAAAGATGATTGTTCACGACACGGACTACTCGGTGCAAGACGGCCTGCTACTCAACTTCAGTTGGGACAAAATCAACAGTTGGGACTTCTCGCAAGTGAATACACTGGTGCAATTGGGCTATGATTCCACAATGGCACATATCGATGAAATCAAACAGAGCGTAAAGCGAAGGCAGACCCAGGAAGAACTGGCACAAAAAAGGCAGACATTCCGCGAGAAGATTCCTCCGCTTATATTCAAAGCCGTACGTTTCACAGGCATTGACAAAGAACAGGAGAACTATCTCAAACAAGTGTTCTTAGGAAAGAAAAAGACCACCTACTTCACATATGAGGAATTTCTGAGCAACTATTATTGCCTTATCTCGGATGACGTTATCTCCGAAGTCATTCCCCATGCCGAATATGACACGGTTTTATCAGGTTTCAGGTTGCTTCTGGACGTAAGAACGCGCGATCAATTACACATCGGGGCAGGCGGAAACATATCGACATCCACTCCCACGCAATTTTATCTGGGCATAGGGTACCATGATTTGAAACGTTTCCCCATAGAAGTATCACTTGATGCGCAAGTCGGCAGGACCTATATGGCTGCAGGCACCTCCACCCGTCTGGATTTCACACCACGATGTTACCTGAAGGGGGAGTTTGTCGCCCACCGATTCAACTATACGAATGACGCAAGGTTTTTCTCGTTCGAGAACCGTCCCTTAACCTTCCAACAAATGGAAGTTTACGGAAAACTATCGGTAGGTATCCCCCTCACGATGAAAGCACGCATGGAAATAGGGATAGGAGGAGCGGGAATGCAAGACAAATACCGGTTGGAGCAATACTCAGCACTGAGCGACACCGTACGGGACAACAGCAAGTATTCACTGTTCAACACCTACATCCAAATAGAAGGCAATTCACTGAACCATCAGACCTATCCGACAGAAGGACACCGGTGGAGCGTCGGTTTGATGATGCCGGGCGGGGTGGAAAATTCAGTATCCAAACAATATGCCTATACCAACACGAAGAACGAGTTTTCGCTATGGATGCAGGCGAGCGGGCATTACGAAGGTTACTTCCGTTTTGCCAGGCACTTCTCATTAGGAACAGAAGCGGAAGCCTGCTATTCCATCCGTCCGTTGCTAAGCAACTACACAGCCACCATGCTGCAAGCACCCCAATTTGCCCCGACGCCCCACAGCAAAGCAGTCAGGAACATAGATTTCAGTGCAAACCAGTATTTAGCCGCCGGTGTGAAGCCCATCTTCCTCATTACCGACAATTGGCAAGTACGTCTGGAAGGTTATGCTTTTGCCCCTATACAAACCATCCGAAGGAATGCAGACAACACCCCCTACTACTCCACCCCTTTTTCCGATGTGCATTTCATAGCCGAAGGTAGTATGGTTTATACCTTCCAACGCGGTTCCGCCTCTCTTTATGCCAACTATTACTCCATCCCCAAAAACGATTGGAATATCGGCATAAACATAGGCATTTTACTCTATAAAAGGAAGTTCTTACAATAATTTCATTATCATGATTATTCCATTGACATATAACCGGCGCAAGACGAGCAGTACACAAGTGGGACAAACCGGCATAGGCAGCGATTATCCCATCCGTATACAAACCATGGCAAACACGTCCACGAATGACATAGAAGGTTCCATAGCCCAAGCACGGCGCTGCATAGAAGCCGGCGCAGAACTGTTGCGTTTCACGACACAGGGCATGCGGGAAGTGAAATCACTCCGTGCGATTCATGAAGCCGTGCATGATATTCCATTGGTAGCCGATGTACATTTTCAAGCATCGGTGGCAGAAGCCGCAGCCACCGTCGTGGAAAAAGTACGCATCAACCCCGGCAACTACATAGACCCTGCACGCAAATTCCGGCATATCGATTACACGGACGAAAGTTACCGACAGGAGTTGGAACGCTTGCGGGAGCGTTTTACGCACCTGCTTTCAATCTGCAAAGAGCATCATTGCGCCATCCGTTTGGGAGTCAATCACGGCAGTCTGTCGGATCGCATCATGTCGCGCTATGGCGATACGCCGGAGGGCATGGTAGAGAGCGTTATGGAGTTTCTGCGCATTGCAGCAGCAGAAGATTTCAAGGATATAGTCATTTCAATCAAAGCCAGCAACACACGAATCATGGTCACTACCGTCCGTTTACTAACCAAGCAAATGGCGAAAGAAGGTATGGCTTACCCCTTGCATTTGGGTGTCACCGAAGCGGGCGAGGGCGAAGACGGACGAACAAAATCGGCAGTAGGAACCGGCGCCTTGCTGGCAGACGGCATAGGCGATACCATACGCGTGAGTTTGAGCGAAGCACCCGAGCAAGAGATTCCCGTAGCCAGGGCTCTACGCGACTATTTCGCCGACAGCGATTCCATCCGCTACAGCGGACGCATTGTCTTAACAGACGAGGGGAACAGCATACAACTGAGCAGCGACGAACCCGACTGGAACCTGTTTTCGCTGCATGCGGCTGCAGAGTGCGGGAAAGCGTTATGGGACACAGGTTACGACCGTTTAGAATTACGGAATCCGTACTTTGCAGAAGAATCCCTTACACGATTGAGCAAGGATATACTGCAAGCAGCGGGCATAAAACGTTACAAGACGGAATTCATCTCCTGTCCCGGATGCGGCAGAACCCTGTTTGACCTTGAGAAAACCGTATCGGACATCAAGAGAGCATTTGCGAAAGAACAGAATCTTGCCCATTGCAAGATAGCCGTCATGGGGTGCATTGTGAACGGTCCCGGCGAGATGGCAGATGCAGACTACGGCTATGTGGGAGCGGGAAAAGGGAAAGTATCACTATACAAGGGAAAAGAATGTATTCTGAAAAACATTGCACAGGAAGAAGCCACCCAGCAACTGTTAGCATTTATCCGGCAAGACCAAAACATGGTCCATTCACAACAATGACGACCATTCGGGCGACTTGTGCAGGTGAAAAGTTTTTGCTACTTTTGCAAGTCGGTTGACAAGAATTAAACACAACAACATAACGTATACTATGCAAAAAAGTCCATTACAAATTGCGCGCAGCAGTTACCAACCAAAGGTGCCAACTGCTTTGCGTGAAAACGGTCGCCTTGTAGAGGGTGCACCAACCCAGTCGGTTCGAGACCAAGAGGAAATCAAAGCCCTCTTTCCTAACACATACGGTCTGCCCACCTTGCACCTGGAACCAGGCGAGAAGAAAGAATACCCCGCCATTGCGGTAGGTGTCATTTTATCAGGCGGACAAGCCCCCGGCGGACACAATGTGATTGCCGGTTTGTATGACGGACTGAAGAAACTGAACCCCAAGAACCGCTTATACGGTTTTCTTGGCGGCCCTTCCGGTTTGATTGAACACAACTACACCGAGTTGACAGGTGACATTATTGACGATTACCGCAACACCGGAGGTTTTGACATCATCGGCTCGGGCAGAACGAAACTGGAAGAACCATGGCAGTTTGACAAAGGCATTGAGATTTGCAAAGAGTTAGGTATAAGCGCCATCGTCATTATAGGTGGGGACGACTCAAACACGAACGCTTGCGTATTGGCAGAATACTACCTGCAGAAGGGCTGCGGGATCCAAGTAATCGGTTGTCCGAAGACCATTGACGGCGACTTGAAGAACAGCGAGATCGAGACATCTTTCGGTTTTGATACAGCCTGCAAAGTATATTCCGAACTTATCGGCAACATCCAACGCGATGCCAACTCCGCAAAGAAATACTGGCACTTTATCCGCCTGATGGGTCGCTCGGCAAGCCACATTGCCCTGGAATGCGCTTTGCAATCGCAACCTAACCTGTGTCTCATATCCGAGGAGGTTGAGGCTAAGAACATGACTCTGAACGACATCGTAGATCAGATAGTGAGCGCCATTGTAGATCGTGCCAATGCAGGATTGAACTTCGGCACCGTGCTTATCCCAGAAGGACTGATAGAGTTTATTCCCGCAATGAAGCGTCTGATACAGGAACTGAACGACCTGCTGGCAGGCAACGAAGACTTCCTCTCCATGGATACGGACGACGAGAAGCGCCAATTCGTCAAGGGGAAATTATCACCGGAAAGCCGCGAGGTATACCGTGATCTTCCCAAGGGTATCGCAAGACAATTGACCATGGACAGAGACCCTCACGGGAACGTGCAAGTATCGCTCATCGAGACAGAGAAGATGTTGATAGAAATGGTAGCCAAGAAACTTGCCATCATGAAAGCAGAAGGCACATACAAAGGCAAATTCTCAGCCTTGAACCACTTCTTCGGTTACGAAGGACGCTGTGCAATTCCTTCGAACTTCGATGCAGACTACTGCTACTCGCTGGGTATGACGGCGACGATGCTGATAGCAGAAGGAAAAACCGGCTACATGGCCTTGGTCAAGAACCTGACCGCTCCCGCCAGCGAATGGAAAGCAGGCGGTGTGCCTATCACCATGATGATGAACATGGAACGCCGGAACGGCAAACTGAAACCCGTTATACAAAAAGCACTGGTTGACCTGAACGGAGCACCGTTCCGCTACTTTGCAGCGCACAGGGCAGAATGGGCAAACGCCGAACTCAGTTATATTTATCCCGGACCTATCCAGTACTACGGTCCGTCGGAAGTATGCGACCAACCGACCCACACTCTGATGCTGGAAAAAGGCAAGAAGAAATAAGGTTTGTTCTATCGTATTCAGTCCCCCATACATTTCCATGTATGGGGGATTTGTTTTTAATAAGACCTCCCCAACCCCTCCAGAGGAGGGAAGTGACTCCCCCAATTCCCCTTAAAGAGGGGGTTCATTTACGATTGGACAATTTACGATGTACGATTTTGCTTTACCGACTTCATTTTCATTTCTCATTGATGGCTCGATGAGGGGTGCTTCAGGCCGGCTTGAGGGGTCGTAGATAACAGGAACTCCGGAACCATGTCCAAGGATACCAGAAAGAAAGATATAATACGGAGTATATCAACCATAAAAAAGCGGCACAATGCTTTTTCAGCACTGTGCCGCAAGATTAATACTTCTCCAAAGGAACAAGAGACCTTATCCCTTGCCGAGAATCATCCTTTGATACAACTTATGCGGTGGGGATGTCCTTATTTACATTCCTGCTACCAAACAGGGCATAGAAGAGAATGTAGGCAGCGCAAAGCAATAC
>JBNMIS010000015.1:0-28919 GCA_050873385.1 Bacteroidales bacterium | reverse complement strand
GCGAAGAACCATGCAATCATCATACGTACGTAATAGTGATTGCAGAGAGAACCGCCGACGGAAACAGCGTCCTGGCTTTTTCCATTGAATGAACAAGGCGTGCCGCCTGCTGCGGCATCGTTGTTCCTTGTCATGATACGGTCATTGACACGGACAACCCAATCCAAGTATTCCTTGCGGAAATATGCCGATGAAACCGTTGAATCGTCGGTGTTACCGTCTAAAAAGCAGGTCATAAGCATCTCTATACCAAAACGAACCGTATAGGGCGCATCACTATCCATCCACCGCCGAATATCCGAGAGCAAAGCGTCCGCATTGTTTTTGCTTGCGATACGGAATGCCTTAGGGCGAATCAGGTCGCAAGTAGCCCAATTATCGACAAAAGGCAGCCAACGGTTGAGCATCCTGACGGTTTCATCGTAGTTTTTCTCTTCGCAGAGTATCAATCCGTGCAGTGTGTTTTCATCGTAATAGAAATGGGGCAAGTCGTTCAAGAACAGACTAATGTCCGGTTCCTTAGCCAACTGCTTCGCCAACCGGCGCATGGCAGGCATGCGGATTCCTATGAACCGCTCGGGCGGAATGTCAGGGATGAGGCTGCTATGAAACTTGCGGTATTGCAGGTCTTGCAGCGCAAACAGTTGTTGCCTTATGTCGGTCATAACAGAAACAGCAGGTTATTCAGGCAAAGAATCTTCGGTGAGGGCTGGCAGTTGTTCCATTATTTCCGCCTGTTCCTTTTTAGGCAGTTTTTTGCGTACCTCGTTATAGGCATGGCGGATCAAAGCATCAAGGAGTTCATCGGATACCGAACCATCCATGAAGATTTGGTTCCAATACTTCTTGTTCCAATGCCACGCCCCTTCCACGGACGGATAGCGGTCGCGCAAGTTTAACGCAAGGTCGGGATCGCATTTCAACACAACGGTCATCGGTTGATCGGTAGGGATACATGCAAAAATCTTGTCCTTGAGCCGGAAAACGACCGTGGTTTCATCGAAAGGAGTATCTTCTGTCACATAGGGAAGAGACAGGCATACGTTGCGAAATTCTTCTGTATTCATCGGATATAATTGTGATGTAATGATATGTTTCTTATTGTTTGAAATTGATGAGGAATACTTGTTCTGTGGCTCGGGTGAGTGCCGTATAGAGCCATCGGTAGTAATCCACATTGTATTGGTCTTCTGCAATCAGTCCCTGGTCGACAAAGACCCGTTTCCACTGTCCGCCTTGCGCCTTGTGGCATGTGACAGCGTAGGCGTGCTTAACTTGCAGGGCATTGTAGTAGGGGTTTTCCATAATCTTCTTCCACATTTCTTTCTTGGAGTGTATCTCGGGATAATCCTCCGCAATGCGGCTGACAAGGGTCTGTTGCAAACGATAGTTCGCTTCGGGTGAGTCGGAGGAAAGAGTTTCAAGCCAAAGAACCACGTCGATGTCCCAGTCGTAGTCGATGGCGTGGAGACTAGCATCCACAAAATGGCAGCCATACATTTCCCTGAAATGCTTCAGGCGTGTAATCTCGAACATATCGCCATTGGCAAGAAAGTCCAATCCCTCGTATTGCTTTGTCCAGAAATAATTGTTGCGTGTAACCATAATCCGGTCGCCTCCCGATATTTCCTCCTCTTTCCAAAGGACCCGCGCCCGAATACCCTGGTTATAAAGGTTCATGCGTTTGTTGGTGCGGGTGACAATCATGGTATCCTCCACCCCGACTTCCTGATAAGCACGTTCCACCTCCTCCACCACTTCTTCCCCCTGCAATAGGCGGATATCACGGAAACCGTCCAAAAGAAAAGACGGGGACTGCATTACATCGTTTTCCGCAATCTTTTTCCTCAGCAGGGTGGCGTTGGTCAGAATACCGCTGTCAAGGGCTTGCCTGGCAACTTGTGTGAGCGTATGCTGCCCGATATGCAAGCCATAGCCCTGCAAGTAGGTGTAATCCAAAGCGGGGCTGACGGTTTGCCCGACCGGCGGCAACTGGGCATTGTCTCCTATGAGAAGCAGACTGCAATTCCTTCCCGAGTAAACATATTCTATCAAATCGTCCAGCAAGCGCCCTGTGCCGAAACTCTGTTCCTCGTTTCCGCCGGTATTGGCAATCATAGAGGCCTCGTCGACAATGAAGAGCGTATCCTGATGCGTGTTGAATGAGAGCCCGAAGCGGAAATCTCCCATGGACTTCTGGCGGTAGATTTGCTTATGAATGGTGTATGCCGGCAATCCGGAATAGGACGACAGGACTTTGGCCGCCCGTCCGGTGGGAGCCAGAAGGAGCGTTTTTTGCCGGAGACTATTGAGCGTCTGCACGACTCCTGCAATGAGACTCGTCTTCCCCGTACCTGCATAGCCGCACAACAGAAAGAGCCGTTCCGAGTCGGTAGAGAGGAGGAAACGACATAACTTGTGCAGCAACTCTTCCTGCTGTTCGTTGGGCGTATAGGAGAGATGTTGACGGATGCGGGTAAGAATAAAGTCGGTAAGCATGGGCGTTTTGCATTAAAAAACTGTTTATCTCTTGCAGGAGACGAAAACTTGTTGTACTTTTGCAGCCGGGTAAGTCCTACACGACCAGCTCCCTCTGAATTCCCCCAGGTCTTGACCGAAGCAAGGGTAGGAGGTTGTAGCGGTGCGATGTAGATCGCTTACCTTTTTTTGTTTATAATTTATCGGTTGATGCATAGTTTATAAGTTGAAATCCGAATCGGGCGGTCGATACAATCGCCATGCAAGAAGCAATAAACAAATTGGCGATGCGGCTTACAATATGCATATTCTTTCCTTTCATCTTCCGTTGATGGGTCGATCAGGGGTGCTTGGGATCTGCTAAAGCAAGAATACATACAAGCAACTTTCCGTATGTTTTTGAGCAAATCGGGAATCATCGGTCTATTGTCCTGCCAACATCGTCGGTCTTTCTAATAACCTGTTATGCCATTGTTTGTTACTATTATTTTCTTTGTTGTTGTTCCTGTCCTTTGAATATAAATCCCCGACGGGAGGCAATGAGGGTCTCTTCCCAACGGTTGTCCTTGCAGAGAATAAATCTCTACAGATGACGTTGCGACATCGGTTTGAGGCACTTGAAGTCCTGTTTTTTCGCCTAAAAAGGCAGCCCATGCATCAGGAATGCCATATCCGACAGCATTATCGGGTGTATCTGCTTGTGATGCAGACCGGAGGATACGTTTTATTATCTGCATGTTGCTGAGTCCGGGCAAGGCTTGCCACAGACACGCCGCCATGCCGGCAATGAGCGGAGCGGAGAACGATGTTCCGTTGGAAGTGCGGATGTTATCGGTATCGGGATTGTAGAGTGCCGTGGAGGTTCCCATGGCGCACACTTCCGGTTTGATACGTCCGTCGGCAGAAGGTCCGAACGAGGAGAACGGACTTTTGATGCCATCGGACGTTACACTCCCTACGGACAAGATACTGTCGGCATCGGCAGGCGAAGAGAGATAGTGCCACGAGACATTTCCCTCGTTTCCGACAGAGATACACACAATCATCCCTTTGCGTGCGGCAATGGTGGCGGCACGGCTGTTCCGTGCAAAACGTCCGTTGAGTTGGGCATAGGGGATGTCGGTGTCAGGATCGTCGAAGCCGAAGGCATAGCCGAGCGATGACGTGATGATATCCGCACCGATACTGTCCGCCCATTCGAAGGCTGCCACTTGTGCGTCTATCTCCCGCAGGCTCTCCGTATAGTCGTCTTCGGTAACAATGAGATGGTAGGTGGCATCGGGGGCAGTCCCGCAATAATCGTCTGCATGTGCAGCCATACAGGACAAAACACAAGTGCCATGTCCCCCGACGGAGAAGACATCTTCCTCCGGATTGACAAAATTCCTGGTATGGGTGATCCGTGGGCGTACATAGTCGAAATAGTGCGACTCATCGGTATTCGGGAAACCATTGTCGATGACAGCAACGGAAATACCTTCCCCCCTGTAGCCTGCATCGTGCAGCAGGGGTAGCCGTAGCATTTCTATTTGCTTTTTTGCAGCACCATAAGGGAGAGGATTGGTATTGTCCATAGATATTTTTTTCCGATGTGCATTTTGTGGAGCCTTGTCGGATTGGGTCCGTTCGACAGCGCTCACGAACGGGCAGAGGGAAATGTTCTGCATGACGGCATAGTCGTCGGCGCGAACCGTTACCCCATTTAACCAACGCGAGGCAAAAAGAATTTCCACTCCCATCCGAGTGACGGCATCGAGGTAGGTCTGACTCACAGGAAGATCGAGCGAATCAACGGGTATATTTTGTTTGCTTCTCCGCTCTACGGCTTGCTGTGACAGGAAGTCTTCCGGATGACGGATATCTCCCGTTGTTCCCTTTTTATCGGTGAAGGCAATCCAATAGGTGTCGGCAACGGCTGTCGCGGAGGAAAGGAGGAGGAGGGCAACGAGTATGCGAGTGTGAGATTTCATATCGATTGTATCATTGGGGTAGGGTAATGGTCATCCATACAGGCAGATGGTCGGAGTATCCTCCCGTGTACTTATAACCCTGATAGGTGCGGAAAGGCTTTTTGCCGAGATATTGCAAGTCGTCTTCCAGAAGCCAATCGGGGCTATATATTCCGGTCTGTATATAAGGGAGCAGGTTTGCTGTGACATAGAAATGGTCAAGGCAACTCCATACTCCATGCCATCTGTATGTGCCCTCCGCCCTGTTTTCAAAGTCAATCATGAGGTTGTGCAGCGGGTTGAATTGTTCGGAAGGAGCCGCGTTGAAATCGCCCATGACTACAATCCTGGACATGGGATTCTGCAGAAGGAGTGAATCCAACCGAGTCTGCAAAGTTTGCTGAGCCGCCATTCTCCTGCTATCGGTTTCCGCTGTTCCCCGTCGGGAGGGGAAGTGGCAAAGGAATACGTGCAGCGTATCGCCGTTCTGCAGTAGTCCGGAAGCATAGACGATGTCGCGGGTGGGGCGTCCTTCGGTGGGAACGGAGATGAAGGTATGGTGGAGTAAACAGAACTGCCCAGGGTGGTAGAGCAAGGCACAATCGATACCCCGTACGTCTTTGGAATCGCGGTGCAAGTATCGGTACCTGTAGTTGCGCAGGACTCCGAATTTACACAAATCCAGCAGGCATTGTTCATTCTCCACCTCCTCCAAACCGACGAGGGCAGGTGTATGCCATTCCCCTATATTCGCCACCACTTGCCCGATGTGTGCCAACTTTTCTTTATAACGTTCATATGTCCAATGGCGAATGCCTTCGGGAGTAAATTCGTTGCCGGTGGAAACGGAACCGGTATCGTTTCCCGGGTGGAAAAAATTTTCGACGTTGTAGTTGATAATCTGTATCCGTGTTTGTGCAACAAGCGCAACGGAACACAACGACAGCCACAGGAACAACGGAACGAATCGCATCAGTCTTTTCTCTGTAACGAATTGACCAACATTCCGCAAGCCGCCAAGATGTCCTCTCCCCGAGATTTGCGGATGGTGGTTGTGATGCCATTGGCAGTCAGATAATCGCGCATCCATTCGACTTTCTGCAAATCGCTTCCTTGCATTGTATTGCCGGTCTCTTGCGGATTAGCGTGGAAACGTATGAGATTGACCAGACACGGCAGCGGCTGCAGCAGGCGGCGGAGTTGATTGGCATGACGCAATGTGTCGTTTTTGTCTTTGAACAGGATGTATTCGAAGGATAGACGCCGTTGGTGCCGGAAGTCGTACTGTTGTAAAAGTTGCAAAACATCTTCGAGGTGGCAGGCTTTTTCGACCGGCATCATTTCGGCACGCTCCAAAGGAAAGGGATTGTGGAGGCTGATGGCGATGTGGCAATCGGTTTCCGAAAGCAACCGTTTGAGTCCGGGAATGAAACCTACCGATGAAACCGTTATCCGACGGGGACTCCATGCACATCCCCAATCTGCCGTAAGGACTTGCAATGCGCGCAAGACATTGTCGATATTGTCGCACGGTTCTCCCTCGCCCATAACCACTATGTTCGTGAGCGAAAGACTATCGGGGACGGAGAATATCTGATTGAGAATGTCTGCAGCGGAGAGGTTGCCATGGAAACCCAGCGTTCCGGTCATGCAGAACCGGCAGTGCATCCGGCATCCCGCCTGGGTACTAATGCAAAGTGTCGCCCGTTCGCCATCGGGAATATAGACGGTTTCAACGACATTTTCTGTCGCCCGGAAAAGGTATTTCCCGGTTCCATCCGCAGAAACCGCTTCCGCCACGTGAGAGGACCGCCCGATGACATATCGTTCCGCCAAAGCCGAGCGTCCTTTGATGGAGATATTGGTCATTTCATCGAAAGAAACGGCTCTTTTTTTGTAGAGCCATTCGGCAAGTTGTTTTCCCGCAAACTTCGGCAGACCTACCTCAAGAGCGATGGCTTGCAACTCTTCGATATTTTTTCCTAACAATGATTCCATCAGGTGATCAGTTCTGCAAAATGGTTTCGTAAAGGTTGTTGCGTGTCGGATCGATATCCATCAGGACGGAATAGACCTGTTCCTTTTCGCTTTGAGTACCTTTTTTGAATATATTGGTCAGTTCGTCGGCTTTGGCATCAAGGAACGTATTGATGAGATAGGTGGCAGGACGGGCACGGTTGGCGTCCCGCAGGACGGGAAGCCCCTCCGCGATGCGCGCGCGCGCATTCGCTACGTTGCTTGCCATTTGGTCCAATGCCAGACGATGGTATTCGTAGTAGAAATTACGATAGGCATGGAAGGCTTCGTCCATCAGGTTGTTGGTGAGCGCATACCGGTTCCGGTTGTTTCCGAAGGCTTGCCAGCCTGTGAGTTCGCTATTTTCCAAAGAAGCCGACTGTGCCATGCTGACAATGTTTTCACATTGCCGGAAACAGGACGTGCCACCCAAGCGGGAGAAACTATCCATGTCGTGGCCGATAATCAAATAGCAGTAGTAAGCGAGCATTGCGGCAAGGTTGCTTGTGATGCTGTTGGGCTGATATTCCAGCCGATCGTATTCCTGGTAGGTGAAGTTGAAGTAGTTGTCCTTGAAGTTGAGCAGCGGTGTGATGTAGGACGAGCCGAATACCGGTCTGCGCGACTGCACTTGCAACTCCGCCGTGAAAAGATTGTCGGCAACACTCTGGATGACAATAAGCATACTGCACTCAATGCGTTCGCGTTCGGTGAAAGTCATGTTGGTCCAGCGAGTCGTGTTGACAAACTCCGTTATGGACGTTTGCAGCGTGTTGAAAACGCTCTTGTTGGACCCCTCTATCTGATCGGAATTGACCGTTACCTGACATTGCAGTTCCTGAGCGTGAACGGGAGACAGAGCAAGCAGAAGGCTTGCCGTAAGCAGGAAAGTGAGTTTGCGTGTCATTGCCGAATTGCTTTTATCGCTCCCGTAGCAGGATTGAATTCAACCTGTGTATTCTCCTTGAAAAGGGCATAAGGGAGTGCCACCGCAATGCCCCATTGTGCAATGTCGACAGTGGTATCCACCCACACTCTTTCCCCGTCGGTAAGGGTTATCCGAGCCTTTCCAGGGATGTTATAGCAAACCGGAGATTTTGCGGCTTGCTGTTTTTCGTCTCCCTTCTCAGCGGGAGCATAGGACGGTTGGTACTTGACAAGACTGAGGTAGTAGGGATTGCCACTCATATCGTCTTTGCCGACCACTCCGCTAAACAGAGAGAAGCGGAACAATACATCGTCTTCCACGGAGCCTGTAGGGACAAAACGTATGCTTTTGCGGTGTTTTGTCACGGAACGTTGTCCGACAAACAGGCGCGTCAGGGCCTCTTCCTGTGCATTCAACTCCTCCAATACCAACTGCATGGACAAACCGTCGCAGGGAAGATGCTCCACATCGCCGGATAGCAGATTCAACCGGCTCTCACGGATACGATAAATTTGCTTTGCCGTATTCTCCGCCATCTTGGCTGTGGAGTTGGCGATCAGTTGTTCTTCCAAAAGAGGAACAGGGCGCGATGAGAGGGTTGTCCGCGTTTCTTCCGCACAGGGGGCGGGCTTGCCGCTTTTCTTCCCGGACATATTGCCGGTATTGACCCCGAGAAGAATACCCTTGCCGTTGAGCGAGAGGCATGAACAAGACGGATAGTTCTTGCAGAAAGGAACAACGAAGGCGCGCGTCGTGTCGGCAGATGCCGAGGGACGAACGTGAATGCCGGTCAAGCGATAGCAGGTCCGGTCCTCCTTCACGATGTCAGTGGTCCGGAGATAACGTTCGGAGTATTGGTATAACTGTCCTTTCTGTTCCGTAATCTCCTCGTATTCGATATCGAACAGAAGATTCGTGTAGGGCATATAGTAAACAAGAGAGGTTTCCGCTTCCCGAACCATTTGCCCCCACGAGGGAACGGACAGCAGCAGAACGAGAGAGAACAACAGGCAATTTTTCTTCATAGCATATCGTTATTTTGATGGCAAAGGTAATTATTTTTCTTTGTTATGGCAAGCGGTGAGAGCATCCAACTTACGGTTGATCACCGTAAATATAGCCTTTCGAGTTCATCCTGGCGTTTCGGAAGCAGAGTCCTTTCATTTCCGATTTCCCGTTCAGGGGTCGATGAGGCCGGCTTGAGGGGTCGAAGACACTACGCGGAAGGAAAGAACCATCAGGCAAGATTCAAGCAAGCGTGAACAAATCCGATATACTATGTAAAATGCGTTTCAAGTGAGAAAATGGCGGATGAAAAGGCAATTTTTCAGACATTAGCAGGATTTTTTCCGGAAATGCCGTTGTGTGTCAGCAGTTTTTACTACATTTGCAAAAGGAAAGCGTATGTTCCATAAGAAAGAACAGAAAACAGGGACATGCGGCTTTTCCAGATACATGAATGCAAACAATGATGACATGCCATGAAACAATTTTTCTTTTGTCTGATTATTTTATCCTATTCTGCCATGGCGATGGCAGAAACAATGCCTGACGGATATTATGACCGCATAGAAGGCACACAAGATGCAGAATTGAAGGCGACACTGAAATCCATTATCCGCAAGCATACAGTGGTAGCGTACGGGTCGGGCAAAGGGGCTACGTGGGAGGTGTTTTACTACTCCGACCGCAACGAACAAGGCTACTGTATGGATATGTACAGTGATGATTGGAAGAAACTCAACAACCCGGGTGATGTGGCAAGCGGCTGCAATATAGAGCACAGTTTCGCCAAATCGTGGTGGGGAAGAACAAAAAACGATGCTTACAAAGACTGCTACCACCTCAACCCATCGAACAGCACTGCCAATTCTTCGCGCAGCAACTATCCGCTCGGTGTGCCCGTCAAAGATATCAAAGACCAATCCAAGACCGGTTCATTGCGCGTGGGAAAGATGTACCACGATTCCCTGAAAGTGGATTTCTGGGTGTTTGAACCGAAAGACGAGTACAAGGGCGACTTCGCACGTGCATACTTCTATATGGCGACTTGCTACGGACATGACATCAACGGCAATCCGGATGTTGTATGCAACAAATACAATGGTTGGTACTTGGACAACAAAGATGTGGGTTCACGCTTTGCCATGCAGAACGACAACTACCTTGAGTTTCAACCATGGGAAGCAGAACTGCTGATACAATGGCACCGTCAGGACCCCGTGTCGGAGAAAGAACTCAAACGCATGGACGCGGTGAGCAACTTCCAGCACAACCGAAATCCTTTTATCGATTATCCCTGTCTGGCGGAATACATCTGGGGCAGCAAAAAGGGACAGAAAGTTGCGCTGTCGAGTCTGAAGAACACGTACGATGAAGACTACCCTGATCTTCCTGATTCGGAAAAAGGCGGTTGCGACTGTGTGCCTGCAAGTGTGGAAGAAACAACGGTTTCACCGGAGAATCCGGATGTCCCACAGAAGATGCTTCACAACGGGCAGATTGTCATTATGCATGACGGTGTGATGTACTCAATTTTAGGAACACGAATCCAATAGTGTTTAACGGCAAATGAACCAGCGCAAGCAATGTCCGAGATGCGGTGCCCCGTTTGTATGTACACATGATGCATTCTGCCAATGTACGGGCATAAAACTATCCCAAACGGCAAGAGACTATCTGAGGACACATTACGAGGATTGTCTCTGCCGAAAATGTTTGCTGGAGATAGCTGATGCAATCCGATGAGGGGTTGCAGGGAATATGAAATGTTTATATATAAGATATTGACAGACAATGGTTTCGCAAACCGATTAAACAACAACTCAAACTATTCCGCCTATGGCATAACCGCGCATCGGTAGGGCGATGCAACGACATACATATAAAACAAGCGTTATAAGCAAGTCTTGATTTTCTGAAATCTCGACACTTTTGGAAAATTATTATATTCAAGCACAGGCCTATTGACGCTCACGCTTTCGGCGTGGGCTTTTGTGCATTCCTTTTGAATATAATAAGGTAGTCGAGAACCTCAGAGAATCAAATGAAATAAACCAAAGTTCACGCTTTTTTTATGCCAATAAGCAAGGAACAGTCTCACAAAGACAACCAATGATAAATAAACAATAAAACAACAAACATTATGAAAAGACTAACATCTTTCCTTGTGGCAATATGCTTTGCCACTACAGCCCTTCGGGCTTATGATTTCTTTGATTTCAAGTCGGGTGACCTGTGCTATGACATCATTGATGACAACGAGGTGGAAGTGACCTCTTCCTGTTTTTGGTGGGATGAACCCATTTACGAAGGACTCACTTCTGCAAACATTCCTGCCACGGTTACACACAATGGAACAACCTATAAGGTAACGAAGATAGGAAAAGAAGCATTCTTCAAGTGTACGAGTCTGACTTCCGTTACTATCCCCAATAGCGTTACTTGTGTTGGAGACAGTGCTTTTTCCCGTTGCCCAAACCTGACATCTGTCGTTATTCCCAGCAGTGTAGTGAATATCGGCTCCGTTGCTTTCCATCATACTCCTTGGTATGAGAACCAGTCCGACGGTGTTGTCTATCTGAACAATGTGCTGTATTCCTATAAAGGCGCGATGCCAGAGAACACCTCCATCGCGGTGAAAGAGGGCACGGTCAGCATAGCAGATGGGGCATTTTATGGTTGTCATAGCCTTGTCTCCATTACTATACCCAACAGTGTAACGAGCATTGGTTCTTGTGCATTTATGAGTTGTGGTAGTCTTGTTTCTATCAATCTTCCCAACAGTGTAACGAGTATAGGTTCCTTTGCTTTCCATTATACTCCTTGGTATGAGAGTCAGCCAGACGGTGTTGTCTATCTGAACAATGTGCTGTATTCCTACGAAGGTGAGATGCCTGAGAATACCTCCATCGCGGTGAGAAAGGGTACGGTTTGCATAGCAGGCGGTGCATTCTACGATTATGATAATCTTGTTTCCATTACTATGCCCAACAGTGTAAAAAGTATCGGAGAACTTGCCTTTTTTCAGTGTAGCGGTCTGACTTCCGCTACAATTCCTAACGGCGTAACGAGTATAGGGAAACAAGCCTTTGAAAGAACGAGACTGACTTCTATCACCATCCCCAACAGCGTAACGCATATCGGAGAAGAAGCATTCCTGCGGGGAACAGGGCATACTTCTTCTATTGCAGTGGAAGAAGGGAATACTGTGTATGACAGTCGCGACAATTGCAATGCCATTATCAAAACAAAATCCAACACCCTACTATACGGTTGCCAAACGACTGTCATTCCCAATAGCATAACAAGCATTGGAGAATATGCTTTCGCAGGTTGTGCGGGTCCTACTTCCGTTACTATCCCCAATGGTGTGACAAACATAGATTTCGGAGCATTCACAGACTGCGGTTTCGCTTCCATTACTATTCCCAACAGCGTAAAGAGCATTGGAGGCGAAGCTTTTTCTTTTTGCGAAAACCTCACATCCATTATTATTCCCAATGGTGTCACGAGTATAGAGTCCGGTACATTCGCAAAATGCAGTAGTCTTACTTCCATCTTTATTCCCAAGAGTGTAACAAAGATTAGCGAGGAGGCGGTGTTTATGGAATGCACAGGTCTTACTTCCATTGTGGTGGAAGAAGGAAATCCCGTGTACGATAGCCGTGACAACTGCAATGCTATTATCGAAACGGCATCGAACACTCTACTGTACGGTTGCCAAACGACTGTCATTCCCAACAACGTAACGACCATTGGGATAGAGGCTTTCGCCGGTTGTACAGGTCTTACTTCCGTTACAATCCCCAACAGCGTGACAAACATTGAGAATTCGGCTTTTGCCGGTTGCTGTTTTTCTTCCATCATTATTCCCAACAGCGTAAAAAGCATAGGACGCTATGCTTTCGATTGCGAGGGATTGATGTCCATTACTTGCTATGGAGAGGAACCGCCGGTGGCATATGACGCATATGACATTGTGGATAACGATTGCTATTCTCAAGCCACCCTGTATGTACCATGCAACAGTCTATCCCTTTACCAATCGGATCCGGTCTGGGGAAAGTTCCATAATATACAATGCATCGGTTCAGAGTCTGTCGCAGTGGATGGCATGACGGCTTCTCCTGCCGCTACGACGGTTGCCTTTGATTGGTCCATTGAAGAGAATGCCGCTTCGTATATCCTTGTGGTAAGTGCTGACAACAAGGTGTTCTGTTCTCTTGTATTCAATGCAGAAGGGCAACTGAAGAGTATTGCCTACGCTTCAGGACGTGACGGAAAGAGACATCAAACCGATGCGACGAAAACGGTTGACGGTTTCCGTTTTACCGTAACGGGATTAAGCGAAGCCACCCACTACACTTACACCATGACTGTCAAGGACGTGAACGACATAGTCTGCAATTCCTACACAGGCGAGTTTACTACATCCGGCACTTCCACCGCTGCGGACGACGTGCATGACATGACCTCATCTGCCTTGCCGCAAAAGATCATGCGCAACGGGCAAGTGTTGATCCAGCGCGGCGGGAAGACTTATACAGCAATCGGTGTAGAGACAGAGTAAGAAAGAACCAAATTGTTTCTCCGTTGGCGAAATACACCGGTTTGATTTCACCAAAGAGTGCAAACAACTGCAGTTCTGCAAACGTATGGCGTGTCGCTTTTCCTCCGTGACGAAACAACGGAGACAACAGCGATCTTTCCAGCCCCTCCCGAGGAGGGGCTTTCTTTGTTTTTACGACGGAAGCGAAGGGCAACCGCACTCTCCTTGGCGAAAGAGGCGGAAACAACGATGGTGCACCGTGAATGTATATCTCTTACCGGTCGACGGAGTTGTCGCAAGTTTGTTTGAGCATGTCGGAGCAGCGGAGAAGAGTAGCAGACAATTGTTTAACAAGTTCGCAATCGGTGTTAGATTGCAGTTGTTGCGTGATTTTCGTGTAGGCTTCGTTTGCATTTGCCGTATCGTAGAGAATTTTTCCTGTCTGGCACAGGATGTCGTCTTTGCAGACCGTGGAATCGATTGAAGTGATGGTTTGGTTGATTTTGTCGAACTGTGTATTCAGTTCGTTGAGCAGTTGCTGTTTTTCGTCTCCCCCGTAGAAAAGGATATATTGTGTGAATTGTGCTTTGAGCAAGTCGAATTTATGTGTGACAGGCAGGTCCTGACGATTCTTCCGCCTGCTTTGTTTTCTGCGATTGACGGCAAAAAGAGCAATGGATGTTCCAGCGACGGCAAATCCGACAAATCCGCACCAGATTTGCAGAAGGAGAGTCTGTTCGCTGAAAAGATGGAAATGAAGGAGAATGATACTCATGACGAGCAGTGTGACAGAGGAGATGAAAAAGAGTGTACTTCCGACGGATAAACGTTTACGTTTCATGTTGTCAATTTTTTGTTGATTGATACAAAATTTGTCCAGTTGCTGTTGGAACAGGCACATAAAAAAGCGTGAAGCCTTACTACGTTTTGTTCTTAATACTGAGGTTTCGGTAGTACCTTTCCAACAAGAATAAACGAATAATGCCCACGCAGATATGCATAGAGACCTCCTATTGGCGGTACGAATACACATCAACGGGCATTCATTGTCTTCTTGCCTTGGGTTGGAGCAATTTACCGAATTCCAGTATTCCAAAACAAGCGTCAACAAACGCCTTTTATATTTGCCTTGCGAAAGTACAACAAATTATCGAGACCGGCAAATGCAGAAAGCGCAGGTTCCGTATTGTAGCGGATACATTTGCACGAGCCGAAAATAAGTGTTACCTTTGCGTTAATTTTGGAGGAAAGGACGGCCTTGTCCGGATTATTTCTTTCCTCGTAACAATAATGACTTATAGCAATGAAGACAAAGTTACTGTTATTATCATTCCTTTTTTCCATTTCGTTGGGAATGTATGCCCAAGAGGTAGTGGACAAGGCGACTGTCACTGCCCAGGCGAAGGCAGCCCAGACCGCTGTAGGTGATCTGAAGAAGATAGACACAGGAGAAAAGGCCTGGAAGTTCAACGGCGTTGTAGGACTGAATGCTTCCGCCACGACATTGGTGAACTGGGCGGCCGGCGGCAAGAACAATGTGAACGGTGTGGCATTCGCCCGAATGCGGTTGTTGTATCACAAGGATGCAATCGCATGGGACACGAACCTGGACACGGAGTTCGGTTACTCATACATAGACCAGGAGGAGGACCCCCTGCAGAAATCGACGGACAAGATAAACCTTGTCACGAAGTTCGGCTGGGAGTTTCATAAAACATGGTATTTGACCGTATTGGGCGGTTTCCGTTCCCAGTATGCACAAGGATACAGTTATATAACGGGGTATAACCCTTCCGTGTCGAAATGGCTGGCACCTTCTTATACGGATATATCGGTGGGTATTGACTGGAAGCCTAACGATATTTTCTCGGTGTATCTATCTCCCCTTGCAGGGCGTATTACCACGGCTTATGTTTCCTCCCATGTGAATACAAAGGTGAACGAGGCCTATCATCAGGCTTATGCGGACGGAACATTGGATGCAGCCGACTATAACCCGGACTACAATTACAGTGATTTCCTGAAGGTGAAATACGGAGTAGTGGATTATGAGGAGCAGGCGGACGGAACGTTCAAGACTGTCGCTTCGAAAAAGAATGCGAATGCACAGTTCGGTCTCTCTCTGAAGGGCGGAATCAATTATACCTACAAGGACTTGAAGATTATCACGACAGTAGGTCTGTTCACTCCCTACAAATGGGATAACCGAAAGGACGACAACGGCAAGTATATCGATCATCAGCGTTTCGGCAACTTCGATGTGGACTGGGATGTGGCCATTTCTTATCAGTTCCTGAAAGTGCTGAACGTTACGCTGTCAACCAGTCTGAAATATTACAACGGGGTGTTGATAGACAAAACGGACAAGGCAGGCGTGACAACCAGTACCGAACGAGTACAGTTCCAGTCAATCCTCGGTTTGGGTATAGGGTACAGTTTCTAAGCAGCGTAATGCAACAGCAGTTTCTTGACTTTGAGGCTAATGTGGAGCAACTTCTGCAACGATGCACCGAGTTGTTGAAGCAGAATGCGTCGCTACGCAGAACCAATGAGGAGCAGAGAAACGAGATAATGCGTTCGCACGAGGAGTTGGAGGTTTTGAAAAGAAAATATAAGAATCTGCAAACGGCTCACGCATTATCGGCACCGACTGAGGGCAGGGAACAGGCGAAACGAAGATTGACAACCCTGATACAAATGGTGGACAAGGCTATAGACCAATTGTCGGAGTAAACGAAAAGGAACAGCAATGAACCCGGCAGACAAACAGCGTATAGTACTCAGGATAGACTACCATAGTGTGGAACTGAATGTCCCACGCGAACAGGAACCTGCATACAGAGACGCCGCCGTGCAGATAGACCGACTATACAAGCGTTACACCAGGGCGTATCCCCAACTGCCGCCTGAGAAAATATGGTTGTATGTGGCTTTGGAGGTGGCGGTTGACCTTCAGTTAGACCAGCGAAGCAAGGACTTGAAGCCTGTGGCAGACTTAATAGAGTCTATAAACAGGAAAGTGCTCGAGGCTACGAAAGAAATAGAAAACAGTACCAAATGACGGGTACATAATGATAAACTAACACTAAATAATACTAACAATTAAAACATTAGAGAGATGAGTTCTTTATATGTAATACTAATAGGTGTGGGTGCGTTCCTTTTGGGAGGCGGCATCTGCTATCTCATACTCAGGTATGCAGGGAACGGCGTATTGAACAAGGCACGAGAAGAGGCCGAAATAATCAAGAAGAACAAGATTATAGAAGCCAAGGAGAAGTTCATAGCCTTGAAAGTGGAGTACGACAAGAGCGTGCAGCAACAGAACCAAAAGTTGCAACAAACAGAACAGCGTCTTGGTCAGCGTGAACAACAACTGAATCAGAAACAAGGCGATGTGCAGCGTGCGTTGAATGAAATAGGGCAGAAACATCAGCAATTAGAGCAACAGCAGCAAGCCATTGACTACAAGCAGAAGGAGATAGACAAGATGCACAAGCAAGCGCAGGTGCAGTTGGAGACTATTTCGGGCCTTTCGGTGGAGGATGCCAAGAAGCAACTGGTGGAATCGCTAAAAGATGAGGCCAAGACGAATGCGATGTCGTATGTGAACGAAATCATGGAGGAGGCAAGACTCAATGCCAACAAGGAAGCAAAGAAGATAGTCGTTCAGACTATCCAACGTGTAGCGACAGAGGCTGCAATAGAGAACTCCGTGACCGTATTCCATATAGACAATGATGAGGTCAAGGGGCGCATAATAGGTAGAGAAGGGCGTAATATCCGTGCATTGGAGGCAGCAACGGGCGTTGAGATAGTAGTGGACGATACTCCCGAAGCCATTGTGCTTTCGGCTTTTGACCCTGTCCGCCGAGAGATTGCGAGACTGGCTCTTCACCAATTGGTAACTGACGGCCGTATTCACCCCGCCCGCATTGAAGAGGTGGTGGCAAAAGTGAAGAAACAAGTGGAGGAAGAAATCATAGAGACCGGCAAGCGAACAACTATAGATTTGGGCATCCATGGTTTGCATCCTGAGTTAATCAAGATGGTGGGACGTATGAAATACCGTTCTTCCTATGGTCAGAACCTTTTACAACATGCCCGCGAGACAGCCAATTTGTGTGCCGCTATGGCATCGGAACTCGGTTTGAATCCGAAAAAGGCCCGTCGTGCCGGACTGTTGCACGATATAGGAAAAGTTCCAGAGGACGAACCCGAATTGCCACACGCAATATTGGGTATGCACTTGTGCGAGAAATATGGTGAGAAGCCCGATATATGCAACGCTGTAGGTGCTCACCATGATGAGGTGGAGATGGAGACCATGCTTGCTCCGATTGTCCAGGCATGTGATGCCATTTCCGGCGCAAGACCCGGCGCAAGACGTGAGATAGTGGAAGCCTACATCAAACGATTGAATGATTTGGAGAATCTGGCTCTCAGTTATCCCGGTGTTATAAAAACCTATGCAATCCAAGCCGGACGTGAACTGCGTGTGATAGTAGGTGCAGACAAAATGACAGACAAAGAGACCGAGTTGCTTTCGTTTGACCTTGCAAAACGTATTCAAGATGAGATGACCTATCCAGGTCAGGTGAAAATCACTGTTATACGTGAGACCCGAGCCATCAGTTTTGCCAAGTAAGCGTTAACTCGAAATTGCCTCCTTTACTCCTTCAGACAGGTGCAGAGGTATGCAAAGCCCCTCCGAGAGAGGGGCTTTTTGTTGACCTATGGACCTGATTTTATAGACGTTCTATTTGTCCGAGATGTTCGAGATGGCGAGGAATTGTGTTCCATGAGAATGGGGCGGACGGGTTAATGGGGCGAATAGGTAATCCATCGGCGTGATTATTCAGACGTTTTAGTGGTTCGAGAAGTCCTATGAGGTGTGGCTGTTCGTTTTTGATTTTTCGTTGATTGGTTGACCGGTGGTCGATGAGGGGGCAAGTTATTTACGATTTGGCAATTTACGATGTACGATTTTTCTCTTTCGTCTCTGATCCATGTTCCGATGAGGGGTCGTTGAGGTCGGCTTGAGGGGTCGTAAGAAACAGATAAAGACCTCTCCCTCCCCTCCAAGAGCACCCCACTCACCCTATTCGGTTTTTTGGGACCCCGCGACAGGAGGGGCTAAGACCATGCAACAGACAACATACAGAAAAACAACATACAAACACGGTGATGGAATTGCTTCAACTGTTCCACTCTTTGTTTGAAGCATGCGAAACGATGAACGTTGATGATTACACCGGTATAACCATAAGAAACCGACATGACTTACTTGCTCCATTTTTGACGCACCGACACAATGCGTGAATCAGCAGACCTGCCGCCTCACGCTTTTCAAATTAATTCCGTCAAACGGGTTAGAATAACTTTCAGAAGACAAGGTGAACAATGCGCAACAAACCTCGTATCAGTGCAGGAAATGTTGCAAGGCAAATACAGTGGCTTGATAATCCTCCTTGTATTTTTCCGGTATCGGTTCGACCGGTGGCGCTTCCATAGTGAGCGGATTGACAGGAGTCCCGTTTTTCCACACCCTGAAGTCGAGGTGAGGTCCCGTACTATTTCCCGTACTTCCCACGTATCCGATGACCTGACCTTGCGAGACCCGCTTTCCGACCTGAATGTCCTTACCATATTTGCTCAAATGAAGATAAGCCGTGGTATAGGTGGAGTTGTGGCGAATCTTTACGGTGTTTCCCCCTCCGCCTTTGTAGCCTTTTTCGATGACAACCCCGTCGCCAATAGAGACTACCGGAGTTCCCACAGGTGCCGCATAGTCAACGCCCGTATGCGGACGAACCGTCTTGAAGATAGGGTGTTTGCGGTGATATGTGAAGGTGGAGGAAATCCTCTTATAGTTGAGCGGTGCTTTCAGAAAGGCTTTGCGCAGGCTGTTTCCCTGTCCGTCGAAATAACCAGACAAGTCTTCATTGGAAAAATAGTAAGCCGGAAGGCTATCCGCACCATGATAATAGGTGGCAGCATGAATGCGTGTGATACCGACGGGTATGGTGTCGGCAAAACTCTCGGTATAATAGACCCGAAAACGATCCCCTTGCTGCAGACCAAAGAAATCGACTGTCCATGCGTAGATGTCGGACAATTCGATGGCTAATTGCGGATTGGCTCCCACGGATGTGAAAGCATTCCAAAGCGAGGATTCAATAACCACCTCTTTGCACTCCGTATGATGCTTGAGCGGCTTCTGCACTTTTTCGATGTGCAATGTATCGCGCACATCCATTACCACGCTGTGAATCAAATCCTGCTGGTAGACAAAATAGCACAGAACGGAATCGAGAGAATAGAATGCAAGATAACTTTTCTGCGGGCGAATCTGCCGAACATCGAACTCAGCAGGAGACAACAATCCCAATTGATTAATGAGTTGCTGTCCTGCTCCCAACCGTCCAAAGATACCTCCCAGCGTTTCCCCCTTGCCAACGGTACCCGCAACACAATAAAACGAATCAACCGGTATTCCGTATTCGTAGCGGACTTCATCAATAGCACCTTCCGTTTCGTCGGCAGTGAGGCTGTTTTCCGTATTGGAATGGCATGAGACCACGAAGAACAAGATCAGGTTGCAGGCAACTGTCTGCAAAAGAATATGAAATAACCGTTGAAACCCAGACATACTGATACTTTACAGAAAAGGCAGAATTATTTTTGAGGATATTTTCTGAAGAACGACTCCACACGCAAACGAATGACGCCGAGCAGCGCCTCCGAGAAAATACCTCCGGACATCTTGGAAGTACCCAGGACGCGATTGATGAAAATGATAGGTTTCTCCTTAATCTTAAAACCGCATTTGTAGGCAGTGAACTTCATCTCAATCTGGAACGCGTAGCCTTTGAAACGAATCTTGTCCAACTCGATTGTTTCCAAGACATGACGGCGGTAGCATACAAAACCAGCCGTGGTATCGTGGATGTCAATTCCCAAGACGAAACGAACATACTTGCTCGCAAAATAGGACATCAAAACACGGCTCATGGGCCAATTGACCACATTGACTCCCGTGACATAGCGGCTACCGATAGCGACATCCGCCCCTTCGTTGGCACAAGCGTCGTAGAGCGACAGCAAATCTTGCGGATTGTGGGAGAAATCGGCATCCATCTCGAAGATATATTCGTACTTGTGTTCGATTGCCCACTTGAAACCTGTGATATATGCTGTTCCCAATCCCAATTTCCCGCTTCTCTCCAACAGAAACAATTGATCGGGGTACAGCACCTGCATCCTTTTGACAATGGCCGCTGTTCCATCGGGCGAATTGTCATCAATGACAAGAATATGGAAATCAATAGGCAGAGTGAATACCGCTTGTATGATATTCTCGATATTTTCTTTCTCGTTGTAGGTCGGGATAATGACGAGCCGTTCCATATAAATCAGAATTTAGATTAGTTTTGTTTCAATTGTCAGTCCTTTGGTGAGATTATAAACCGGCGAGGGAGTGAGCCTCTGCAAAGCAACCAAGTTGACATCTTTGCCGACCTGCACTCCGACTTGCTCCAAGCAGCCTTTGACCGTGTTGCAGGCCAATTCGGCATCATTGTTCTCGTGGCTGAGATGGCAGAGGAATATGTTCTTCAGTCCGGAATGATAGTGGTTTGCCAATGTTTCTCCGCAGGTCTTGTTGCTAGAGTGTCCCGTGTCGGACAAAATACGAGACTTGAGATAGGACGGGTAGGGACCATTGAGAAGCATCTGTTCGTCATGGTTTGCCTCGATGACAAGATGATTTGCCGTTTCGATATAGCGGCAAAATACATCGTCCACTTTACCCACGTCGGTAGCCATGATGAAACGCTGTCCAGCCACATCGATGACATAGCCCACACAGTCGGTTGAATCGTGAGAGATTCCGAATGTATTGATCTGCATATCTCCCAAAGAGAAAGGAACGCCTTTCTCAAAGTATTTGCAGCAGGTGTGCAGTTTTTCCTTTACACCATAGTTCCTGTTTATTCCCTCGTGAATTTCGCGGGTTGCATAGACGGGGACATGAAAACGTTCACCCAAAGTTCCCACTGCGCGAATGTGGTCGGCATGATCGTGCGTGACAAGCACCCCCAACAGATTATGAAAGTCCAAGCCCATTTCGCGCAATACAGTCCGGATGGTGCGCGCCGAGATGCCTGCGTCAATCAACACCCCTTGCCTGTAGTTGCCCAAGTAATAGCAATTGCCACTGCTTCCGGAGGCAAAACATCTGAATATAAGATCGGGTGTATCCATCTTATTCTTTCAACCTTTCCGCAAACTCTTGTATCTGTCTGCAAAGTATCCCGACAGGGGTTTCTCCATCATTCGTTATGACCAAATCGGATTGCCGTACAATCCAATCCTGCTCCGCCTGGTTCCGTATACGTTCTTCCACCGTCTGCCGAGTTACGTGATCCCGAAGCATCACACGCCCGATGCGAACTTCAAGAGGGGCCGTGATACACACAACGGCTTGGCACAATCTGCTGAATCCGCTCTCGAACAAAATGGCAGTTTCTGCAAACACAGTTTCGCCCGCAGCATTGTTGGCCCACTCCCGAAGGTCGTAGGTAACGGCAGGATGGACGATCTGGTTGAGTTTTTCCAGCATATCGGGATTCTTGAAAACCAAATCGGAAACGCGTTGTTTGTCGAAGCGGTCATTGACAAAGATATCGCTTCCAAACAAAAGTTCTATTTGACTCCGGACGCAAAGATTGTCGTGGATGAGGCGTTGTGCCGCAGAATCAGAATCATAAACTTCATAACCCATGCTTCGCAAACCATTCGCAATGAATGATTTTCCGGAACCGATTCCTCCAGTTAGTCCTATGATGCGTGTATTCTTCATATACAATCGCAAAAGTACGCTTTTTCAAGCACTCTACCAAACTTTGACCTTGCTTTTTCGGGAAACAAAAGGAAAGAAGACTGAAAACTGACAAAATGTCAGTGTAATAGTGGTTTATGCGACAAATTGGCATGAGAGTATGTGCCAGAGACGATGACAACTTCGCTTTGAGGCTATGGCATAGGGTTTGCAAAGTAGCGGGTGAATGCCGAATGAGAGACATCCGAAAGAGAGGATGTTCGGCAGACGGCACTAAACCAACTATAAAATTTTACGATTATGTTACCAACAATTAGCAGACGGAACGACCAGAACTGGTTACCAAGTATTTTCAATGACTTTTTCAGTGAAGAATGGCCTTTGATGCACAATGTATCGAGTACGACACCTGCTATCAATGTGAAGGAAGACGAGAAAGCATATCACGTGGAGATTGCGGCGCCGGGTATGACAAAAGAGGATTTCCATGTACACGTAAATGACCAAGATGAGTTGGTCGTTTCAGTGGAAAAGAAACAGGAGAATAAAGAAGAGGACAAAAAGACCAAGTATTTGCGTCATGAGTTCAACTACAGCCGCTTTGAACAGTCGTTGCTTCTTCCTGACAACGTGAACAAAGAAGGTATTGCCGCCAAGGTAGAACACGGCGTTCTTCACATAGAATTGCCCAAATTGGATCCGACAATCCAGAAACAACCGACCCGTGTGATTGACATTCAATAAATACGGGAGGCAGAATGGCAGGAAGGGTTACCCTTGAAGAAAGGGCAACCCTTCTTTTTTTTGCGAACATAGTCGGGTGTCCTTGATATGGATGGTGGGGTGGTGAATACGAAAGAGCGTGCCGAAGGACGGCTGGATTCGCACAGTTTGCAGGATACACAAATTATTCATACCTTTGCAATGGAGATATTTTCAGGCAATAAGAGGCATGTTGATGAAGAAAACGGGGGTTGTGTATGACATTCCTTTTTGCTCAAAAAAGATTGCTCCACTGATATAGTATTCTGCAAAAGTTGACCAAACTATGAAAAAGACCGTGTTGCTGGCTGTTATTTTCTGCTTACTGTCAAGTATGCAGGAAGCGGTTTCGTCGAATCTTGTTTTTCGTCCCATATCTTCCGTAACCAATTTACCTACGAATGAAATACGCAAATTGTATCAAGATTCTGAGGGTTTCCTGTGGATTTCCACGTATAGCGGTCTTGTTCGCTATGACGGCTATGATATAGTTTCTTACAAGATAGATCCTGCGACTCACCGGCAGGCACTGCACAGTGTGGTAAACATGGTGGAAGAGGATGCAAATCATTGTTTGTGGATAGGTACGCACAACGGTCTGTATGTTCTTGACAAGGTTACGGGCAAGGTAGAGAAGACAGATACCCCCATTCTGAATTACAGCCGTGTGGAGTCCGTATTGGCTTCTCATACGGGAGATATATGGGTAGCCACCAACAAGGGGCTGTTCGTAAGGAAGAACGGGTCTGCCGATTTCGAGTATTGCGTAGGTTCCCAGTGGGATTTGGATCCGACCGATATGAAATCGCTCCTGGAAGACGGAGCAGGATATCTGTGGATAGGAACATGGTCAGACGGGTTGATCCGCTATGACACCAAGCAAAGAAGGGCTTACAGATACAGCCATATACAGGCACTACGTTCTTCCCATACGCTATTTATGGGGAGAGACAAGACACTATGGGTCGGGACATGGGGTGAGGGACTGGTCCACCTCACAGAACCCTATAACTTACAAGATCCTCATATTGTACAGTACAAACGTGCTGAAGGAAACCTGAGTGGTTTGTTGGACAATAACGTTTATTCCATTTCGGAGGACATAGAAGGTAATTTATGGATAGGCTCGCGCTCCGGTTTGTCGTTGTTGTCACCCGATGGAACCTTCTCGCATTACAGTTCCTCCAGCGATGTTTCCCCATTGCCTTGCGGAGAAATCAATTCCATTCTTTCCACCAATGACGGTCTGATGTGGATCGGCTCGTTAGGCGGAGGCGTATATGTATGCGACTTGCAGCCAAAAATGATGCAAGTTGCCCCCTATACGCAGCAATTGATGGAGTTGACGGGAACGCAGGCCGTGAAGGCTATCTATGACGATGAAGCAGGACAGTGCATGTGGTTGTCGCTTGCAAGTTACGGGGTGGTGTGCTATGACAAACAAACTTCCCAATTGCTGCCATTCAAGAAACTGCCGGTTTTGTCCCAGTATAAGGCTCTTGCGCAAGTGCAACATATAGGAAAACTTGAAAACGATATCTATTTTTGTACAGAGGACGGAGTGATAGTTTACAATCCGAAGACATTGCAGGTCCGTCAACTCAAAAAAGGTTTTCGAGACGCATACGTCAACGATTGCTATGTGGATGCCCAGAAACGTCTTTGGGTTGCGACCAGAATGGATGTAGGGATTCTGAAAGACGGTGTGTATAAACCAATCAATACCTATGTACCCGATGAAGATGATATGCCTCCCGCTATGGTTTATGCATTGCAAAACGACAAGAACGGGCAACTATGGATTGCAACAAGCAATTGCGGCATATACCGTCTGGATACACACTCGGAGCAATGGCGTCTGCATGCCTATACGCTTGACAACAACAAACTCCTGACAGAGGGAGCCCTTGCGTTGCTGGTGGACGAGAAGAACCATGTCTGGGTGGGGACGGAGGCAGGGTTGATGCTCTACAATCAAGAAAAAGACGCATTTGACATGTTCAGCCCCAAACAAATGAACTCCTATTCAGACCTGATGGTGACAATCTGTGGGAAGACCGCCGCCAGAATATCTGGATGACCACCAATATGGGCGTACTGCAAATGAACATATCGAAAGGGCAAGACAGTACCAAGATACTTGCTTATACCAAAACCGACGGCTTGCTTTCGGACTGCTTCTACAGAGGTGCAATCTGCAGACTGGCAACAGGAGATTGTCTGCTAGGCGGAGTGGGTGGCGTGAACCTAATCCCAGCCATGGATATAGAAACCCAAGCGGAACAAAATGAGTTGGTCATCACAGATATAAAAATCTTTAACCGTTCGCTGCGCGACTTTTTGTCCAAAGAAAGCAAGAAAATAACTTCCTCAACGGTAGATTATGCCAATGACATTTATTTGACTCATTGTACCAACAATATCCAGATAGAGTTTGCTCTGCTCAATTTCCGGAACTCATCGCAGAACCATTATGCTTACCATCTGGATGGCTGGGACAAGGATTGGACATATACGGATGCCCAGCATCGCTATGCATTCTACAACAATCTCCCTGCCGGTGACTATACATTCCGTTTGATGGCAGCCAATCCGAACAACATATGGACTGAGCAGCAAGAGTGTTTTGTTCTGCACGTGGCTCCCGCTCCCTGGGCAACCTGGTGGGCTTATACGTTCTATACACTTTTCGTTTTATTGCTTATCTACGGCGCCTATCGCATAGTCCGTATACGCCAGAAGCAGAAATCGGCTTTGGCACAAAGTGAAGAAGACCGCAAACGTGCCGAAGAAATGGCGCACTTGAAACTGCAATTCTTTACCAACATAACCCACGAACTGCTGACCCCGTTGTCAATTATTATTGCCGCAGTGGACGAATTGAAAAGCAAAGACAAGGATATTGCCGAGTATAATCTGATTACAAACAATGCCATGCGCTTGATGCGACTTATACAACAGATCCTTGAGTTCAGAAAGGCAGAAAGCGGTAACCTGAAATTGAAAGTGGCAAAGGGTAACATAACCCAGTTCGTGGAGAATTGTTTTGTCGCTTTCCAGCCTCTTGCACGCAAACAGAAACTGCATTGGGTGTTCACTACGGAGTTGGAGCAAGATCTGGAAGGATACTTCGATTCCGACAAGTTGGACAAGATACTTTACAACCTGCTTTCCAATGCCACGAAATACAATCGTGAGAACGGTGAGGTGAAACTGGTATTATCTTCCGATGTGGAGCAACGGTCCATGGTGCTGAAGATTAGTGATACCGGCATGGGTATGGACAAAGAGGAACTTCAAAACCTCTTCAGGCGCTTCTATGACGGAGATTACCGTAAGGCTCACACGGTGGGAACCGGTATAGGTCTTTCGTTGGTGAAGAATCTGGTGGATCTGCATCATGGTAATATTTTTGTGGACAGTGTCAAGGGAGAGGGTACGACCTTTACTGTAATTTTACCAATCCAGCAGACTGCTTACACCGCAGGTGAGATGGAGAACTATGTTACAGATTCAGACAGCGGGCAAGTGAGGGAAACAAACAGTTTGCCTATAGATGAGAACACTGTCAATGGTGTGACGACGAGTGAGGAAAGTACAGACGAGCAGGCTGCACAAGAAAAAGCGCATAGCAACGAAGACGTTCCGACCATTCTGATTGTCGAGGACAATGAGGATATGCAATTCCTTTTGCAACAACATTTGTCCAAGCAGTATCATACAATCACAGCCGACAGCGCAGACGAAGCCTTGCCATTATTGGGTGACCATACAATCCAACTGATATTGTCAGACATCATGATGCCCGGTATGAACGGCTATGAATTCTGTTCAAAGATCAAGTCGACCTTTGAATACTGCCATATCCCCGTTGTACTGATAACAGCCAAGCAGACTGCAGCCGATACCATTATGGGGTATGAATCAGGGGCGGATGCTTATCTGACGAAACCTATAGACTTGGGTGTTCTGGATTCTATTGTAGCCTCCCAGTTGCAACGGCTGAAGCGGACCGTGGTAGACTATCGGAAACAATTGGTCTTTGATGCCAAAGAACTGAATTATACATCTATGGATGAGAAGTTCTTACAGCAGGCCATAGATTGCGTGAACAAGCATATAGCCGACTTTGATTTCTCCCTCAATACATTCGTGAACGAGATGAATATGTCGCGAACGACACTGACCGACAAGTTGAAGAACCTGACAGGACAAACTCCCGTAGCCTTTGTTAACAACATACGACTGAATATGGCAGCGCGAATCGTGGACGAGAAGGGCAAGACACGGGTTTCCGATTTGGCCTTCGCCGTAGGATTCAACGACCCGAAGTATTTTTCCACTTTATTCAAGAAGAAGTTCGGCGTATCCCCATTGGAGTATGCCCGCCGGCGCAAAGGCGAAGAATAAGTGGCGGAACCTCCCCGATTTTCCCTATCATGCGGGATTGGGGTTGACAGTGCAGAGTTGACAGTTGAGGGAAACGGCAAGCGTTGTAAGTTTATGAGCAGATGAGTTGATGGGTTCATGCATGGCTGGAAGGGCTAAGGATTTTCCGATTTGGCAATTCAGACCTCCCCAATCCCTACAAAGAAGGGGCTAATGTTCACATTATTCAATTATGTTGTTCTCTCGTCCAGAGGTCGATGAGGGGTGCTTGAGACCGGCTAAACGAAACGGACTTCTGTCCGACTTTTTGCAGACAGGCAAGTTACCAATGTCTTACTATTGGATAATAAAGACGGGAAGAGGTTGTTTCATATTGACTATAGTGCTAAAGAAAGGCTGTAAGGCTTCCTAATTTCCCATTGAATATTCCCTGTTGCAGAAACGGGGAAAAATGCTTACCTTTGCACGATAGTTATATAAATGACTTTATGTTATGAATATTTCGTATAATTGGCTTAAACGTTATATCAATCTGCCGGAAAGTGCAGAAGAGACAGCGAAAGTTTTGACCTCAATCGGCTTAGAGGTTGACGGCGTGGAGAAGAGAGAAAGTATTCGCGGCGGTTTGGCCGGCTTAGTAGTCGGAGAAGTGCTGACTTGCGTCCCTCATGAGAATTCGGATCATCTGCATGTCACGACTGTGAATGTAGGAGAAGAGGCTCCTCTTCAGATAGTGTGCGGTGCCCCCAACGTGGCAGCCGGACAAAAGGTTGTGGTGGCTTTGGTCGGTACGACGTTGTGGCAGGGAGACAACAGTTTTGTCATCAAACGTTCCAAGATTCGCGGTGTAGAGTCGTTGGGTATGCTTTGTGCGGAAGATGAGATAGGGGTAGGTACGGCTCATGACGGCATTATTGTTCTGCCGAGTACGACTCCCGTCGGTATGCCAGCAAGGGACTATTTCCATGTGGAAGAAGATTATATCATAGAAGTGGATATAACCCCGAACCGTTCGGATGCGACAAGCCATTATGGCGTTGCGCGTGACTTGTATGCATATTACATTTCGCATGGCACGAAGGTGGAATTGACAAAACCTTCCGTAGCAGATTTTGCAGTATCGAAAGACTGTTCCTACAAACCAATAGAAGTTGAGGTTAGACAAGAACAGGCTTGTCCCCGTTATTCAGGTTTGACTATTGCCGGAGTGGATGTGAATGAATCTCCCGATTGGCTCCGCAATGCTTTGCAAGAGATCGGCGTCCGCTCAATCAACAATGTGGTGGACGCTACAAACTTTGTTTTACATGAGATGGGACAAGCGCTTCACCCCTTTGATGCAGACAAGATCCGTGGCGGAAAAGTGATAGTACAGAATGTGGCAGAGGGGACGAAGTTCGTCACGTTGGATGATGTGGAGCGTGAGTTGAGCGCAGCAGATCTGATGATTTGCGATACGGAGAAACCAATGTGTATGGCAGGTGTGTTCGGAGGCAAGGAATCGGGTGTATCGGATGATACAAAGAATGTATTTCTGGAGAGTGCGTACTTCGATCCTGTGAGTATAAGAAAAACCGCCCGCAGACATCAACTTTCGACGGATGCATCGTTCCGCTATGAGAGAGGCTGTGACCCGAACAACACAATGTATGTACTGAAACGTTGTGCATTGCTGATTCAGCAGGTGGCAGGCGGTGAAATTGTCGCTGACCCCGTGGACAAAATATCTTCATCGGTTGTTCCTTATTCGGCAGAGGAGCCTTTTGCTCCATGGGATGTGGAATTGACAGAAAGCCGAGTATATAGTCTCATCGGGAAAAACTTGGGTGAAGATGTGCTTGAGACTATTTTTAAGGCTTTGGAAATGCGTATCGTAAGCAAGGAAAACGGAGTATATCATCTTTTGGTTCCCCGCTATCGCGTGGATGTGCAACGTGAGTGCGATGTAGTGGAAGATGTATTGCGCATTTACGGCTATAACAATGTGGAGATTTCGCAATCGGT